>JAUYLJ010000007.1 GCA_030699685.1 bacterium | reverse complement strand
TACAAAACCGTTGCTCTACCCCTGAGCTACTCCGGCATTCGGCGACTGAGTGCAAGTCCACCCCTGTACGGCGAGCCTTTACTCTACGTCAAATCGCGGAAAAATGTCAATTGCCGGCTCTTCATAGGGATGAGCTTTTTTCAAAGCGTCAATTACGACTTTCACTTTGTCTTTGTGACAGAGCATGCGTATTACCTCCTCCTCCACAACTTCTTTTTTGCCAATTTCGCCAATGGCTGGATGCGCTCCTGCTACCGGCGTGAATCGTCCGATCGTACGATAACTACTGCTGCAGTGAATATAGTGGCCTTGCTGACCAGCTCCCGCCTCACCCATCGATTGCCGCACCGCCTCCGCTTGTTCAAGCGGGACCGAGGTACGAACGATGACATAGTCGGATTCTTTCAACATCTCACGTGATTTTACCAATACACTGGAAAATAATCTAGACTGACTGAGGCTGTTGCTTGATCAACTCAAGCATCTTTTCTATTCGCGAGTCCCAGGAATGCGGCTTGACCGCGCGGCGGCGGCGAAGACGCTGCTCAGGAGTGTCAGAATCAAGCGCTGAATCAATTTGTTCGCTAAAATACTCGGGGTCAGTAGCAATCTTCACACAATCTTCAAACATCTCCATTCCCGCCACGGGAGTGGAGACAACCGGCAATCCGCAAGCAAGATATTCATACAGTTTCAGAGGATTCATAGACTGCGTAAAAGGATCAACTTTGTGAGGGATAATTCCAACATGGAAATGCGATATGTACTTCGGCAAATCGTCGTAGGTTTTCTGACCAAGAAAGTGAACATTTTTAGTGTTGCTAAACTGCCCTTTGCTGATCTCCGGCCACACCATTCCCACAAACACAAAAGACTTTTCGGGATTATTTTCCGCCAGATGGTGAATTAGTTTGACGTCTACCCGGTCCTGAATCACGCCGGCATATCCGACAACCGGAGCCGGGATACTTCTCATATCATCTGGAAAGTCGAACTGGCCCTGCCATCGGTCGAAATCTACGCCATTCGGTATCCAGTGCGCCTGACCGTGCTCGGAAAAAAGCAACTGAAGATCTTCCGCTACCGTAAAAATAACATCGGCTTTACGGCCTATGATTTTGTAGTTCTGCTCCAGTTTTTCTCGCTGTTTTTCATAAGCGGAATGGTTTCTCCAATCATCCACCGCGTCAAAAACTCGAAGTCTCACATCAAGATTCCGGAAAGGTTCCACGAAGATCGGAGTATACGACCATAACACCGGACGCTGAAAACCAAGTTTTTTAATGGCACGCCTGATACCGCGCAAAGCAAAGTTTTCCGACACGATCGTATCCACGGTTGAATACACGAATAATTTTCCGGCGTGTCTCCCAATCCTGGACTCGTCCACCTGCACTAATCGGTTCGTCATGTCGCGATAGATTGTCTTTCCTTTGACGCCAAAGGCCTGAGACTCAAGATACGATTTCAGTCCGCGTTTCAGGTTGAAAGGCATATAGTCCACGGCCAACACCCGTCCCACTTCAGGCCGGTTGAGCATATGACGTAAGACGTGAAAATTCCTATTGACGATGCCGCTTTCCCATTCTTGGAAGCTGGACATATTGAACATCACGATGTCGTAAGGAGGATTCATGAGTTTTCCGTCAGCTGAATAACTCTCCGCGATCGATCCGGCCAGCGAAAATCCCTTCGCACCCGCTCTTTCCCCTTTTGGCCGAGCTTCGTAGCAAAGTCAGGTTCTTCGTGGAGCCTCCCAATCGCGCCCGCTATCTCATGGACATTGTAGGGATCAACCAGCAATCCGGTTTCGCGTTCCAGTATTGCCTCGCTCACTCCCCCGCTTCTCCCTCCAATCACGGGCAAAGCAAAGGCCCCGGCTTCCAAATACACAATACCAAAACCCTCAACATCCCGGTTGGCTAAAACTCTTGGCACCATGATAAACACGCTGGCCAAGGAATACCAAGCAGACAGTTCTTCATCGGCAACGGAACCCGCAAACACCACGCGATCGGCCACCTTTTCCTCTTTGGCTATTGCCCGCAAGCGCTGGTCATCCGGTCCTTCACCGACGATACAATATGTCAGATGAGGGATGAGCGCTCGCAAGCGGCTAACGGCCCTGATAATCTGATCGTGGCCTTTGCGTTCTTCCAATCTTCCGACTGTCAGCAATATCCACCTTCCTTCGAGCTGATACCTCGTCTTGATGTTCTGCGCCAGGTCAGGATCAATCTCAGTGTTGATCTCGCAGCCTGGCGTGAGGACTTCAATTTTTCTATCGGGCAATCCAAGCGAAATAATTTCTTTTTTCGTGTACAGGCTGTTGGCAAAGAGCAGCCTGGCCCGCTTCAGCGCGTCTTTCATCAGGCCCTTTTTCCGCGGCTGTGCCTGAGGCAAGGTGACATCCAAACCGTGCGTGTAGATAAAAAACGGCAGTCGCTTCAACCCGCTGACAAATGCCGCGGCCGTGCCCAACGGTAAAACCTGGCCAACATGGATTGACTGAATCTTTTCTTCGTCAATAATCCTCAGCAGCAAGAAAACAGTCGGAAGCCATCTCGGCCAAATCCAAGGGATGCGGGAAACCAGCTTCGCTCTGATAATCTTGTAGGACTGCTTCGCGTCCCACTGTTCGGACCCGGCTTCCGGGGGCGCGAGCACCACCAGGTCCTCAGCCGGAAATCCTTTTACCAAATTGTCATAATAGCGCGCCACGCCTCCGCGTCGAGGAGGAAAATCAAGCGTGACAAAAAGCGTTCGCTTCATGACAAACGATTCATAATTGCCCGGTAAATACGCATGTATTCCCGTTGGCCAAATCCTCTCAATAGGAACAAAAGCAAGAAATATACGACCACCCCAACGGGGATGAGCAGAAAGAGGGAGAGCGCGCCTTTCAGCAACAACATGATAGCGAACATAATAACAGCCGATATGAGCGTCTTCGCTAAGGTCTTCACCAGAAATTTCTTATCGTATCGGATGATCTGCCCGACCACATAGAACCCAAGCGCAAACATGACGATGATGGAAATCAACGAGGCAATGCTCGTGCCGATAAATGTATATTTGGGAATCAGTGCCAGGTTCAAAACAACACTGACAACCATGGTAACGCCAATATTGACCGTATTGCGTGTCTGGCGATTGCACGCGTTCAAAAGCGAACCCACGGGGTAATTGGCGAAAAGGAAAACCAAACTGACGATCAATATTTGCAGTGGCAGGATTGACGCTTCAAATGCTTCTCCCCAGATGGTCATGATCAGCTTATCGGCAATAGCGATCACTCCAAAAGCGATGGGGACAGAGATAATCAGCAAATAATACATCGCCCGATCAAAAGTCCGGGCCAACAGCTCTTTTGAGGAGACGAAATACGAGCTCATGGCCGGAAACACCGCCGCCGCCACGGCAATGGGAATAAATTGGAACGCGTAGGTTAATTTATAGGCCGTTCCGTACCAGCCGGTATAGCTGTCGCCTCTCTCGCCTCCAAGGATGTTCAGAAGTACTGTATCGACATAGCCAAATACCGTGATAAAGATGCTGGCAATAGCGAAAGGCAGTGCCAGCCTTAATAGCGCGCGCAACACCGTAAAATTCAAGTGCCAACGCGGCCGCCATCGCACCTTCCAAAGGAGCAAAACTAGGGTGTATAAAACATTGAAAAAACTTCCGGCAAATATGGCCAGCACCAGCCAGGTTACGCCCTTCCCTGCCAGCAAGGCGCTCGCGCCTACTCCGATGACCACGATTTTGTTCAAAATCACCCCGGTGGATTCGTACTTTAAGAGCTGGTATCCGCGGAACACGGCGTAGAAACTGAGCGTAAACGAGTCAAGAATCATAATGAACCCGGCGATATATACGAGATGCCGCGTCAACTCTGGATAGTCCAAAATATTAATAATCGCGAAAACCGCCCCATAAGCGAAAATAGCCGTGAGTATTTTCAGCGTGGTGGCGGTGTTAAGGAAGATATGCGTTTTTTCCCTGTCTTTGGCGATCTCCCTGGTGAGAATGGGGCTCAGGCCGATATCGATGAATATCCCGAAAATGGTAGTCAGCGATAACGCGAACAAGTACTTGCCGATATCCTCATGGCCAACCGCTCGGGAGATGTAGACGAAATACGCGAAGGAGAGAACTTTTTGAAACGCCAAAGCCAGCGTCAAGTACGACGTATTTCTGGCTATCCTATCTGGGTGAAAGCTTGCAGCCACAGATCAAATGTAGAATGTAAAGTGAAGAATGTAAAATGAAGAAAACGAAACAGCTTTACATTTTACATTTTGAAATTGTGAATTACCTTTTTTGCCACTGCGGAGCCCGGCGCGCCCTCTTCAGGCCGTATTTCTTCCGTTCTTTCACTCTGGCGTCGCGCTTGAGCATCCCGGCCTTTTTCAGCGGAGCGCGGAATTCTTTATCCACCTGAAGCAGCGCGCGCGCCAAACCATGTCGCACGCTTTCTGCTTGGCCGCGGACTCCACCTCCTCGCACCTTGACAGTCACATCCCCGTCAAACGATTCGCCCATGATCGCCAATGGCTGTCTGGCAATGCCTTGGAGTTCCTGGGTGGTAAAATATTGCTCAACAGGCTTTTCATTGACGATAAACTTTCCTTCGCCTTTTTTATGATAGCGAACGCGGGCAACGGCCGACTTCCGTCTTCCTACCGCGAAAATATAGGTGCTGCGTTTAGGCTTGGTTTTGGAATCATCGCCGATTTCTTTGCGAACCGGCTGTTTCTGCGTGACGCTGGGCTTCACCGACTCTGACTTCTTTGGCCGGCCGCGCTTTCGCGGAGCCTTGGCTTTCGCGGTCACTGATTTCGTTGTGGAAGATTTGGCGCTGGTAGTCATAGTCTTTCTATTCAGAAAATATAAGTCGGCGCATACGGCGATCGCGCAGACGGTTTTTCGGCAGCATGTTTTGTACCGCCTTAGAAAAAATCACCCGTGGTTTTTCTTTAGCCAGGTATTCTGACATGGCCACGGTTTTCAGCCCGCCGGGATATCCCGTGTATCGGTAGTAAAGTTTTTGCTCGGTCTTCCGGCCGCTAATTTTGATTTGCTTGATGTTTTCAACCCGCACCGTCACAGGAAAATCAATATTCGGCGCGTAATCAACCCTGTGTTTTCCCTGAAGCAGCTCGGCAGCGCGCGTAGCCAATCTCCCAAACGAAACAGTGCTGGCATCCAAAACATGCTCTTCTGTTTCCAGGTTATTTTTTCTTGGAGTCTTTGTTGGCATCGCTTGATGGTTTATCGGACTTGGAATTGGCTGATTTCTTTGATTCGACCTTGACTTCCGCCTCCTGGCGACGGTCTACGAATTCAATGATGGCCTGTTCGGCGCCATCACCCTTTCGTGATCCGGACTTGGTGATACGAAGGTAGCCGCCTTGGCGCGCTTTGAACCGGTTTGCCAGGTCGTTGACCAATTTCCGGACTGCTGATTTGTTATTGAGACGTTGGAGCAAGAGCCGGCGCGTGGCCAAGTTTTGAGCCTTGCCTTTGGTGACCAAGCGCTCCACAAAAGGTCTGAGCCACTTGGCTTTTGCCACGGTCGTTGTGATCCGCTCGTGCTGTATCAAACTTACCGCCAGGTTACGCCGTAGCATGGCACGCTGCGACGCGGGTCGGTCAAAAGTTTTTGTGGTATGGCGGTGACGCATGTCGTAGCAACGGTAATATTATTCGGCTTCTTCGGACTTCTTTTCCTTGGCCTCTGATTTTTTCGGGCGACCCGCTTTCTTCTTCGGTTCGGCAGCCTCAGCGGATTTGGCGCTCTTTTTCTCAGATACCTCTTCCTTTTCTTTCTTCCCGTCACCGACATCGATCGCGTCGGCAATGCTGACAAAATGATCACGGAGAATTTCAGCGGCCTTTGACACCGCTTCCTCCGGGGTCATAGTCCCGTCAGTGATGACGTCCAATGTTAGTTTATCAAAATTCGTCATCTGGCCGACGCGAACGTTTTCCACCTCAAAGTTGACGTTTCGCACCGGAGTATAGACAGCGTCAATGGCAATCATGCCGATATCACGATTTTCCTTTTCTCTATTTTCCACCGGCATGTAGCCCCGACCCCGCTCCACCGTCAGTTCCATTTCAAATTCGGTGGAAGCGTCAGTCAGTGTGGCAATCAGCTGATCGCCGTTGGCCACTTCCACGTCATTGCTGGTTTTGATGCTTTTTGCCGTTACCTTTTTCTCCCCTTTTTCTTTTATGGTGACCGTAACCGGCTCGTCAGAATGACATTTAATTTTGACGCTTTTCAGATTTAGTATGATATCAACCACGTCTTCTTTTACTCCCGGGATGGCAGAAAATTCATGACTTGCGCCCTTTATTTTAACTGCCGTAATCGCCGAACCGTCAAGCGAGGAAAGAAGAACTCGCCGAAGAGCGTTTCCCAGAGTGGTTCCATAGCCGGGATAGCACGGCTCAATAGTAAAAATTCCTTGATTCTCGTCGCCTGTTTCGACATTGATACTGTTGGGCAGTAAAATTGGTTCCATATTCGTTCTCCCGATTTAAAGAAAAAAGAAAATTAACGTGAGTAGTATTCGATAATCAGCTGCGGCTGGAAGTTCTGCTGCAGCTCGTCAGCGCTTGGCAGACTGGTCACTGTGCCGGTCATGTCAGCCTGGTCGCGCTTCAGCCAGGCTGGTATATCCAGCTTTTCTGTTTTTTTCAGCGTCTCTCGGATTGGGGTGTCTTCTCTCTTGGATTGCTTCACGCTGATCGTGTCCCCAACCTTCACCTGGTACGAAGGGATAGTCATCGACCGGCCGTTTACTTGAAAATGGCCATGGTTTACCAGTTGTCGGGCCTGGTCTCTGGAGATACCGAGACCAAGTCTGAAAACCACGTTATCCAGCCGGCGTTCCAACATGCGTCCCAGGTTTTCAGCGGTTTCGCCCTCTCCTTTTACAGCCTTGGCGTAATAGTTATAGAATTGCGTTTCTCCCAAGCGATAGAGCCTCTTTGCTTTCTGCTTCTCTTGAAGCTGCAATCCATAATTCGACAAGCGTCGGCGGGAGTTCACACCGTGCACTCCAGGAGGATAATTCCGGCGCACGATTGGACATTTGTTCGTGAAACATTTCTCTCCTTTGAGAAAGAGTTTCTCACCGGCTCGCCGGCATTGTTTGCATTTTGGTTCAAGACTTCTGCCCATATGATAGTTCGTTACACCCGCCGTGCTTTGCGGGGCCGAGGCCCGTTGTGCGGGATCGGCGTGACGTCTTTGATTGAATTGATATTGAGGCCTTGGGCGTTGAGAGCGCGAATCGCCGCTTCCCGGCCTGAGCCAACGCCTTTTACCCTGACGTCGACTTCTTTTACCCCGTAGTCGCGGACTTTTTCAATAACGTTTCTGACAATTACTCCGGCGGCGAACGGCGTTGATTTCTTGGGGCCCGCGAATCCGCATTGTCCAGCCGAGGCCCATCCCAACACCTGGCCTTCGGGTTCAGCAAAGGTAACGATAGTATTGTTATACGTTGAGTGAATGTGTACTATTGCTTTCGTTACGAATTTTTTGATCTTCTTTTTCTTCCGATAGGAAGCAGACTGGCGCTTCTTGTCAGTGTTTTTCTTGTCTGCTGGAGCCGCTGCTTCAGAAGCGGCGGGAGTTGTTGTCTTCTCTTCGGCCATTGGAAATGTGATTATGTCTTTTCTGCCGACGCTCTTCTTCCTGAACCCATGGTTCTGCGAATATTGCCGCGAACAGTACGATTATTGGTCTTTGTCCGTTGTCCTCGTGCCGGCAACCCACGGCTGTGCCTCGAGCCGCGATAACTGCCGATTTCTTTCAACCGTTTGATGCTTTGCAGCCGCTCTCGGCGAAGATCGCCCTCGGTTCGAATATTTTTTTCTAACCATGTATTGAGCATCTTAATCTGCTCTTCGCTCAAGTCTTTTGAACGAATGCTCGAGTCGATTCCCGTTTCGGCTAAGAGTTTCTTGGCCATAACCCGGCCTACCCCATAGACGTATGTCAGGGCGATTTCAACTCTTTTTTCTGGCGGGATGACTACTCCCACTATTCTCGCAACGGCCATAAGTTATCCTTGACGTTGTTTATGCTTCGGGGTCTTGCAGAGTACGACCAGCCGTTTTTTCCGGCGAACAACTTTGCATTCTTTGCACATTTTTTTGACAGAGGCTCTGACTTTCATCGTTGTTTCTAATGTCGAAAAGTAATTCTGCCTTTACTAAGGTCATACGGCGTCATTTCCAGGGTTACCTTGTCTCCAGGCAGTATTTTGATGCGAAACATCCGCATTTTTCCGGAAAGATGGGCCAACACTTCATGTCCAGTATCCAGGATCACTCGAAAAGTAGCGTTCGGCAACAATTCATCTACAACTCCGCTGGCTTGAACAAACCCTTCTTTTACTTTTGGCGGCTTACGCTCTTCTCTTGCTTGACCGCCTTTATTACCTACGTTTCTTTTCCTTCTTCTTTGCTTTTGCTGCATTTCTTAAAATAAAAATTCTTTGTCAAGACATCTTGAAAAGAATCTTCATAAAAACGCCTGATTCTAGACAAATTCCTGACATCTGGGATATATGTGATATCCAAGAAAAAGAATACAATAGTCAATATTTTCTGTCAACAACCCCTATGCCTTCAGAAGGCATAGGGGAAAGTGCCCAAAGACGCCCCCCGTCATACGAATGGGGGGCGCCGGTCAGTTTTTTTCTTTGAAAACCTAGTTTTCAGGCTCGATTACGCGAACCTGCGGGCCACCGCCCGATCGCGGAACCACGAGCACCTCATCGATACCGTCAGCATCGACATCACCGGCTGAAACATTCACCCCTCCTGTCACCGCACGCGCGTAGGGGCGAAATTCATCAATCAGGATTGAACCGGTTTTGTTGTAGACTTTGACATGAGGCTCAGCATTTTCTCCAACGCCGACGATTATTTCATCCCGGCCGTCTCCGTCATAATCGCCTCCAACCAGACTAACTCCTCCTCTATAATCGGGACTGAAAGCGTAGAAGCCGGGGTTGAGGCGGCGAACGGAGTTTTTTTCCACTGAGAAGGTCTGGATATGCGGAGCGCCTGATTCCGGTCCGGTCAATATTTCATCCTTGCCGTCGTTGTTGGTGTCGAGAACGGCAACCGCGATACCGCCACGAAAGGTGGCGTCATAGGCGAAGAAATTGGCGATCATTGAGCCATCCGCGCGATGAACGGTCACCTGCGGACCGCCTCCCTTGCCGGCAGTGACTATAATTTCGGCTTTTCCGTCACCATTGACGTCGCCTGAAGCAATGAAGACCCCGCCTTTAAACTCACCGTCCAAGGCGAAGAAGCCTGAACTTTTCAGCGTGCCGTCTCCGTTAAATATCCTGATGTGCGGCCGGCCACCCGGTCCGGCGGCAGTGATGATCTCTTCACGCCCATCTCCATCGACGTCACCGGTAGCGACGCGCACACCGGAGCGAAGATGCTCAGCGTAGGCAAAGAACGAGGTATAGGCCGTGCCTGAGGTATTGAAGACCTGAACATGCGGTCCGAAGCCCGGGCCGGTGCCCATAATTATCTCCTCTTTCGGGCCGCCGGTAACATCGCCGGCGGTGACGAAGTAGCCTCCTCGAAGCGAGGGGCTATACGCCATGAACTGCTGTTTAGCTTCGCGAATTGTGTCTAGCGGACCAGGGATGGTATTACCAAGATCGATGGAACGGATAAGATCATTGCGGAAATCAGCTACCAACAGCGATTGACCGAGAAAGGCCATGCCTTTGGGTGCGTTCCATTCGGCGGCAGCGCTGCTGCCATTATGCTGTCCGCGGCTTCCGTTGCCGGAGGCCAGAGAGCTTGTTCGGCTGTTCAAATCAAGTTTGCGTACACGCAGACTGCCCGCCTCGCTCAAATAGAGATTTCCGTCAGGCCCCCGCTGAATGTACTCTGGGATGGCCAGTACCGCGGTAGCAAAGTCGCCCTCCCGATATCCAATGGATCCTGTTCCGACCAACGTGCTGACAGAATTGTTTGAGAGATTTATTTCCCGAATGGCGTGATTGTATTTATCCGCGACATACAGCTTCGAATTATCAGCCGACAACGCGACCGTGTAGGGTCCGTTAAACTTTGCCGCCGCGCCAGTACCGTTCGCAAGCCCCGCTACACCCGAACCAGCGACCAAAGAGGTTTGGCCCGTAGCCACCGTCACTTTGCGAATTCTATTGTTGCTGCCGTCAGCGATATAGAGCGTTTTCCCGTCACCGGTTAACGCGATGCCTGTCGGTCTATTGAAATACGCACAGCCAGATACTCCAGTGTCCAATTCATCGGCACAGGGGCCACCTTCTTGATAGCCGTTATCGGTATTTCCAGTGGAGTTGATGTTACCAGCGCCTGTCAGGTAGTCGGAGGCGCCGGTTTCAACATTCAGCGTGCGGATTCGGTTATTATTTCTGTCAGCCAAGTAGAGTGTTTTACCGTCTAGCGAGATAACCATACTGACCACATCGCTGAACCGAGCTTCTTCGCCTGTCCCTTCCGTGTAGCTGTCGCGAAGGAAGCCAGCCACTACGCGCACCAAGCCAGTCGAAGTCGAATATTCGGCGATTTTATTGCCTTGAGCGTAAGCGATGTATATTTTCTTGCCATTGGGCGAAGCAACGAGCGCTTGAGGCCGTCCCAACAGGGCGCTGGCCCGTGCTCCCATTTCGTCACCAAAGCGGTTCTTACCGGCGACTTGCTCTTCATTCTGACCATTGATATCAAATTTCCAGATTGTCGAACCACCGCCATGCAGCTGATAGATATAGGGCGCGCCACTTTCTTCCTTGATCAGCATATCAGAAGCATTGTTAAGCAGGGTCGTTTCCCGACGAATAGCCAGTTCTGTTTTAGCGCCGCTTGAAAGGGCTACGCGCCAAATCTCGTTCCACACGCCATTTTCGCCGGCGGCAACATACAGATTGTCATTGTATATGGCCACCGCCCGTGGCTCGGTGAAATCATCGGCCAAAACAGTTTTTGATTTGGCGGGAACATTGACCTTGACGATGTTGCCCGAAGTGAAGTCGGCCACATAAAGGAAGTCGCCTTCTTTTACCAGCTTCAACGGTGTCGAGAGTCCGGTTGCCAGCACCATCATGCTTCCGCCGGTTTTAGAGACACTCACAATACGATTGTTGCCCGTGTCAGCGATATAGAGAGTATCACCGCTTACGTGAATACCCTTCGGTGTGAGCAAAGCGGTATCACCGGAAATAGTTAGGGTGGTCACTTCATTATTAAAGATCTTGCGGATGACATTATTTGCCGTATCGGCGATGTAGAGCGCTCCATCCGAAGCGTCACGCGCAATTGCTTCCGGCTCTCCCCACTGGGTAAGCTGGCGCGAGCCGTTGATCAAGCCGTATTCACCCGTCCCGGCATATGTGGAAAGTGTGCCGGAGGGGCTTATTTTTCGCACGACTGTATTGACCGAATCGGCAATATAAAACGTGCCATCCGATGAGACCGTGAAGCCCATCGGCATGTCGAGATACCCATCGAGCTCGTCTCCTCCATCGCCGGTATAGCTTCGTCCCATGAAGGTGCTGGTATCGCCATACGCGGCCTGAATAGCGGCCGGAAGCAATGACCCAAATACTGCAAAAACCGCGATAGACAGGATAATCGCGCTGCGTTTCGATCTAAAACTCATGTATTCTTTTATTAATTTTTCCTCCAACGTGATATGAGTATAGCATATATTTTGCAAAAAAACAATGTACAGCCTCGCGCGCACGGTAATGCTTTTCAAGCTACAAATCCAGTGCTATACTCACCATCAATGTCTGTCATAGAAGTCCATAATCTCACCAAGCAATTCCCTCTGCCCGACGGCGAAACCTTGACCGCTGTGGATGATATTTCTTTTGCCATAGAAAAAGGAGAAATATTCGGGTTGCTGGGACCGAATGGCGCTGGAAAAACCACCACACTTGAAATCATAGAAGGTCTCCAGAAACCAAGCAAAGGCCGTACCGCGGTTCTGGGTTTTGACTCACTGAAAGAGGTGCAGAAAGTGAAACAGCGAATCGGCGTGCAGCTCCAGTCTTCTTCGTTTTATGATTATCTCAATCTGGGTGAAGTTCTCACTCTTTTCGGCAATTTTTATCCTGAGCAAGCCGATCCTGATGAACTGCTGACAATTGTCGATTTAACCGAGAAGAAAAAATCCTTGGTGAAAGAACTGTCCGGCGGGCAGCAGCAGCGCTTTTCCATCGCGGTCAGCCTGGTTAATAACCCTGAAATCGTCTTCTTGGACGAACCGACTACCGGACTTGATCCCCAGGCTCGGCGCCATATGTGGCAATTTATCAGCAAAATCAATTCTCAAGGCAAAACCGTCGTGCTGACAACCCACTATATGGAAGAAGCTGAAGTGCTTTGTGACCGGATCGGCATCATCGACCACGGCAAGGTCATCGCCCTCGATACTCCGGAGAAGCTGATCAGCGATCTTGAAGCCACCGCCAACCTGTCATTCCGTCTGGAAAAGGACGTCAGCGCTGAAACGTTTAATGGCATTGAAGGAGTGCTGGAGAGCAATAAAAACGGCGAGGGCGTATATCGTTTAAAAATTTCGCACGCTTCGGTTTCACTGCCTCCTTTGATTCAGTGGGCGGAACAGAACAATAATCGGATTCGGAGCGTAGAAATCGTCCGCGCCAATCTTGAAGACGTGTTTTTACATTTAACGGGAAGCACGCTGCGTGAATAACGTCACCTTCAAACTTTGGCGGGCCAACATCAAAATGCTGTTTCGCGACAAACAGGCCTTGTTCTGGTCGCTCGCCTTTCCCCTTCTCTTCCTGGTTATTTTTGGTTTGTTTAATTTCGACGCCCCGACAAATTTTTCCATCGCCATCATTGATGAGGCGCAATCGGAGCAGTCAGAGCAGCTCAAGTTTCAAATGCTGGATTTGGAAATTTTCACCGAGACGGAGATAGCTTCACGCGAAGAAGCGCTGGAAACTCTCAAGGACGGGGATCTGGACGGAATCATCACCATTCCCGCGAGCTACGGACAGTTTGAGGGCGTTGAAGGCGCCGCGCCGGAACCAAGCGTGTTCTCAGTTACCCTGGACGAAACAAATCAACAAAGCGCGATCATTGTCAGCGTGCTCAATCAGTTCTTGAACGAGCTCAACCTTCAAATTGCTTCCGCGCCCAGACTCTTCACGATCGAGACGGAGGGCGTGCAGGGACAGGAAGTAAAATACCTGGATTTTCTGATGCCTGGCGTCCTGGGCATGGCGATAATGTTTTCAGCCATCATCGGCATCGCGGTCGGAATCACCCGCTATCGTGAACGCAAGATCCTCAAGCGCTTGATGGCCACTCCGGTGAAAGTCCAAAGTTTCCTGATGGCTGAGGTGGGCTCCTATCTCTTCCTGTCATTTATGCAAATCGCGCTGATTCTGGGAGTGGGCAGAATATTCTTCGGTATCCAGGTCTACGGCAGCTACTTTTATCTCATCCTGGTAACGCTGGTCGGCACCATCGTTTTTCTCAATATCGGTTTCTTCATCGCCGGCATGTCCAAAACAGTCAACACGGCTGAAGCCATGTCCAACGCTTTCACCACGCCGATGATGTTTTTGTCCGGAGTGTTTTTCTCCCCCGACATGCTCCCAGGCTGGATGGAGCGAATTGTTGATTTCCTGCCCCTGACATCGCTCTTGAAAGTGTTGCGCGGCATCTCGATCAACGGTTCTCCGCTGACGGATTTTCCGTATCAATTCGCGTTACTCGGCGGCTGGATCGTGGTGTCTTTTGTCCTGGCCTGGAAGACCTTCCGGATGGACCGGGCTTGATGCCGAGATTCATACAATATTGACAACACACGCTTTTGACAGTATACTGGCGTCACGTTTTTTGTCGTGGCTCATTCACGTCGATAGGGGGAAATACCCGGGGGGAAAGGGATGGCTACTGCTGAGTTTGAGACTTTTTGTCTGCGGCGCTACAACATCAGTGTACGATACTTCGTACAAGAAGGAGTAGTCCGGTTCGCTTTGTCAGGATTGAGAACGATTCCTACAGAGCGCGCTCTGCAATCAATCGCGCTTGAAGCGTCCATGATGATAAGTGAGCTGGAAAGGGATAGGGAGCATCGGCTCCACTTTCAGCTGGTTGAGACGCACGAACTGGGACAAGGATTGAATCCCGGCGAGATGCGGCTTCAATGCCTGATACTGAACTCCGACCCGAACCGCCTGTTCCTGAAAGGCTTTGGCGAGCTTGATTGCATTGATCTGACCGTTTTTCCACTGCTCGCCAATCTCGTCGGTACGCCGCTCTGAACCAAGAAGGGATTCTGTAAATGATTTGCAGCACATTCGGTTTTACCGCGCAGGCAGTTAGTCTGAACGAAGCTCTCCGGATCCAGCACGCCCAACGGCCCGAGCGGTATCCGGACATCCGCCACTTCGTCGATCAATTGCTTCGAAAGAAAGACGATCGACTCTTCGTTTCCTCCATCCTGTCTCAGGCCAAGCTGCCCGCTTTGGCCAGCGACCAGGGAATCAACTGGCTGCTCGACCAAGTTCCGCTGCCAGATCACCCGCTCCCGGACAGCTGGTCCTGGCTCCGCCCAAGCGACTGATGGACTTGGGCTTTTTCTTTTCCCGCCGGGTAAAATTTGATATACTAACGGTAATGAAACAAACGGGAATTGAACACGCTCCAACGCTGAAACCGACCGGGAAAAAGCTCCGGATCGGCTGGTTTTCTTTCAGCTGCTGCGAGGACAGCACGATAATGTTCACCGAATTGCTTAATGATCATTGGCAGGAGTGGAAACCCTTGCTCGATGTTCGTCATGCCCGGGTGCTCCAGACGAAAAATACGCTGGACGAAATGGATGTCGCTTTTATTGAAGGAGCGCTGGCCGCGCAGGAACATGTCGACACGGTCAAACAGATTCGGGAGCTCGCAACCGTGGTTGTGGCCATTGGCGCCTGCGCCGTGATCGGCATGCCGTCGGCCCAGCACAATATATTTGATCCGGCCCGCCAGGAAGAGATTCAGCCCCTGCTGAAAAAGTTCAACTATCTTCCGAAAGCTCTCAAGCTTTCTGAAGCGATCACGGTGGACGTCAACGTTCCCGGCTGCCCAATGAACGAGGCAAAGTTTCTTGAGACGCTGAACGGCGCCCTAAAGCAGTTTAACATTGTCGCCTGATGCACCTCGTCGACCTGACACTCAAAAGAGAAATTACCAAAGTCGAAGGTTCGGCCACTCTTGACGTTGAGGTAAAAAAAGGGAAAGTCACCCGCTGCCAATTCGGGATTTCGGAGTACAAGCGTTTTTACACCCAGGCCATGCGCGGCAAAGCAGCCAAAGCCCTGCCCTCTCTGCTGGCCCGTATCTGCGGCACCTGTTCTAACGCCCACCTCACTTGCAGCATCGAAGCTTGCGAAGACGCGCTAGGTATCGTCCCCTCCGAGCAGTCTGTACTGATGAAGCACCTGACGATGTACGGGCTGAACATACGCGATCACGCCCTTCATCTGTATCTCTTCGCCCTGCCCGACATGTTCGGCAAGGACGCGTTTTTTGATTTTGATGAAAATGATCCAGCACAGCACCAGATTCTTCACGACGCCTTCGCCATCAAAGCCGCCGGCAATTATCTCTCCATCATCATCGCCGGACGCAGCGTCCATGGAATGAACCCGATGGTCGGCGGTTTCATGAAAGTGCCGACTGAGGCCGAGACAGAAGAAGCAATCAATAAACTGGAGTCAGTGCGCCCGGCCGTGCTGCGAACGGTCAAGCTCTTCGAGGAATCTGATTTCAGCTTCGACCGGCAAACATCCTTTATGGCTCTGGTAGCCAAACCCTTTAGCTATCTGAACGGCCATATTATCAGCGACGCGGGAGATTTTATCCGGGAAAAAGACTACCGCGATCATCTGGAACACGTGATCATCCCCTATTCCCACGCTTCGGGCTACAAACACAAAGGCAAGTCGTATATGGTCGGCGCTTTGGCTCGGATCAACCTGGCCAAAGACACGCTGCATCCTAAAACCAAGGAAACGCTCAAACAAACGCTGGAGCTCTTTCCCTCAACCAACATCTATCACAACAACCTCGCCCAGGCCGTCGAGATTCTGCATTGTCTTGACCAAGCCGTCGATATCCTCCAAAACACGAAGTTTACCAAAGAGCCGCTGGTCGAGCCGACGAAAAAAGAAGGCACCGGAATCGGCGTGATTGAAGCGCCGCGCGGCACGCTCTATCACAAAGTCACCATCAACACCGCCGGCAACGTCGTCGAAGGCGACATCATCGTCCCTACCGGCCAGAACCAGATCAACATCGAGCAGGACATGGCTCGGCTGATTGAAACAATGCTTCCGGAAAATCCGACCAAAGACTCGCTTCAGCTCGAGCTGGAAAAACTTATCCGCGCCTATGACCCCTGCATGAGCTGCGCCTCGCATTTCCTGAAACTGAAGGTGAAGGGCGCCACTCTCGCTGTTTGAAGAAGATGAGAATATTGCGAGCCAAAAGCTCTCATAAAAAACACGTCCTCCGGTTGCTTGATGATTTCCGTGCGGCTTGTATGGCCATCATTGAACCGGGGAAGAAATTCGTTTCAACATCCGCTCAGAAGAAAGGCGGAGAACTTTTTGATCACGTTCTTGCCTCGCCTGATTCGGCCATCTTTTTAGCGCAAGAAAAAAATAGCTACATCGGCATACTGACCATCTACAAAATTCCCCAGATAAGAAAGGGCGGGTATTGCGCGGAGATTGAAGAAATGTTCGTCAAAAAATCCCGGCAAGGCAAGGGTGTTTCGCAACGACTGCTGGCCGCGGCAATACAATGGGCGCGTAAAGAAAATATTGATTCGATACGTCTCGAATCCAGTGCTGAGCTGAAACGCGCTCACGCCTTTTATACCAAGGCTGGATTTACTCCCTACGGACAAGCTTTTATTAAGCATCTCTCCAAAAATAAAAAATCCCGACTGAGTAGGTCAGCCGGGAACAAAAGCACGCGGAAGCGAGCTGAATAAGCATGTCAAAGGCAACATGCGGGATTCCAGGGTAGCCGGATGGAGGCTAACTGTCAATATAGGTTAGCGTAATTGAGCCTTTTCAGCGGAATGACATATGTTCTGGCCTTATTCTGTTTTTCATGCAACTATGGTGGGTAGAGGTGAGACTGGTTCGCTAAAAAACGAGTTGTGTGAAATTGACCGGCTACCAACATCATCTAAGTTTATGAGAAACGCGATTTTAATCCCCGGACGACCTGATCAAGACGAATATTACGATCCGGCGCGCCCAACGAATAGTAACGATCATTGGTTTCCTTGGCTTTCAAAGCAATTGATACTCAAGGATATTTTTACCGTCGCACTCGAAATCCCAACACCGTGGCAACCACGCTATACTGTATGGAAAAAAGAGTTGGAGCGTTTTGAGCTGACTGCTGAAACAATGCTCGTTGGACACAGCTGTGGCGGTGGTTTTCTTATCCGATATCTCAGCGAACATCCAGATCTCCGTGTCGGTAAGGTAATCCTCGTTGCACCCTGGACGAACCCTTCCAATAACCCTCGCTCTGACACAGCAGATTTCTTTGACTTTTCAATGGATCGGGGTCTTGTTTCACGGACCAGCGGTGTTACTGTTTTTTACTCAACAAATGATGATGGAAGTATTCTAAAAACAGTCGCTCTAATTCGAGAAAACATTGATCAGGTGACATATCGAGAATTTGCTAATAAAGGGCATTTTTGTCTTGACGACTTAGGAACCGTCGAATTTCCAGAACTTCTAAATGAATGCCTGAAGAAGTAGCCGGTCAACTCCACACAACAGCGTCTATCCGAAATATTGAATACTTCGGATGAGACGCAAACGTTGTACGCCATTCAAAATATTTTCTCAATAATATGAATTTCACTGAATCAAGTACATGGTTCTATACCTTGAGCACTATTTCACAAACATGCGCTGCTATACTTGCATTAGGAGGCACATTCGTAGTGTTTAAGCTCGATAAAGTGCAAACGGCCATCGATAATTATCGTGGTAGGGTGGTGCGCATAGTTCAGCTCTGGCGTATAGGAGCAAGGGCGCCAGATGAGTTTATTGACAAGTCGGAAGAGGAAATACTTGGTGAATACAAAAGAATCGTGACTGATAATGCAGAGGAGGTCTTTGATAGAAATGGTATTGTAGAACTCTACCAACAACTCGAAGGCGTGAGAATACTTACGATGCAGGAACAAGGCTCTTTTAATATGGATAACGGCGTAAGACTAGACCATGATGAAAGAAAAAGATGGAGCAATAGGATGGCCGACCTTCTCGAAAGTAATATCAGGCTAAAAAATAGAATCTATTCAATGCTAAAATCCTCAATTGTTCTCCTAGCCGTCACCATTGTGGTAAGCATAGGACTATTAATATCTGCACCATTAAAACTTCCAGTCGGTATTAATACTCTAGCGATTGTCATTTTACTTGCAATTCTTTCTATCGGATACAGCACATTGGCAGTATGGAAAATTGCGAGATCAAAGCCCATTTTGTGAATTTGAAGAAAATATTTTGAACAGTGTATATCTGCCATGCGCTACTGCGACACAGCAGATGATACGCAAACGTTGTGCGCCAATTCGTCTTTAAAAAAAATAGGGTCCGATGTGCAGGACCCTCACGGGATGGTCTAGAGAACTTCAAGCCAGTAGCTGCTGGGCCCGCTGACGAATCGTGTTTTCGATCTTGCCCTTGAAAAAGTTGGCTGCGAACGGGAGATTGCCGTTCAACCTGACTTCCGAAGAAGTCACCTCCAGAGTACCGGAAACCGAGAAACCCGCCGCCTTGAAGCTGAAGTTACCGGCGTTGCCGCTCCATTGTTCGTGCAGATCACTAATCTTGTCACCTTGTTCTCTCTTCACCTCGCCCAGCAACCGCTGGATGCGGGTAAGCGCTTCCTCTCGCGGAAGCTGATGCCGAATAGACATGTTGAGTTTTGGCATACGAAACACCCTCCTTAGGAATGATCAACTAGAAGGACTAAAACCACTTGTGAAGAGGTTGACACAGCTACACTAAAATGTCAATGGAAGAAAAGCTAAATCAACGCACAACAGCGTATATCTGCCATGCACTTCCGCGACACAGCATATGAGACACAAACGCTATACGCAACACAAAAAATATTTTTCTAACGGAGAATAAGAAATGAGGGGGTTAATAATATGTTCTCTCCACTTCGTTATAAAATGTGTTTATTAAAAACAGTACTAATACAATGATTATAACTTTTAATTTATAAATGGTGGCTAATATGAATAAATACAAATGTCCAAAATGCGGAATGGAATATGACAAGCCAGGAAAGTGCACTATGGACGGTGCTAAACTTAGCAAAATAGAGGATGACAAATCATCTGATCATAGTCAATCAATGCACAAAAAATATGACCACTCAGAGCATCACAAGCACATGGTAAGAGACTTCAAAAAAAGATTTTTAGTCTCAATCATTGTCACAATCCCTATTCTCCTTTTGTCCCCATTGATACAGCAGTTTCTTGGCATAAGTTACAGTTTTGCAGGAGATAAATATGTTTTATGGATATTATCAAGCTTCATATTCTTTTACGGAGGATGGCCATTTCTTAAAGGCATTTTTGAAGAGCTAAAAAAGAAACAGCCAGGCATGATGACATTAATAGCGTTGGCTATTTTTGTCGCTTACATTTATAGCACTGCTGTCGTATTCGGATTACGGGGGAAGTTTTTCTTCTGGGAATTAGCCACACTTATTGATGTGATGCTTCTTGGACATTGGATTGAAATGAAATCTGTTTTAGGAGCATCGAAGGCCTTGGAAAAATTAGCTCAGTTATTGCCAGATACTGCTCATTTAATTCAAAATGGAAAAACAATAGATGTTAAAATTTCTGAGCTGAAAAAAGGAAATATTATTCTTGTCAAGGCAGGAGAGAAAGTTCCCACTGACGGTATTATTGTAAAAGGAAATAGCTATCTTGATGAGTCAATGCTTACTGGGGAATCAAAACCTGTCCAGAAAAAGAAGGATGATAAGGTTATAGGTGGCTCTATCAATGGAGATGGAATTCTGGAAGTTACGGTTGAAGGCACGGGGGAAGAATCTTATCTTAATAAAGTCATCAATCTTGTTAAAGATGCTCAGGCATCAAAATCTAAAACACAAAGGCTGGCTGATGTTGCAGCGAAATGGCTGTCTATCGTTGCAGTAACAACAGGCGTGGGCACGTTTGCCTTTTGGATTATTTATGGTATTGACACAGCCTTTGCCATAGAAAGGATGGTTACAGTCATGGTTATTGCATGTCCTCATGCTCTGGGATTAGCTATTCCTTTGGTAAGCGCTGTCTCTACTTCATTGTCTGCTAAGAATGGTTTATTGATAAGGAACAGAACAGCATTTGAAAACTCAAGAAAAATATCAACAATTATATTTGATAAAACAGGAACATTAACCGAAGGAAAATTTGGAGTCGCTGCAATTGCAATATTTGACAAAAGCCACAATGAAAAGCAAATAATTGAGTTAGCCTCATCACTTGAAAAGAATTCAGAACATCCAATAGCTAAAGGAATAATTGCCAAAGCAAAACAGATTGGCGCTGAAGATGTTAAAGCAACAGACTTCAAAGTAATGAAAGGAGAAGGTGTAGAAGGAAAAGTAAGCGGAAAAACTGTCAAACTTGTAAGCCAAAAATACATTACAAAGAACAATGTAAACATTCCAGCTTCAGAAATTGATGATAGCGGAACATTAGTCTATGTAATAGTGGACAACAAAGCAGTCGGAGTTATTACACTTGCAGACAAAATAAGGCCTGAATCATATGAGGCGATTAAACAACTTCAAGAGTCTGGAATAAAATGTTGGATGTTAACAGGAGACAATAAAGTAATCGCCAAAACAGTATCTACGAAATTAAAACTAGAAGGATTTTTTGCAGAAGTACTGCCACATGAGAAATTAGAAAAAATCAAAGAACTCCAAAGCAAAGGAGAATTTGTCGCTATGACTGGAGATGGCATCAACGATGCTCCTGCCCTAGCACAAGCAAACATTGGAATAGCTATCGGATCAGGGACAGACGTTGCCGCTGAAACGGCAGATATAATATTAGTAAACAGCAATCCAAAAGATGTTACTTCTCTAATCTTGTTTGGAAAAGCAACGTACAGTAAAATGATTCAAAACTTATTCTGGGCAACTGGATACAACGTAGTTGCCATACCTCTAGCTGCTGGAGTGTTGTATGGTTATGGAATCTTAATCTCCCCTGCTATAGGAGCGGCGCTAATGTCCTTAAGTACAGTTATTGTAGCTATTAATGCAAAATTTTTGAAAGTAAATAAATAAGACATAATTTGAAAAATGAAATTCACACTAACTTCCACAAACCTCATGAAGTATTTAACAAACTCGTTTCACTAAATTCCTGAAACCGTCTAAGTAAATAATATTTAAATGTATGGACAATAGACCAAAAGTCGGGGTTGGGGTTCTCATTGTAAAAGATGGCAAAGTTCTCTTTGGTAAACGTAAAAATGCTCATGGTGATGGTTCGTGGTGTTTTCCTGGCGGTCATCTTGAATTTAATGAGCCATGGGAAGAATGTGCGGTGCGTGAAACATTGGAAGAGACTGGTTTGAGCATTAAAAATGTAAACTTTGCTACTGCTACCAACGACATTTTCCCGGTTGAAGGCAAACACTACATCACTATATTTATGACCGCGGAATATAATTCGGGTGATCTGCAAATTATGGAACCGGAAAAATGTGAGCAATGGTCATGGTTTGATTGGACTAACCCGCCACAACCCCTATTCATTTCCGAACAGAATCTCATTAAACAAGGTTTTAATCCATTTAAACATAGTGAATAATACCATCGCCTAACATGGCTTATAAAATACCGTACTATTTCTTCCCATTAAACGTATGAAAACCGTAGAAAAGAAATTGTGGCCAGACTATTTTGACCTCGATAAAAACACCTCAAACGATTTTAAATTAGCGGATTTTGACCTGCAAGATGGTGATCAAATAAAATTCCGAGAATGGGATCCGCAGACAAAAGAATATACCGGCCGTGAATATACACGAAAGGTAAAAAAAGTTCTAAAACATGAAAGCCCAACAAGATATTGGCCACAAGAAGAATTAGAAAAATACGGCATGTACATAATAGAGTGGAAATAATATAGTACTTTATATAACACTGCGTGTTATACGCAAACCTTAGGTGAAAGAACTCTTTTTACAATGACTGCTTTGAGAGGGTTTGGATATAAGGAGGTGCTCTGTGGAGACATATACAAGACAACTGTGTGAGCGAACGTTCTCATTACACCACAATCCGAACTGTCCATCTCCCTTCCAAGTCCGCTTAATTGGAAGGGGAAGGGCTCGGCTCGACAATCTCCCGGCAGCAGAAAGTCACGATGTCCGCGGCTACGGCAAAACCATGGAGGAAGCTGCCAAGGCGGCATTGCGGATAGTCAATCAATAACCCAACCCTCTGGGGAGGAAATTCCTCCCCACCCTCTCAAAGCAGTCATCCATGTGGTGTGTTCCATCGCCTAACACGAAGTATACGACATCAGCTTCTCACTTCGGGGCTATACAATTAATGTAAATTCTTTTGAATCTCATTCAAAAAGCAGTTGTGAAAAAAGGTGACAAGTACTTGATTGGCTTACGATCTGAAAACGCCAAGTATTTTCCCCTGCATTGGGATTTTCCCGGCGGCAAACTTGAACCCGATGAAAACCCCTTGGCTGGTATTGCCCGTGAGGTAAAAGAAGAAACTGGTTTAGATATTCAACCGCTTGAGATTCTTGGCGTATACGAGTTTGATTTGGATAATAAAGGGGACAATACTCATCGTTTTACGATTTACTCAACTGAAATAATTTCTGGAGATCTTACACTAAGCGAAGAACATATAGAACAACGATGGGCTACCAAAGATGAGATATGCAAATTAAAAATAGAGCTATACTTCAAACCATTTTTCAAAGAACATTCGTAAAGAATTAGGTCATTAGCCCGTTTCGTAAACACCCAGATTGCTACGCAACTTCGCATGATACCGAAACGTTAGCTGAAACCCCTTCCATATTTCAAAACACATACCATGGAAATTATTTTCATCGCCCTGCTTACCGTTCTGGCGGGAGGAGTGGGCACTCTCACGGGTTTTGGCACCTCTACAATCATGGTGCCGATCTTGCTGTTCTTTTTGCCGCTTCCGCAGACGCTTTTGTTGGTAGGTGTGATTCACTGGTTTGGTGACATTTGGAAAATTCTTTTTTTCAAAAAAGGGTTTAACTGGAAACTCATACTTGCCTTTGGAATCGCGGGAATCGCCGCCAGCTATCTGGGGGCAAGTATTGTATTTTCAGTATCCGAAAAACTTCTTTCACAAATTTTAGGAGGATTTTTGATCACTTACGTCCTCTTCCTTTTTCTCAAACCTACGTTCAAAATACCTAAAAAAACGGTAACAGCACTATTCGGAGGTGGACTATCAGGATTTTTTGCGGGAATTTTTGGTGTTGGTGGAGCGGTTCGAGGAATTTTTCTTTCAGCTTTCGACTTACCGAAAGCAGTATACATTTCAACAGCTGGAGCGATCGCGTTATTCATTGATTCCACGCGAATTATTACTTACTTACTGAATAAGGTAAGCCTTGAGCAGAGATTTCTATGGGGATTATTATTGTTTATTCCCGCTTCATTCATCGGAGCAGGGGCGGCGAAAAAAATCGTTGATCGCGTGCCTCAAAACAAATTCCGAATGGTTATTTCAATCTTTCTTCTCCTCATAGGCTTGAAGTTCTTGCTATTACCGAACTAAGGCTGCTAAACATCAGTTGACGTGCCCCCGATAGCACTTAGCTAGGCTCGTTTAGCTCTATATACGGATGGTGGTCCCTGAGTAGTTAACTACCGGTCCGAGCTTGACGCCGTTTTTTGAACCGCTATAATATCAATATAAATTGATATATTATGCAACAGGACTGCTGTAACATTCATACGAAAAAGGGTAAAGGCGTCGGGCAAGTTTCCGGCTATCTTCGGGCGTTAAACGAGCCAAACCGGCTGAAAATCCTCTGTCTACTGAAGCAAGGCGAACGCTGCGTGTGCGATATTTTTGAACCCCTGGGCTTGCCCCAGAACCTCGTTTCCCACCACCTCAAAGCGCTCCGGGACGCAGGGCTGATTGATTACCGAAAAGAAGGGACGAAGGTTATCTATTTCCGAGATGAAAAAGCGATTGCCAATTTTCAAAAATTATTAAAAGACGTAATGAGCGTATGATGATCAAAATACTAGGTTCCGGCTGCCCCAATTGTCAGCGACTGGAAAACCAAGCTCGCCAAGCAATAGGAGAGTTAAAAAAAGAAGACGCGCAGGTCGAACACGTCTACGACATGGACAAAATTATCGCCTATGGAGTGATGTCGACGCCGGCTCTGGTGATTGATGAAGTGGTAAAATCTTCCGGCCGGATTCCCGATGTGGAGGAAATTAAAGAATGGCTGCAATAAATTTTTTTGTGGTAAATATCAATAATGATTGATATGAAAAAAGAAACAAAGATATTCGCATTGCTCACCGGGCTTTTCCTAGTTTTCTATTTCCTGCCCTTATCAAACGAAAGCTTTATTGACGCGCTGTTGTCCGGCTTTTCCTTGCTCAACGAATACTCCCGCCAGCACGTACTGACCTGTCTGGTTCCGGCTTTTTTCATCGCCGGAGCCATTGCCGCATTCGTGCGCCAAGGCGCGATTCTGAAATACTTAGGTTCAGGCACGAAAAAAATCGTGTCCTATGGCATCGCCTCGGTATCAGGATTGGTTTTGGCCGTATGCTCCTGCACTATTCTCCCCATGTTTGCTTCTATCCGCCAGCGCGGCGCGGGACTTGGTCCTGCTATCACCTTTTTATTTTCCGGCCCGGCCATCAACATCGCCGCCATATTCCTAACCTTCTCGGTTCTGGGTGTGAACATCGGCGCGGCCCGGGCGATTGCCGCCATTGGGCTTTCTATTCTGGTGGGCCTTACCATGAACTTGATATTCAGAGAAAAAAGCGAAAGCGCACAATTAATCACCCCTGATGAACAGGTGCGGTCTATGCCAAAATGGCAGGCAGTATTCTTTTTTGGAACCTTAGTCGGCATACTGGTGGTGAATGGATTGCAAATAGCAACGCCGATAAAATACGGTCTGATGGCTTTGCTCGCGCTGGGAGTGGCAGGTATCGCGTCCATGCTTCAAAAGGACACCCGCAAGCAATGGCTCAATGAAAGCTGGTCATTCACCAAGATGCTCCTGCCGCTGTTGTTCATCGGTGTGTTTATCGCCGGATTTATCATGCCCTACTTGCCGCAGGAATTGATTGAAAGAATTGTCGGCTCCAATTCAATCGTCGCTAACCTGGTTGCGTCAGTGTTTGGAGCGTTTATGTACTTTTCCACCCTGACCGAGATTCCGATTCTTCAAGCGTTAATTGCTAAAGGAATGAACCAAGGACCAGCGCTGGCGCTTTTACTGGCCGGACCGTCGCTCAGCTTGCCGAATATGCTCGTGGTGCGAAAAGTGCTTGGGAATGTGAAAACTGCCACTTACATATTCCTGGTCATCGCCTATTCAACGCTGGCCGGAATCCTTTATGGCGTATTTCTTACATAACACATGCTAGAGAGACGGCGTGGGAATTTCTTTATTCACCAAGAAGCACGCGACTTACGCAATTTTCTCCAACTCCCCCGCTACTTGTTCAAGCGCTTGGTCCGGACTCAGATGATCAGGCACCCCGACAATCTGAAACTCAGGTAATTTCCCCAATTTGTCCAAAAACCTCAGCTGTGTGTTGAGATCATAGTCGTGCATAGAGACGCGCGGCGTCGCTTCAAATTCATCAAGCGAGCTAAAGACTCGCACCGACTTCAACCCTTTCACCGTATCAATCATCACCAGTCGTGAAGGCATCTCCCACTCATCCAAAGGATCTTTCAAGACGAAATAGTGCTTTGGAAAGCGCTTCCGCAATCGAGGCAAGAGCGTGATTGGCAAGGCGTCTTCGGGCAGATCCGGATTGCCGAATATCCAGACTTCCATTTAGAGAGTCTGGTTAGCCAGGGCGATGTGCTTGACCGTGAAATGCTCCAGCCAGCGTGTCTGTCTGTCGCTAATGATTTCGCAGGGCTGCTGCCAGTGCATTGTGATCCACTGGCCTGACTTCACTTCGTCAAAAGTTCCGTCTTCTTCCAAACGTCGGTTGAGCGCGTATTCTTCCGCATCACCCAGCCGTAAATGATGGCCTTCCAACACCAAGGGTTTTCTCTGCATAATAATTTTCGGTCCCTCAAGACGCGTCACTTGACCCCAGCTCACCCGGCAAGAATCCATGCTCTCAAGGTTGTGGAAGACCGCGTCATGGCCGGTCCGTTTGTAGGCATTGAAAACATGAAATGAGTGGTGCATTTTGGCGCCTTGTGGCAGTTTGCTGACCAACTGATCAAACATTTTTGGCTCATATTTGGTTTTGAGATCCAGGTCTTCTGCCAGATGTCGGTAGAACGCTTTGGGCGCGATTGGTTCGAGCAGCTCATTGCCAATCCAGTAGGCTTCGACCACGCGCGGATCAAAAGGATCTCCAATACCGTTCTGGTGGGCGATCGTCTTTAAATAAGGGTACATAGTCTGAAAACCCTGGAGGATGTTTGATAGCCCCTGGTCGCTTTGGTTCTCGGCGATGTAGGCCGCCACTTCACTGCTGGCGTCCGGTCCGCAATAATGCAGCCGGTTTGGACCAAAGGCATACCTCGAACATTGGGCGATACCTTCAAGCGTGAGCGCGCTCTGCGTCTGCAGTGGCATTGGAAGATACCTTTAGAGATTGCCAAACTAAAAGCGCGATCGCCAAGGCATATAAAACGCCGGTAACAAGGGTCTCCGGATTCATAGCCTGGTCAATGAAAATCATCTGCAAAAAACTGGTGATGAAGGTGGCCGGAACAAGAATGCTCGCCACCAACGTGGCCGGAGCGTGTTTCAGCGCCGTGTACCACGTTACCACATAGCCCAGCAGCAGCACCGAAGGAAGAAGCGTCCAGAACCACTGCTCGCCGTTTAATCCCGTCAACAAACTGGTTTTTCCTTGGAACAGTACCACGATGAAGATAATCACTGATCCGAATACCATCCGGGCTCCGGCTACGGTCAGACTGGAGATATTTTTGAGCGTGTGCTTGGCCAGGATGTTTTCTCCGGCCCACAACAAGGTGGCGGCCAAAATCATCATCTCACCAGTCCCGAATGCCAGCGAATGCAGTCCGCCTAACACAAAGTTCCCGGCGATCAGCAATACAAAAGCCGCGCCTTGGATCCAACCGACTCGCTCTTTCAGTATCGGTACGGCTAAAAGTGCCACCCAGATAAAGAGCGTTTTGTGGATGATGGCAGCACTGACGGCCGTGGTCATGGTCAAGCCCGTGAAATACAAGATAAACGGTATGCCGCCGCCCACGATCCCGATCCCGGCCAGCTTCAGCCAGTCATTCTTTTGTAATTGGCGGATTTCCTTGTACCGAGCGAAAAGGAGGATGAGCCCGATAAGAAAAAGGCCAACGATGGCATTTTTGAGAAAGGTAAAAACGGTCGGGTTTGGAATAACCGTCACCGCGAATTTCGTCAGGAAGTTATTGGTTCCGGAAATCACGGCGGTTCCCAGTGCCAGCCAGACCGCGGTCTTGAGTTTGGTGTTCATTTTGCGCAATCAGTAATTACGCCGTAAGTATAATACATGCGCGGTCAAATACCAAATTGCCGATAGCTTCTAAACACGGCTACTTCTTTCGAGACTGCTCCAGCCAAAGGTCCGTCAGCCAGTACATAACAATCATCAGTATGATCGGCCCGAAGACCTGGCTGAACAGATTGTCAGGAGCAAAATCACTCATCACCCAAACAGAAAAGAGATAAGTAATGATAATCCTGATCACGTATATTTGGGCTGCCCGCGCACCCTCACGCCGCTTTGCCACAATATAAACAAAAGGCATCAGAAGCAGCGCGAAGATTCCAAGGGTGAGAATAACCGCGCTGTTATTCATTGCGCAAATACGAATTTTCTACCATGGCATTAATTTCCTCTTGCAGCCCGCTAAATTGCCCCACTGGCGCCTCGGCGCGTAATTCCAACAAACTCGCGCCGGCGTCAAAGTAGGTAAACTGGTACGTCACCGTTGTTGTCGAGTTGCTCATCGGGTCAACTATGAATTCGGAGTCTATGACCAGGCTTTTAACCGTACCCTGACTATTTTCCTTTTCATCTTTTGGCAGCCCATATTGCCGAATTAACTCTTCCCGATGCTCTTGATACCAATTGTCAAATGATCCCGTGTTCCTGAAATATTGGTACCAAACGTAAGCGTATGGAAAAAAGCCGCTATCATCGTCAATTCGTTTCCGAATGCTCAAAAACGGCTCACGCTCACCTACCTGGTCGCCTTCTTCATAATATTCAGTCGTCTGCGCTTCCCAGCCATCAGGGAGAAAATAGCCCAGGGCAACATTGCCTTGGATATATTCTTGCTCGGTTCCTTCTATCTGAGAGTCACCCTTGTAATTTATAAAAACGAAAGTGATGATGGCAATGCCAATCAATGCGACTGCGGTAATACCTATTGTTTTATTCATTGTAATCAAATTATATCTTCTTTGTGAGAAAAATCCAGGGGGGCAACCCTCATTGGTGCGCCTCCGCAATCACCGGTTCCATGCTCAATTGAATCATCCTGAGTGTATAAACTCCAATTCTCTATTTGCTAATCGAGGCTTACCCGCGTCACGGGCGTATTGTAATATTCCTCTGAACCCTCAAAATTGTTCATGTCTACAAACATCAAACCCACTATCAGCGCACTCACAATGAATGTGGAAATTGGAAATATCCACAGCCTCGTTCGACCATGAAAAAATTGTACCAAAAACCACACATTACCTATTACCGAGACAAACGTAAACACGAGTATGAACGCGTCGGCCCAAGGATTGAGTATCGATGATGAATCTTGGCCTGTGATCCGAAACAAGTATTCCGCGACAACGGGCCAGAACAAAATCCCGGGAATCAGAATAGAGAGGTACGAGGCAAGCAGTATGACTATTTTCCGTAAAGACATGCGTAATAAGTATAAAAATAAAGAGATTGGGAGCGCGAGCGTATCACGCCCCCAATCTTACCACGCCACGGTCATCAGTGAGAAATCAGGAACAACGCGCGACTGATCGAGAACCCATAGACAGCTTGGTGCCACCATTGGTGGCGTCTGGGAACCAGCAACATCTTCCCCTTCCACGGCGGCGGGAAGTCGTTCAAATCCCAGCTGTCCCAATGGTTCGGGTTCGGATCCGGAAAAGGCCAGTAGCCCGGCAGCCAGGACGAGCAGTAGAAATGCGAGAAATTGTAGCGGTAGCGGAAACGTACGTCCCCGTCCCCGTTAGTGTCGTAAACGCCGAACCAGTACCACCCCATGGCGCCGAGAGACTGCTGACCGGGAGACGTGGGAATTTCATCGAGCGTGATTTCATAGACCGATTGATCCGAGAAGACTTCGACGAAACCGGTCTTGCCCTCAGTCGCGGCAACAATCAGCTTGGGAAGCAGTGTGCCGTCGATCTGGAAGAAACCTTCCGCGTCAGTCTGGACGTACTCTTCCCTGTCTTCCGAGTATACAACCATGATCTCGGAAGAAACCGGGTTGTCTTGGTCCAGGACACGTCCGGAAATGGTGGCATTCTGTTCAGGTGAAGTAGCGTCATCTCCACAACCGGTAAGCAATACCGGTCCAAGTAAAAGCGACGCTGTAAATCCGAAGACAAGAGTCAGCCTTCGCATGACTGAGTTCCTTTTTACGATATGTCCGTGGTTTGTGAACCAGTGATGGTTCCTGGAAAGAGCAGGTGTGTATGGCGGCGGTAAAAACGATTCTTACCTCCACCATTCCACCCACCTTCTGGTGAAACCCTTGCGTCGATTCCCATTTTTTGGGCGGGAAGAAACGCGCGGTAAAGACGGCAGGGAGATGTCTTTAGATATTAATCACTGAAGGCGGACGGAAGGCTGGAGGAAAACAAAAAGACGGGAAACAATCCCGTCATTGTCATGCGTATTGGCAATAGCCTGATTTTTGCCCATCTATCTCCGTTGCCCCAGTGAAAACCAGAGGACGGGTAGATTTCCACTGCAGCTGAAGCGCAGATGAGCAAAGTTCAGACTATTGATTTGTAAAAAATCATTTTTTGTTTTTCGGGGCCTCGGCTGCCCGAAGCCCCGAACGAATCGAAGCTTCTACGACGCGTTTTCTTCTACCGGCAACTCTTCGGCATTGACTTCCTCGCGCGCCAGAGTTTCTTGTCGGATGCTGTCATTCTGCTCGTCTTTCTTGGAACTGACGTGACCGAGCATGATCAGCTCATCCGCCACAATTTCAGTGCGCGATTTGCGGACCTTGGTCTTGGAATCTTCCCAGTTTCGGGTCTGCAAACGGCCTTCGACGTAGACCTTGCCGCCTTTTTTCAAGTACTGACCGCAGATCTCGCCGAGTTTGCCCCAGGCGACGACGTTATGGAATTCCGTCGATTCCTTCTTGTTCTGGGACTTGTCCCGCCAGACATGATTCGTCGCCACTGAAAAGGTGGTGATCGACTGACCTGACGGCAGTGTCCGGCTGACCGGGTCTTTTGTCAGATTCCCGATGATGGACGCTTTATTAAGGTTCATCTCTGTCCTTTCGTCTCTCCCAGCCAGTCTTTATTCCAATTCGTTCGAATTGTTCTCAGGTTATCCCCAGAGCCTAGCGACGGCGCTCTTCTACGACGGCGGTTCAACATTTCAATGAAGAACGCGTTTTCTATTTTTTGATTATTTTCCGCGACGGCGCTGTAATGTGCGACGGCTCTATTTCCTAGTTCTATTTTAGCAAACCTTATAACCATGTCAAATAAATTGTCCCGATGAATTTTTTTCCATTCATCCGAACCCCATGTCTGCAAAGATTAAAATGCGCAAAAAGAATTAGGACAGAAGCCCGTCCTTTCTTCGGCAAATCAAATTAACCAATCAACTAACTAGCTGCCATCCTTCCTCCCCCGGTACTTCCGAAACTCCTCGTCCTTTTTAATCACTTCCTCCAGTATCAGCTTACGTAAAAAATCAGCCTTGGTGATTTTTGTGTTGTGCGTCTTCCAGTGAAGATAATTTTCGATCAGCGGCGTGATTCGCAAAGTGAACTTGATCGTCGGCGTTTCGGCAAATTCACTGCTTTCAAAATCTCCCACCATCTCGTAGACCGCGCTTTCCAGAGTTTTTTCGGAATAGCGCTTGACTTTGACCTGGGATGGAACATTCTTGCCCGCTAGATACGAGAGAGGGTTCGTGGCGGTACTGCCTTTTTCCATCAGAAACAGTGTCGGTTTCTTGGTTGAAATCGCAAAGGCCAGGAAATAACCCACTTCCGGGTCGGAAGCCGACCCCTCAACCACCAGCGCGTCAATCTGCTCAAGAGCGTTCTGTCCCGCCTCCTCTGCCCTCTCCAGAGCGGTCATGGCCGCCGCGTCATCGGGCTGTAAGTTGCTAATGACCGTCACCCCGGATTGCTCCAGCAAAGTTCGTATGGTTTCCTGTTGGCCGCGCAGTTTGGAGTTTTCCGTCCGGCTGGCGTAATAATACAGTTTCATTTGCCGATCTCCTCTTCCAGGTTTTCATGGGCAAAATTTTCATCCATCATCTCTCTCAACTCAGCGATGGAGCTGCTTTGCCCCATGGCCCACATCGTTTTCACAAGCGATGTTTCAGCTTCCATCAGCGGCAAAGAAATAATACGTTTGTCGTTTTTCAGCCTGGTTGATTCGTCCGACTCAAGAAAAACGGGAATCTGGCGCTCATCCGCCAAAGACAGGACCGCTTTCATATCATCTTTGGACGCGGCCGCTTCAACTCCGCGAATCAGCAAAGCATGGGCGTCAGTAGGCACCGATGAAAGCAAAGACGGAGTGTTCATGCCGGGATGCATTTGAATAACAAACACACGCTCGTCAATATCAGGTCGGAATACCAGAGCTGTTTTGCGCCGGCGCTGATGCTCCAGTTCCAGCGAAATCCCGAAATTGATCTGCCCAAGCACTCCCATGCCCACGCCATCTTGTTCCGACTGCTGGCTCGAGACCAGCTGGGTCGCGCGCACCAAACGGCTTCCCGTCATCACGGCCACTTCGGCAATATCCATAGTCGCGACCTGGACCGCGTTGACCAAGTTTGCCCTGATCCCGTAGGTGCGGAAAGGACGGAATACGCGATTAATAATCCTTTTCTTGACGACTCCTTCTTTCGCACCCGTCAACACAACCGGTTTGCCCAGATTCTGAAGCATAAAACTCAGCGCCGCTCCGGTATAACCGATGGTATCCGGCGAATGCGTAACAACAAAACCATCAACTTTCCTGTAGTGTCTCCGCACTTCTTTAGCCAGCTTTTGCCAAATACTCGGCGAAATAGTTTCAGTCTTCCCGCCAAAAACAAAGATCGGCTCAAGATCCGCTATGACCTTCAGCTCAGGCACCTCTGACACCCAGCCCCGCATGTCTTTCGCCGCGGTGACGCTGATCACTTTCCCAGACCGGCTCATCAGGATAGAGCCGCCGGAAAATATCAGTCCAATTTTCGGACGTGGCAAGGCCATAATCTTTGCGCCGTCGTAGTTTATACCGACGGCTGTATTATACTTGCTAGACTCTTGAATGTAAAGAAAAAGCCGAAACCATGTTTCGGCTATGTCGCTTGCGCGTACCACGTGTCACTGGTGCGCTTCCACGATCTTGGAGCGGATGAGAGAGAAGCTGCCCGACACGCCCTGTTCTTGCAGCCACCTGACAGCTGCGCTGTAGTTCCCCTGCTCCTTCACTACCGCCCTCGCCGCGGCCGGGAACTGCTTCTTGCCGGTGACCTCGAGGATCTTGGGCAAGACGTCGTCTTCCCAGCTGGCGCGGATGGCCTTCTTCTCATCGTCCCCCTTTTTCTGGACCGACGGATGGAGTGGGAGCTTGGCGCGGGGAGAAACATTCGCCGCGAAGAACACCTGCGCGATCTTGGTGAAGTGGACTACGCCTTGGGCCAGCTCCAACTCTGACGGGGCGATAACCTCAGTCTCCAACCTCCGTAGGTCCCAGTCGTCTTGACCGGCGCAGAGCGCTCTCACGACCGGATGCCAGGCAGGATGGTCGGCCACGAAGGCGTAGGCCGCTCGCCGATCTTGATCCGTCGCCTCCTGGCCAAGGATGGCCAGCAATTTACTTACCTTCATCATCTACCTCTTTCGTTCGGGCCCAACAAAGAACGGAGCTTCCTCCGTTTTGCCGTGATTACCTTATCCAAAAATCCCGCTACTGTCAATATCCGCTATTTCTTCAGCCACTTCGGACTTTGTCGAACCAGCAGCTGAGTCGCGCGCAATGGTTCCGCCATAAGTTCTTTAGTCACCTTCTCCATCCTCGCTACTTGCGATCCCTTGATCAATAGGATGTCCCCCGGCTTTATCCTATGCTGCAAAAACTTCCCCGCCTCTTGAGCGTAATCAAAGCGGAAGACCCGATCCTTCGGGAAACCCTGAGATAGAGCCGCTTGGGCGATTGTCCGTGATTTTTCCCCTACGGTGATAATGAAATCCACGGAATGTGAAGCGACCACGCCGACTTCTTCATGCCCGGTTTCGGTGTACTGGCCAAGTTCCGCCATATCTCCAAGCGCCGCGTATTTACTTCCTTTGGATTGAATATGCTGAATCGTTTCAAGCGCTTCTTCAGCCGCCACCGGTGATGAGTTATATGAATCATCAATCAACATTGTTTTTTTTATACCCGGAATCAGATTCATGCGGCCGGCCGGAGAACGGTATTCTGACAGTGACTTTGTGATTTCAATCAAATGCATACCCATGCTCAATCCGACCGCCACCGCGGCCATAGGCGAGTATAGTTGATGGCGTCCAATAATGCCCGGAAAAGCCACTGGTACGACATTGCCCGCGTGGATTATTTTCCCTCTCATTCCCTTCGGCCAGTGGGGCGGGAGCGTATCGTATACAACAGTGATATCCGTCAAACGCACATCGGCTTTTTCACCGAAACCATATGTTAATTTTTGCGCGTTGGAAGCTTCCTTCATTGGCACGACCAGATCGTCATCGGCATTGAGGATTGCCCAGCCCTTTTGGGGCAAACCCTTGATCAGCTCTCCTTTTTCATTGGCCACCTTTTCTATGGTGGAAAAAAATTCCAGATGGACGGGTCCAACGGCCGTGACAACCCCGATTTCTGGAGAAACTAAATTGGTTAAAAACCGAATGTCGCCGGGATGATCGGCGCCCAGCTCCATCACAAGCACTTCCGGATATTCTTTTTTGGGACCATGGGTCAATGCCCAGGCTTTGGCGATTATGCTGAACCAGGCAAAGGGATTGCGGTTTCCAGAATCGATGCCGATCACGGTCAGAGGAACGCCAATTTCATTATTGTAATTTTTGCCGCTTTTTCGAACAAGGAATTTTTTTCCCAAAACCAAAGCAATCGCTTCTTTGGCCGAGGTCTTGCCAACACTCCCCGTCACGGCCACGACTTTCGGCTGGTATCGCCGGAGGATGCCGCGCGCCAGCGACGCAAGTATTGATTGAAGTAAGCGTTTCACAACAGTTCCTTATTCGGCGGTTCGAGTTGGCGGAACTTCATAGTATTGCAGCAAAAACTCAGCGATATCGCCAAAGAGCGGCGCGGCTGAGCTCTCGGCCCAAATGACGTCTTTTGGCACGTCGATTTTTACGATCATGGCAAAGACCGGATCATCAACCGGACCAAATCCGGCGAAGCTGCCGATTGTCTTGTTTGGATCGTATCCGGGACGGTCAGTCAGTGGAATTTGGGCAGTGCCAGTCTTCCCGGCAATATAGTATCCTTCCACGCCAGCGCGCTGTCCATGTCCATTTTCCACCACCCGTACAAGCATGGCGCCTAAAGTGGCGGCGGTTTTTGATGAAATAACCTGACGCACTTCTTGAGGCTGGGTTATGTCAACACTGCCGTCCGGATGGGCAATCTGGTCGACAATGTAGGGCTGGAAAAGGGTGCCTCCATTGGCGATTGCCGAATACGCCGTGACCAGTTGAAGCGGCGTGACGGTGATGCCGTGACCAAATGAAGCTGTCGCCGCGTAAATATCTTGCAATTTTTCCAACGAAGTGATGTCACCGGATGTTTCAGAGTGCAGGGCGATTCCCGAAACCTGCCCGAAACCAAAGGCTGAAACGTAATCAAAAAACTTTTCATTCCCGACCTTAGACTCGGCGTGCATGACTCCAGTATTGATGGACTCTTCCAGAACCTGGGTCATCGTCTGTTCTCCATAAGTCTTGTTGTCGGCGTTTCGGATGGTGTACTTGCCTATCTTCACTTCACCTTCATCGACGTATTTGGTATTCGGACCCACCACCCCTTCATTTAGCGCGGCAGCCATGGTGATTGGTTTGAACACTGAGCCCGGCTCATACTGGATATAGGTTGCCCGATTGATGTAGGCATTGGCATCTTCGACCTCATTATAGACATTAGGATCGAAGTCAGGCACGTTGCACATGGCCAGGACCGCGCCAGTTTTCGGGTTCATGATTACCAGGCTTCCGGAATCCGCGCCGTGCCGCTCAACTGCCGCCGCGAGTTTCTCGCAAGCGGTGAACTGGACAGTCCGGTCTATAGTCAGCACGATATCCGACCCATCTTTGGCTTCCTGAAACTCCGTGTCACCCACGGTAATCCAGCGTCCGCCGGAATCATACTGAGCCTGAAAAAACCCGGGCGCTCCGGTCAATACTTCATCAAAGTACCCTTCGATTCCATATTGCCCCTTCCTCACGTCGCCTTGGTAACCAACAAACCCCAGCACATGGCTGAATATTCGACCCTCGGGGTAATATCGGTAGCTTTCATCGGTAAACTTAATGCCTGCCAGATTCAACGCGGCGATTTGCTCAGCCCGCTCTTCCGGAACCTGTCGCTGTAAGGGTTCGTATAAATCATCTTCTTTTTCCAACCGTTTCAGAATCTCTTCTTCTTCCATTTCCAGAAAGGAAGCAAGTTTTTCGGCGCTTGCCCTCGGATCATCCACTTGTTTGGGAACCGCGTAGACCTGCTTGAACGTTTTATTGGTCGCTATGGGATAGCGCTCATCTTCAGAATACCTGTCCCTGACAAATATTTCACCCCGCTCGGGATACAGATCTTCATAAATATCATGCTGCCCTGACGCCAACGCTTCATAAAAAGGATGCTGCAATACCTGAAGCGTAAACAAACGATAGACGATTACGCCGACAAAAAGAAAAATCACGCAGCTTAAAAAAGTCAGCCTGTCAAAGCTTTTGGTGGTTTTTCCCTTGCTATGTTTTTTCCGTTTACGCCAAACAGTTGGCATTCCGTCTATTCAATCAATGGTGAGTCAAAGCGTCGAAACGTACATTCGTCTGGCATCCTTGCTCCTCTTCGGCTCGCCATGTCGACGCGGGTGCGCCTTATTTTTCGATCGCTACCACGCCGGCACTCGCCTGAAGATATATTGGCGCGGTAGTCGCCACGAGATCAAGTCTGTCACTGGCCGCTTTGATCCGCTGCAGCGACTGCAGCTCCGCTACCTGTAATTCCAGTTTTCGGTGCGACTCTTGCAATTGGCCGATCTCTGAGTCCAAATCCTCTACGGCGAATCCGCTGGTGGCGGTTCGATTGACTTGCACCAGATACGCCGCGCCTAACACCAGTATAGCAATAAACAACAATAAATTCACCCTAGATTGGGTCAACCGGAATTTTTGGGGAACTCCTTTCTTGTCATTGACGTGCTTTTTTCGGTTGGCTGGACTGAGCCAGAAAAATTTGGACATTGGACTCTTATTTTTTTTCTGCGACTCTGAGCTTGGCGCTGCGAGCGCGCGGATTATGTTTTATTTCGTTACGGCCGGGTTGGACGACTTTTCGCGTGATTATCTTCAGCCGAGCGTGATGGCCGCACCGGCACACCGGCACTTCGGGAGGACATAGGCAGTCTCGGCTTTCTTTCCGAAAGAATTCTTTCACGATTCGGTCTTCTCCGGAGTGAAAACTGATGATAGCCAGCCGCCCGCCGGACTCCAGGACGTCGATCGCCTGTTCGAGTCCGTTTTCCAGATGCGACAGCTCGTCATTGACCGCCATGCGAAGTGCTTGGAAAGTCTTCGTGGCCGGATGCCGACCCCCAATCCACGGAATATCGGATTTGGAATGAAGCGTCTCTCTATATACCCGGAGTACGGCCGCTACCAGATCGCCCACTGTGGAAAATTTTTGTTTTTGCCTGACGCGGAGGATTTCGTCGGCGATTTGGCGAGTATAGTTTTCTTGGCCGTACTCCGAAAGTATATTTTTAAGGAAGTTTTTTGGGGCAGTGTTCAGAATATCCGCTGCGGTTCGCCCCTCTTTGGAAAACCGCATATCAAGCGGTGCTGTATCGTTTAGGAAAGAAAATCCCCTATCGCGATCTTCGAGCTCAAGTGATGATAGGCCAAGATCGAGTAGAACAGAGCGAATTGGAAGATTTGGAAATTGTTCATCGCGAATTTGTTTGAGTTTCGAATAGTTGGCTTGGATGATGTGGACGCGTCCGGCAAACGGCTGTAGACGCTCCGTTGCGTGACGAATGGCCGTGGTATCACTATCCAGTCCGATGAGCTGCCCACTGGGCGACGAATGCTTCAGTATTTCCGCCGAGTGCCCTCCCCCGCCGATCGTTCCGTCTATCGCGTTGTCGCCGGGCTGAACATTGAGGGCGTCAATCGTTTCTTCAAGCAGAACCGGTATATGGCTTGCCTCTTTTGAATGAGAAGCTGTCTTAGACTCCAAGTTCTCCAAGGGCTTCTGCGATATCGCCGGAATTCCGCTCGGTCCCCAACTTGTATTTTTCCCAGGCCTGCGCGTCCCAGAGCTCCATGCGGTTGTAGAGTCCGGCCACAACGACCTTCTTCTTGATCGTGGCGTATTTGCGCAGATAATCAGGCAAGATCACTCTCCCCTGTTTATCCACGTCAACATCCATGGCTCCGGCCAGCATTAGCCGGGCAAAGGCTCTCGTGTTTGCTTGGCTGATCGGCAACTGAGCCAATTTAGCGGCCAGCTTCTCCCACTCATCTTTTGTATACAGAAACAGACAATGATCCAAACCTCGCGTCACCACGGCGCCTTTGGCTAATTCCGAACGAAACTTAACCGGGACGGCCAGCCGTCCTTTGTCATCGATATTGTGATGGTATTCACCGATAAACATAGCGCAATTCGCTTTGAGGAATTGGTTATCCACTCTTGAGGGTGGTTATCCCCACATTTATCCACTTTCAACCACTCTGAATCCATTTTACACCACTTTCTCTCACCAGTCAACACATTGAATGTATGCACACGCCAGTCGAGTAAACAACGTATTACAAAACGAGCTGGCTGATCTGGCAAACTTAAAGACCTTGACAAAAACAGAATATTCTAGTAATCTACGAAACATCGAAGCAGGTAACAGGATGTATCCGGGGTGCCTGCGTTGAAAAAAAGATGGACCTTTTTTGGGGGTTACGATGAAACTCAGTGATCTTCCCGAGTCTCTTGTGAAAAAGGAACAGACCGAGGATGGGGCTAGTCAGGCTGGGCGGCATGGACGCCGCGTCTGTGTCGACGACTTCCGTCGTCGTATCGGCATCGCTACAGCCACCCGCACCATTCCCGATGACATGTTTCCCGCCATCATGAGAGATCTCAACCTGATCGACGCCGCCCGGCGTCACTGCCGCTAGGAGGCTCGGTGCGGAAAGTAAAAAACCCGCCGAAGCCATGGCCGAAGAAGTACTACGGTCAGCCAGCCAGCTCGGCTGTCGATCGTAGCACGCAACGCCACCTGAGAGAGCTGGCGAAAATGAATGGGCTGGCCCCCTGGGAGCGATCCCGCATGGCCAAGCACCTTCAGTCCATCGACGACGCTCTTCGGGGCCGCTGACCCGGCGCGCCCGCCACCGTTTCACCACGGTGGCTTTATTTTTATTTGCATCGAACCAGCAATAGTTATGTCGTGTTAAGTAGTTAAATGTAATGATAAACGGTAGCAAAGCCGACGCAAATAATCCGCCGTAGTCCCGATGAAAATCCTGAAAGGATATTCATTGTCATAACGATGAGTAGCCTTGTGATACATAGCAAGAGACGAAGACGGATTTTGCTACTTTTCGAAGTGCTCTTGCTTGCACATGACTGGGTTCCATGTTGTATACAAAACAGGCGAGGGTGATCCCCGGGTCAAGTCCGGGTCAGGCTTTCCTCGCCCGCGCGTTGTTGATGTCACTATATCACTCCTCTATCCTATCCCCTTGAGCTCCTCTTCAGAGAATCCAGCCAGCATGATTTCGGGTTCAAGTTCGATACCATAGCGATCTTTCACCTTACTACGAACCTGTTTCAGGAGCTCAAGCACGTCGGCCGCCTTGGCGCTACCGTCATGGATAAGAAAGTTCGCGTGACGTTCGGAAACTTGCGCGCCGCCGATCTTCAATCCTTTCAGACCAAGATCGTCGATCATCTTTCCCGCGGCGTTTCCCGGCGGGTTCTTAAACGCGCAGCCGGATGATGGTTTGGAAAAATCTTGCTCCTCCAATCGTTTCTTGCCCCATTGTTGTAGAAGCTCTTTCCCTTCACCGGCCTCAGCATCATGTAGCGTGAATGTGGCATTCAGTATAAGGGAGTCGCTATGTTTAAACAGACTATCACGATATCCGAACGCGCAATTCGCGTTTGCCAGAGTCCGGCGTTCGTTTTTTGAAGTTAATATTTCAACCACGCTGACCACATCCTTTATCTCCGCGCCGAAGCATCCGGCATTTCCGCGCACCGATCCTCCCACCGTGCCGGGGATACCGACCGCGAATTCTATGCCGGCCAATCCCCTGTCAACAGCCCAGTGCGCCAGCCGACCCATCGATACGCCCGCGTCAGCCGTGACGCTGTTTCCGTTTTGGACGATGGACTGGGCTTTCAGCTTAACCACCACGCCGCGAAACCCCACATCAGCGACCAGAATGTTACTGCCATGACCCAGAATCAACAATGGCAAACCCAAATGCCGCGCCGCGATAACGGCTTGGACAAATTCATCCGTAGTTTTGACTTCAACTAAGAAATCAGCCGGACCCCCCAACCGATACGTGGTGTGTGCGGAGAGAGGCACGCCCTCCTTCGCGGATGGCACAACCTGTAGGTATGAGGTCATCTCGTGGTTTCCGCAGTATACTCCTCCCCTTGCGCGAGATCCCGGGCTACCTGGTCTATAGATCCCGCGCCCATCACTACCACTACATCATTCGGCTGGATAACTTTTTTGATAAGATCCTTCGTTTCTTTCAAATCACGAGCCATCTGCACATTCAGCCCTTTCATCTGCATCACGTCGAACATCTGCTGAACACTGACTGAATTGTTCTCCTCTTCTCTGCCGGCCACCTCGTATATCTCACTTAAAATGATTCCTCCGGCATCGCTGAACGCGTCGCAAAATTCCTGGAAAAGCATCTGCGTACGGTGACGCTGATGGGGCTGAAAAACAGCCAGAATCCGTTTGCCTGGATACGCTTCCTTGGCCGCGCGCAAGGTTACCTGGATTTCCGTGGGATGATGAGCATAATCGGTGATGATGGGATTTCCTTCATACGAACCGACCCGTTCAAACCTCCTCCACAGGCCGATAAAATTCTGAAGCGTGGTTTTGATTGTCTCAGCCTCTATGCCTAGCTGAAGGCCGGTGGCGATCATGGCCAGCGCGTTGTAGACGTTGTGCTTCCCGGGCAAGGTCAATGAAACTGCACCGAAATCATCCAGCTCGAACGAAACGTGCGTTCCATATCGTATGTCTTTCGCCCGGTAGTCCCCGCTCTGTATTCCATAGGTCACAATTTTGGAGTCAAGCTCAGGAATAATCTTTTTCACGACAGGATCGTCGGCATTCGCCACGACAAATCCATCAGCTTTCACTTGCTGCAGAAACTTTTGGAAAGTGGTCTTAAGATCATTTAAATCACGGTAGACATCCAAGTGATCTCGCTCGATATTTGTAATGATGGCAACCTGGGGGGAATAATTCAGAAAGGCGCGATTATACTCATCCGCCTCTAAGACAAAATATTTACTGCGTCCCAACTGGGCATTGCCACCAAATTCAGGGACCAGGCTGCCGACGATCGTGGTCGGATCCCATCCGGCGGTACGAAGAAGGTGGCTGACAAAAGCGGTAGTCGTGGATTTGCCGTGAGTTCCGGAAATGGTAATAAGAAATTTCCCACCGGTGAGCTGGCCAAGAGCTTCCGGGTACGAAATAATCCGTATTCCCCTGTTGCGCGCCGACTCTATTTCGACATGATCGATCGGTATCGCCGTTGTGTGTACCACCAGATCGATGTTTTCGGGAATATTGCTCGCCCTAGGAGGTCCGATCTTGACGTCTATTCCCAACTCAAGCAAACCACCAGTAATCTCGCTCGCGATTAAATCAGATCCGGAGACGGTCTTCCCCTGCCAGTGTAGTATTCTTGCCAAGCCGGAAAGGCCAATGCCCCCGATTCCCACGCAATATATGTATTTTGATGAATTAACGTTCATGATGCTTTCGCAAGATTGATTATTGATTGAGCGATGGAGCTTCGTGCCTCCGTATTCGTTAAAGCGTGAATGTTTTTTTTCAAAATCTCCCTCCATTCCGCGTTGGCCAGCAAACCGAGGATCACGTCTATTAGGAAGTCGGACGTCAGAGTGCCTTGATCAACAATGACCGCGGCATTGCTTCGCTTGAGCAAAGCGGCATTTGCTTCTTGATGCGTTTCTGGCATCGGGATAATAATGGCGGATTTACTCAGCGCGGACAGCTCGCTAATCGTGCTTAAACCCGCGCGGCAAACGACAATATCCGCGACGGCGTACGCGTCAGCCATCTCCGACGAGAGAAACTCATACGCGTGGTACCGCGAATTCGCAATGTTGAATCTTTGCCGCGTCTTGCCAAAAATATGAATTACCTGCAAATGCTCACAAAGTTCAAACGCCGCTCCCACCATCAACTCGTTAATCTTTTGGGCGCCCGTACCGCCGCCAAAGACGAGCACTGTCGGCAATTTCGGGTCAAGCGAGAACGCGTTCATTCCTCTTTCCTTGCTACCAGCCATGATGTCTGAACGAACCGGATTGCCCGTATGGAGTGTTTTGTGGCCGGGGAAAAATTTCAACGAGTGCTTGAAGGTGACGGACATTCTCGTAGCCGGCCAGGTCAGCAGACGATTCGCCAGACCCGGCTCCACGTCCTGCTGGTGCACGTGGGACGGAATCTCCATAAGTCTGGCCGCCCAAACCACCGGCACGCTCACATACCCCCCTACCGATAATACCGCGTCAGCGCCGAAAGCATGGAGATAATACAGGGATTGAAAGAACCCGAGCAGTACTCTCAACGGATCAATGAAATTCTGCCAGGACCAGTATCTGCGTAATTTTCCAGCCGTGACAGATCGAAATACGATTTTTGCCTCATGGACCAGCTGACGCTCCGGTCCGTCGGTAGTCCCAATGAAAATAAATTTCGCCTGAGGATTATTTCTGCGAATCTCATCCGCTACCGCCAATAATGGGACCGTGGCCCCGCCGCTGCCTCCGCCAGCCAGAACTACTCTCATACCACCCACTATACTGAAAATAGAGTATTTTGCAAAGTCGTGCTTACGGCGATAATTCAGTTTTCGAATGGCGAGCCACGTTCATGACAATACCCATGGCGGTAAGCGAAACGGCTACGGCCGTACTGCCGTGGCTGATGAAGGGCAGCGGAATTCCCGTCAGAGGCACGAGACCAACCATGGCGGCAATATTAAAAAATGCCTGAAACGTAATCCAGGTGATAATTCCCACAACCAGATATTTCGCGAAAGCGTCAGGAGCGCGGCGGGCGATTTTAAACCCCCGCATCATCAACACGATAAACAGGCTAATCAAGACAATGGAGAAGATGAACCCGAGCTCTTCGGCAATCACCGCGAAAATCGAGTCACCCGGCGCTTCGGGGAGATAGTTGAATTTCTGACGCGAATGGCCCAAACCTAGTCCGAACAATCCCCCGGAACCAATTGCCAGCAACGCTTGGTTGATATGATAGCCTATCCCCTGCGGATCGGCATCCGGCTGAAGAAAGACGGTGAAACGAGCGGCGCGGTATGGCGTCAATTTAATAACCAAAAGAAAAAAGATAATACTGGCAATCCCAAGCCATGACACGTGCATGATGCTGGCACCGGCGATAAAAAAGACGGTTACCGCCATGAATGCCAGCACAAGCATAGTGCTGAAATCCGGTTCCAGCAAAATGAGTCCCGCCACAATCCCCAAAATAAACAAAAAAGGTAAGAAGCCGTATGAGAAGTCTTTCACCCCCTCGCCGCGTTTTTCCAGCCATGTCGCCAAATAAAATAAAAAGGTGAGTTTCGCGAGTTCGGCCGGCTGAAAGGTCAAATCGCCAATAATAATCCACCGATGTGCTCCTTTCAAATCAAGGCCGATTCCAGGAATAAAGACGATAATCAATAAAAGGATTGTGATAATCAACAATGGCAGCGATAGCTGCTGCCAAATTCGATAATGCAGCCGTGAGCCAAGCCAGAATCCTATCGCTCCGAGCAATATGCCGTAGAGCAAATGATGTTTGATATAATAATTACTGTCACCAAAACGCTCATAACCGATCACCGTGCCAGCTGAGGCAAGCATGATGATACCGAACACGACAATCGTCGCCAGCACCAAAAGCATGACGGGATCGAGCCGGCGCAGTGGAGCAATTTGTTGTCGTCGGGTTTGAGGCATTTATTGCAGTTTTTCAACTTCCCGATTAAACTGCCTGGCTCGATCATACGCGTTGGTGAAGAGATTGAAACTGGCCGCTCCGGGAGACAGCAACACCTGATCATTTTTTTCGGCCATCACTTGAGCCATTTTTACCGCCTGCGACATCGTTGATACCTTTCGAACGGTCATTTCTTTCAATCCTGGGCGGAGTTTTTCCGTGGCCGTGCCTGGAAAAAGTATGACTGTTTTTACCATCTGTCTGATAATTTTAGCTGCCCGGCGATAGTCCAAGTTCTTATCCACCCCTCCGGCGATCAGCACTATCGGACCGTCCTGGCTGATTGCCTCTATCGCGGCGATCATCGTCTCTGGTGAAGATGAAATCGAATCATTGATCCATCGCACGCCTCTGTGTCGCCGAACCGTTTCCAGGCGATACGGCAGCCCCCGGAATTTCCCGACTGTTTGTTTAACGTGAGCATCAGAAACGTCAAAACATTTTGCGAGCGCGATTGCCGAAGCAATATTTGCTAAGTTATGCTCACCGCGAACGGCGATATCTTTATGGGAGAGTATAAGTTTTTTTCGTCCATGATTCTGAAACCATATCCCCCGCGGATCAACCCAGGTCCCTTGATATTTTTTTGACCCTGGGGATTGAAGAGAAAACCATATAACTTTTCCCTTGGCGAGGCGTTTAAAGCCGCTGACAATTTTGTCGTCACGATTCAACACCACCGTATCGGACTTTTTTTGGAAACGCACGATAATCGATTTGGAGCGCGCGTATTCGTGTAATGAGCGATATCGATTCAGGTGATCCTGGGTGATGTTCGTCACCAGCGCGAAACCCGGACTGACTTTTCCCGGCTCCAATCCTTCAAGCTGCCACGACGACAACTCCAGTACTATTGGCGTGCGGCGATCCAGCTTGGGCAAGATATCAAGCATGGCCGTCTTGCCAATGTTCCCGGCCAGGCGAATTCCGGGATACTTCTTTTTCAGCAATGAAGTGACCAGCGTAGCGACCGTGCCTTTTCCGTTTGTTCCGGTGATGCCGATAATCGGTGCGGGGCTATACTGAAAGAAAACACTGGCTTCGTTTTCAACAGGCACCCCGGATTTTCGCGCAGCCTCAAGAAACGACGAATCGTTCGGTACGCCGGGATTCTTGATAATCAGATCCGCGGACGTGAAATCTTCCCGGCGATGACGACCAAGGACATATTGGACTTTGAGATTCCTTAATTTTTTTAGGGTTGATATAAGCTGCGTTCTCGTCTTCAGGTCGGTGGCGATCACCCGCGCTCCCTGCCGGCAAAAGAAACGAACGGCGCTCTCTCCCCCTCCCTGGAGTCCCAGTCCCATCACCGTCACTCTTTTGTTTTTCCATTCGTGTTGCATCTACTGTATGATAGCGTATTTGGAGAAAAATAAAAATCCCTCAGTTTTGCTAAGGGAGTTCGGCCGCTTGGCAGCCAAGATAGGCCGGAGTACCGCTGAATCAGCGATTGGCCACTGCCGCGAGGAGTTCAGACTGGTCGGGATGAACCGTACCGAGATGCTGGTTACTGCCGATGGAGTAGACCTGGACACGCTCATTCGCTTGGTCGTACATGCAGACCACTCGTTCGGATTCGTCAACCGCCATCTGAACCACGTTGCGAACCTGGACCGGGCAATCGCCTGGCGCCCCCAGATCGGCTTGGATCATGCCGTTGCTATCGACGCGGTGGACGATGTTTCCGTCGTAAGCGCAGTAGTCGCAGACGACATACATGTCACCCGACTCACCGCGCAGCGCCACATCAGGGTTTCGTACCCTGCACTGCCGGGCAGGAACGTTGGAGAATCTGATCTCGGAACAGCCGTTTACCAGCCTGCTTGCCGGTTCTCCATCCTGCCCCAGGTCGACAAGAAGAACGGCAGGATAGGACGAATCCCCCCCAAATCCGAAAGGACGGGAAGACTCGACGATGAAGGTGATCTCGACAACGTCGGGCTGATCAGAGACCGGATCGGCTTCGCAGACGCTGACGACCATAGTCCAGCCGTAGTCCACCGACGTGCTTGCCTGCGAACGATGGGAGATGATGGCAACGATAGCCACCAACGCGATCAAACCCAGAAGTACGCGCTTCATTGAAACCTCCGTTCTCACGGTGTTGGAATGTGCGTGCGATCACCCCGCACGCGGTGAACACAGATACAGGTGAGATTACAAAAAAATCCGTGGGCGGTCAACCCTAGTATAAATGAGGCTGAAGACTTTCACGGTTGTATTACGGTAGGGTGATAATAAGTCGTAATGCGGTCAACAAATGCGTTTGACTCATTTTCATCGGGTCAACCCCACCGGTCGAGGCTGACGGTTAAGCTTATTGACCAATTCACTAATGAACTAGCTGCCGTCAAAATAGATATCAACGTGGCCGCGCTCCCCCTCCACTGATATGGCTTCCGCGCACCCATAGGTCAGTCTGGGATAGGATTCCGGCTGAGGATGACTATCACCAACATTGGCCGCGCAAACCACGTATTCCCCCGGTGTTACATTCACCGCGTAAGCGCCGTCTTGGCTAAGGCCGCCCTCGGCCACATCAAAGTCATTGATATGTGCTTCCGTTAAAAGCAATCCGGCTCGTTCGTAATTGAATCCTTCAGTTTGCAAATTCAAACGTCCCAGCAATATCTGCCAATCTTCGGCTCGAAAAGCCATGATTACCCCGCTGCTATACGGCATCTCAGAAACTCCGGCAATATCACTGACACCCAAGGCCCGCCCTTCAAAACCCTGGACATATTCGACATCGACGGGCGGATCTGTCTGAGAATTCATCCAGTACAGCAGGCCGAAACCAAGCACAATGACTGCGATGATTAATATAGTTCGTATCATATATATACCTAGGTCTTATCAATCACCACTATTACCACGCCTATCACCGCCATGACCGCCGCGATAATCCAGAACCGCATGACAACCTTCGTTTCGGGCCAGCCTATCGCTTCCAGATGATGGTGAATAGGCGCCGACTGGAATATCTTACGCTTCAACAAACGCCTGGCGCTTAACTGGATAATGACGGAAAGCGACTCAATGACGAAAAGCAGTCCAATAATCGGCAGCACTAAAGCAGTATTGGTCAACATTGCCACGATGCCAAGCGTAGTCCCCAGTGCCATCGCTCCAGTGTCCCCCATGAAAAATCGAGCCGGCGGAATATTGAACCAGAGGAAAGCAAACAGCGCTCCCACAATCACGCCGCAGAATGCCGCCAAATCATAGCGCCCGAGCGCGAAGGCGATCGCCGCGTAAGCCCCGAAGGCGGCCAGCAAAGTGCCTCCTGCCAGCCCGTCTAAGCCGTCTATCTCATTGACTGAAAAAGAAGTGGAAACGATCACAAAGATGAAAATCGGAATATACCACCAGCCGATTTCGAAATTGCCGATGAATGGCACGTGAATAAGGTCCCAGTCGAGCTTCGAGAAAAACCACCAGGCCCCGACACTGGCTATCACGGTATAAATCAAAAGGCGATACCGTATCTTCAATCCCCCGCCATAGGGACCTATCCCTTTCACGTTGAGGTAATCATCCACCAACCCGACCAGAGCGGTCGCCACCAGGGCGCCAAGGGGTAGGAGTGTTTCCGAACGGCTAAGGAAATTCAGCCCCGAAATGAATTCACCGTTAAACAGCGAATCAAGATAGAAAAATACGAGGCCTAGGAATAATGTGGTGCCCCAGATCAGCACTCCTCCGAAGGTAGGTGTGCCGGATTTTTTCTGATGAAGCTTTGAAAAAATCGGCGCCGAGGCATCATCTCGGATTTTTTTGCCCAGCTTATGCTTATAGAGAAAGTGCGTCAAAGCCGGCGTCCATAATATTGTGACGCTGAAAGACAGTACTGTCAGTAGAAAGAGTTTGATGACTGGAAATGTATCAGTAACGTTCATAGGATTAGACAATCAACTCCTGGATTATTAGCCAAGACGCCCAGAGGCAAACCATCTGGCATAGGGTCGCCACCATGGTGAGAATGCGGCTGACCAATAGCAAGCGGGAATACAGTAGCGCGGCCGCCAAGTAGTTCAGGGCGATGATGGCGCTTCCGGAACCGGGCAGAAGATAGATCTGCCAACTGGGACCAAATAGATCGATGCCGAAATAAATGTTATAATGGAGCGGCGCGAACTCCGCGTCGGTGGTAAACTGCGTAACAATGAGCCACCAAGCGGCCGCGTTCAATACCAAAGCGATGATGACGTTTCCGACAATCCAAGGATCGCGAATAAAATGACGGAAACTTGTGTGATGCTTTTCATTCATAGCGTATGATCGATTTTCTTCGCCGTAAGGCCACCCTGATCGCGGCTCTTCTTCTCGTCGGCATGCTGGCCATCATGATGACGAGCGCCGCCCAAAAGTCTCAAATAATTGACGAGGCTCCCCATATTGTCGCCGGATACTCTTATCTACGCACTGGGGACTTCCGGCTGAATCCAGAGCACCCCCCGCTTATAAAAATGCTGGCTGGCGCGCCTTTGCTCTTCATGAACCTGCCATCGCTGGAAGAAAATCCCTACTGGGAGTCTGGCGAGCAATGGGCCGCCGGGCAGTATTTTCTCTACCGTAGCGGAGCGGATCACAACTGGCTGCTTTTCTGGGGTCGCCTGTCAATCATGCTTCTCAGTATACTACTTGGCTGGCTGATTTTCAAATGGACAAAATCGTTATTCGGGCCAATCGCCGGACTAACGGCGGTATTTTTCTATGCGCTGGATCCAACCGTCACTGCCCACTCCCGATTCATCACCACTGACATAGGAATCGCGCTTTTCCTTTTTGCCGCTTTGTACGCCCTGCAACGGTTCATCCAAAAACCAACTCTTACCCGCGCGATAGTATTCTCAGCGGTATTTGCTTTGGCGCAATTGGCAAAATTTTCGGCCGTGATCCTTATCCCCTTATCGCTGCTCTATCTGCTGATAGCCCACTGGCAGGGCCTGAACAAGCGCGCGGACAATCTGACGGGCAAAGTTTCGTACAAACAATTATTCTGGCTGACCCTGGCCGTAAGCGCCATTTCCATTTGGGCGGTATACGGATTTCAATTTGAACCTCTGTATTCCAATCCGGATGTCGCCGCGAATTTTTCAGCCGGTAAATCAGCGCAGCAGTTTGACTCACTTCTTTTGCGACTGACAAACGTCCTCACTGATACTGAGACGACTATTGGCCGCCTGGCGGAAAATTTTGCCAGACGCGTACCGATCCCAGCGTTGAGTTACTTCGTGGGATTTGGCACTCTGGCCAATCACAATTTCTGGGGACACATGGCCTATCTGATGGGGCAATACTCGAACGTCGGCTGGTGGTATTACTTTATTGTGGCCTGGCTGGTCAAGACTCCTGTAGTCACCATATTGGCAGCCGGGTATTTTGCCTGGTGGGCGGCGGGGAGATTTTTCAGCCACTGGAAAGAAGCAATTCGGGAAAGACGATCTGAAGCTGTTACGTTTTGGTCCGCGATAAAAGAGGGCATTCGAGCAAAAATTGCCGTCTTGCGCCAAGTGCCCCTGCATTGGTACATCCTCACTCTCACTCCCCTGCTCTATTTTGCCTGGACACTGACCAGCAAGCTGAATCTCGGCGTTCGGCATCTTCTGCCAGTGTACCCCTTTCTTTTCATACTGATTGGCAGCCTGGTACTTCGCGGTCCGAAGAGAAACGCAATTGCCTGGCGGATCATGATCCTGGCTTTTCTTGTGTATTACGCGATCTCCTCGCTTGTCATCTACCCAAATTATCTCGCCTATTTCAACGAAGCCATCGGCGGACCCGAAAGAGGTCATCGCTACTTAACGGATTCCAACATTGATTGGGGTCAGGACCTGATTGCTTTGAAGAAATATCTCGACGGACGAAATATCAGCTTTGTGTATTTACATTATTTTGGCACGGCTGACCCTCAGGCCTATGGCATCGAGCATGTCAGCCCTCCGACCAACGATCAAATCCAAGAGGGCGACTTCAAAGGCGTGGTAGCGATAAGCGTTTCCGGTCTTTTCGCCCAAGAAAAAAATTATCGCTGGCTCTTACAATACAAGCCAGTCGCCAAAATTGGCCATTCAATCTGGGTATACGAATTCAAATAGACCTTTTGGCTGACAATTCACTGGGAATATAATGCCAACACGCCAAAAATTGACGAATGGTTTTTTCTGTGATATAATAATAGCTATCAGACCATGAAATGCCGGAATTCAGACCGGCCAGTCGAAAGATAAATACAACACAAACTGCTGATACTATTTGGACTGTTGTCGCCTGCGTCGCTCGAAGTGGCACACGCCTTCGCTTCGTTCGCAATATTAGTCAATACTCCCTAATTCAGCGATGAAAGCATGCTGAATCAAGAACAAATACAAAACATAGTCCTCAAATCAAAGATACTTCCGGAGGCAGACCTCAAAAAGGCAATCACGGAGGCGGCAAATGAGTCGATTTCACTGACTGAATACCTCGTCCGCCAAAAAGTGTTGTCGGAAAACGGATTGTACGAAAGCATCGCTAGCTTCTACGGTGTTTCTTTTGTAAACCTAGAAAGAAAACCTATTCGGAAAGACTTGCTGCAAATCATCCCTGAAGCCATCGTCCAGTCCCATCAAATAATTGCCTTTGAAAAAGATGAAGAAAACATCAAGCTGGCCATGGCTGACCCCACTGATCTTGAGATCGCCGAATTCATCAAAAAGAAAACGAACCTTCGTCCTGAGATCTTTGTCACCACACCCAGCTCGCTGAAAGAAGCTCTCAAGCAATATCACAAAGGAATCAAGGCCAAGTTCCAGGAGATATCTAAGCCGGGCGAGGAAGAAGGAGCAGCCGATCAAAAAGACCTGAAAAAACTCGCGCAGGATCTTCCTATCATCCGCATCGTTGATACCTTGCTCGAATACGCGATTTATGAGAGCGCGTCTGATATCCACATAGAGCCGACGGAAAAAGAAGTTATTGTCCGCTACCGCATCGATGGCATTCTGCGGGAAGTGATGACCCTGCCGAAAAAAATCCAATCCGGCGTCGTTGCCCGTATCAAAATTCTAGCCAACCTCAAACTCGACGAACACCGCCTCCCGCAAGACGGCAGGTTCAAAGTCTCAACGGACGAGTATAAGGTCGCCTTTCGCGTCTCCATCATCCCAGTCTACGACGGAGAGAAGGTTGTGCTTCGCCTGCTGAATGAATCAGCGCAAATACTGACACTGGAGCAGCTGGGTTTTCTTTCCAAAGCCTATGACTTGGTTAAGCGCAACGTCCAAAAACCACACGGCATGATCCTGGTTACCGGCCCCACGGGTTCCGGAAAAACGACTACCCTCTACACCATTTTGAATATTTTGAACAAGCCGGGTGTAAATATTTCCACGGTGGAAGATCCGATCGAATACCGGATGCCCGGCGTCAATCAAAGCCAGGTTAACCCGAAGATCGGCTTTACCTTTTCCGGTGGACTCCGCGCGCTGCTTCGCCAAGACCCTAACATCATCATGGTCGGAGAAATTCGGGACAATGAGACCGCCGAGATCGCGGTTAACGCCGCCATGACCGGCCACCTCGTATTATCCACGCTCCATACCAACGACGCGGTTGGAGCGCTCCCGCGATTGCGTGAGATGAATATTCCTTCATTTCTGGTCGCTACCACCACCAACCTAGTTATGGCCCAGCGCCTGGTCAGAAAAATCTGCCCCAATTGTATCACCAGCTATAACCTGAGCACAAAGGCAATACGCGAGCTTGAAAAACAACTGAATGTCAAAGAAGTCCTGCGGGCCATGGAGCGCGAAGACGCTATTTCCAAGTCAGAAACGGGACTCCAGGATCTCCTTTTTTACCGGGGCAAAGGCTGTCGCGAATGCAACAATAGTGGCTATAAAAGCAGGATTGGAATTTACGAAGTGCTGGAAATCGATCACGAGATCGCCGATATGATCACGCGCAACGCCACCAACGAGGCGCTTCTTGAAAAAGCCGCAGAGAAGGGAATGATCACCATGCTTGAGGACGGATTTATCAAGGCAAAACTTGGAATCACTTCAGTGGAAGAGGTGCTCCGCGTAACCAAAGACTAAATGCCAAAATACATTTACACAGCTCAACTTAGCAATGGGAGCACGGTGAAAGATACCATGGAAGCCGCCAATCTTTCCGAACTCCAGGCAAAAATTTCAACAAAGGGCCTGCGCTATGTCTCGGCCAAGGAGATAGCGAACAAAAAGACGAGCTCCGGCGCCATCACCTGGGTAGACAAACTGAGCCGCATCTCCATGGTCGATAAGATGTTCTTCACTCAGAACCTCGAAGTGATGGTGCGAACCGGCTTCTCCCTGGCTCGAGCTCTCAAAACGCTGGGACTCCAAACCTCCAATCCGTATTTCTCGAAAGTTATCACAAAACTCTGCTCAGAAGTAGAAAAAGGCAAAACACTGGCGAGCACGCTTCGTGGATATCCCAAAATATTTCCTCCTATTTTCGTCAACATGATTGAAGCCGGCGAAGTTTCCGGTCAGCTCGAATCCGTGCTCAAGCGATTGACCATCCAGATGAAAAAAGATCACGGCCTGATTGCAAAAGTGAAGAGCGCGCTTACTTATCCCGCGGTCATTCTCGTGGCCATGGTTGGCATCTCTATTGCCATGTTTATTTTCGTTATCCCGAAAATCACCAGCTTGTATTCGGAGACTTCGGTAGAACTGCCGTTAGCAACTAAACTATTGATCCGTACCAGCGACTTCGCTTCTCAAAACGCCATTTTAGTAATTGTCGGGATCGTTCTACTGATCTTCGCGTTCTTCCGAGCTATCCAAACCAGGCGAGGGAAACGCATCTGGCAAGCACTGCTCCTGCGATCGCCAATTTTTGGAAAGATTATCAAGAAGATTAATCTCGCACGCTTTACCCGTACGCTCAGCTCGCTGCTCAAGACCGACATACCAATCGTCAAGGCCTTTGAAATCATCAGCACCACGCTAGGAAACGTGTACTATCAGGATGTGATGAAAATCGCCGCCGAAGAAGTGAAGCAAGGCGTCAATGTCACGACGGTATTGGAGAGGTATCCCAAGCTTTTTCCGCCAGTCGTCACCCAGATAGTCAACGTGGGTGAACAATCCGGGACGCTTGATACTATCTCTGAGGAAGTGGCGATCTTTTACGAAGACGACGTGGAACAAACCATGGCCAGCCTCGCCACGATTATTGAACCGTTGTTAATGTTGATCCTGGGTGTCGGAGTAGGCTTCATCGCCATTGCCATCATCATGCCGATGTATAATCTTGTTGAAACTTTTTGATGAGCAATCTCCGCTACAACCAGCAAGGCATGACTATTATTGAAGTGCTTGTCGCGCTGGCGATTTTCAGTATTACAATGGTGGGAATATACTCATTGTTTAATCTCGCAACCCGGGTGACGTCGGACACCAGGGCGCGCGTGGATGCCACGGCCATCGCCAATCAGCGCCTGGAAATGGTGAGAAACCTTCGCTATGACGACGTAGGGACCGAAGGCGGAGTACCTTCCGGTACGATCCCCCGCACGGAAGAAATAGTACGCAACAGGATTTCCTACACCGTGACCACGGACGTCATGTATATTGATGACCCTTTTGACGGTCTCGCGGGAGAAGTGCCTGACGACTTGTTCAATTCCGATTACAAGCGCGTCCGGGTTGAAGTAGCTTGGCCACGCGCGCTCAACGATTCGCCCGTTATCTTCATAAGCGATATCGCGCCGAAAGGCATCGAATCGGATATCACCGGCGGGACGCTGAATTTAACTGTGTTTGACGCCCTGGGTAATATTGTGCCGACAGCGGACGTGCACCTAGAGAATACTGACGTTGTTCCCGTCATCAATCTCGATACTCAAACTACAGTCACCGGAAAACTCATTCTCCCCGGCATGACCCCATCCGTAGAAACCTACGATATTGTGGTGACAAAAGCCGGCTATAGCACCGATCAAACCCATGAAACCGATCCGGTGAATAACCCGAATCCAAATCCCCCGCCAATCAGCATTTTTGACGGCATCGTGACAGAGCATAGTTTCACTATCGATCAACTAAGCGCCTTGACTATCCAAACACGCAACCTGGATGAGTCGGCCATAGGCAATATTGATTTTTCTCTTCGGGGATCAAAAACGATCGGCACCGACGGCGCTGAACAACCCATCTACAAATACCAACTAGCACACGCCACGGACGCAACTGGCGTCATCACGCTGAATGACATGGAATGGGATACGTATACTTTGTCGATTGACGGCGCTCTGTCAGGATATGATATCGCCGGAGCCAACTTGCCTTTGCCGATAAATCTTTTGCCCGGATCCAATCAAACGTTGGACATATACGTTGCGCCCCACACCGATCATTCTTTGCTAGTGACGGCGCGAGGCGAAAGCGGAGCATTGATTGAAAACGCGTCCGTACATGTAACCAATGCCGCTCCCCTCTACGACGCGACGCAAACAACCACTAGTTATGGACAAACGTTTTTTTCAAACCTCGCGAACTCCACCTATACCGTTGAGGTAACTGCCGCCGGCTATGAAGTTTACGCGCAAGATATACCCATCGACGGATGGACATCGGCAGAGCTGTTCTTAACTGAATCGCCATGAAGCCACGTTTGAATCCTCCCTCAAATGCGGGCATTTCACTGGTTGAGGCCATTGTTTCACTGGCTATTTTCTCGCTGGTACTCACTCTCGTTTATACTTTCTTTACGCAAGGAAACCGGATTCAAAGTTATAACAACGAACAACAGCTAGCAGTCCAAAGTGCCAGGCGAGGCGTACAAACCATGGTGAAAGAGCTGCGCGAAGCTTCCACCGGGGATGACGGCTCATATATTCTCTCGCTGGCGAACGACCAGGAAATAGTTTTCTTCAGCGACACGGACGCGGATTTGGTGATAGAGAGAATCCGCTATTTTCTTGACGGTACTTCTTTGAAAAAAGCCGTGACTGAGCCAACGGGTGATCCTATCGAGTATTTGGACGCCAACGAGGAAGTCAGCGTCTTGTCAGAATTTATCCGCAACGATACTGATCCTATCTTTACCTACTACAACGGCGATTTCCCCGGTGATGACGTCAACAACCCTCTGCCCACCCCCAGTCGTTTGACTGAAACGAAGATGATGGACGTCTATCTCAAGGTAAACGTATTTACTAACCGCTCCCCTGATGATATTGAAGTCAGTTCGTACGTCCAGATAAGAAACTTAAAAACGAACTTGTGATGCGTTTATCAACTCATTCTAAAATTCCCAGGGATTCAAAAGGCGCTATTTTGGTCATGGTGCTGGTCTTTGTGACAATCTTCCTGATGATCATGGGCGGCTTGCTTACGCTGATTACTACTCAGCACGGTAACACCATTCGCGAAGTTTCCTGGCATCGGTCTTTGGCTATCGCCGAAGCGGGCGTAAATTATTACCGCTGGCATTTGGCGCATGAGCCGGAAGATTTTCAGGACGGCACGGGAAACGACGGACCGCTGCTGCAAGTATCCAATATTTCCATGCCAATGTATGAAACAGCCGAACTGACAGAAGGGCAGGAATACTACGTCGATCGATCCTATACTTTGACGGATATTCCTGACGACTATGAGGACTTGCTCTGGATTAAAACAGCCAATGACGACAAGGACTCGACTGAAGAACAGTTTTTGCAATTCGAAGTCAATCGTGAGGTCAATGTCTTGATCGCCTATGACGACAGGGCTAGCAGCCTGCCAGATTGGTTAGTAAACGAATTCACGCCTACCGGTGATACGATTCAAGTCAATGATACGGGAGTAAACACTCTCAATCTGTACGAAAAGAAGTTCTTTAGCGGCGATGTCGTGCTCGGTGGAAATATGGCCGCAGGCGCTAGCGGCGCTCAAAGCATGTATGTCGTCCTGATTCAGAAAACATTGACCAAAGGCCCGTACGTCCATGACTATACTGATCCGCTGGGCGGGGTTATTGGCCAGTACTCTTTGGAAATTACTCCAAACGCGGCCAGCTCAACCCAGGTAACCATCAAATCCACTGGCTGGACTACTGAACAGCCCGACGTGAAGCGTACAATTTTGGCTCGCTATGGCATCTGGGATCTGACACGCTTCGCCTATTTGACGAACAGTAATATCTGGTTTGGCGAGGACGAGGAAATCAAAGGTGAGGTGCATTCCAATGGTGGCATCCGCATGGATGGCGAAGGAAACGCCAGAATGACCTCCGCTCGCGAAACCTACATTTGCGGCCCGGAACACGGCTGTCCGGACGAAGAGAAGCCTGGAGTTTGGGGCATAGGAGAAGGTCCGGAATACTGGGAATTCCCGGTAGGGCATATAGATTTCGACTATATCTCCATACTACTGTCAGATATGAAAGACGAGGCTATCGCCAATGGCGAATACCTGCCTCCGTCCGGAAGTCTGGGCTATCATATTACCTTCGTCAACAACGGAACCTTCAATCTCAATCGCGTCACTGGCTTGTGGCCAGCGGTTTGGGGTTATAACGGCACCGAATGGGTGCTGGAAGCAAATAGCTGGCGATTCCAGTCATTTGTCGGCAATTATCCCGTACCGGACGACAATGTAATTTTCGTGGAAGACAACGTCTGGGTGGACGGCGAACTGTCCGGAAACGTCACGGTCGCTTCGGGCGTGTTTCCTGAAACTCCGGCCACGAACACCAGTATTAGAATACAAAATGACATTAAATACTGGGGTGGCCATGATGGTTCTTCGAAACTTGGCCTGATCGCCCAGAAAGATGTACTCATCCCCCTTCGGTCTGAGGATACTTTGGAAATTGATGCCGTGATGCTCGCGCAAAACGGCCACGTGTTCAGGTATTATTACTCCAGTTCCTACTCTCCCTGGCATTCACGCAACAAGATAGAGGTGTACGGAACCATCATTACCAACACTATTTGGACCTTTAGCTGGGTTAATTGCGCGGGCTGTCCGGTGGTTTCGGGATATAGGATCAATGAAACAAACTACGATTCCCACATGCTTGACTCCCCGCCTCCATTTTTCCCGACTTCTGGCGAATACACCTTCATCTCCTGGGAAGAGCTTCTGCCGGGTGAAAAATATTAGCATACGTGGTATTATCTATCTGAATCAGTCATTTCAAGACAGCGCATGGGATTGTTCACACAAAATAAAAAAACATTCGGCCTCGACGTGAGCGATCGCGTCATCCGCGCGGTCGAGCTGAAAGGCCAGGGGAAATCGCTGGCATTTGAAGCATACTCGTGGTTGGAGCTGCCTGAAGGCGTTATTCGAAGCGGTGAAATACTCGAACCGGCCGCTTTTAGTGAAGCGGTAAAAGAGTGCCTCAACCGCCCCCGAACAGGCCGTTTTACAACCAAGCGAGTGATTGCCTGTTTGCCTGAGCGAAAATCGTTTATCAAAATACTTGACCTGTCGAAATCGGACGAAACGGCTATTGAGGAAAAAATAGGATGGGAAATCGTTCAGCACGTACCCTACAACCAGGAAGAAATCTACCTTGACTGGGAAACGCTTCAAACCGATGATCCGGAGACTACCAGAGTGATCACGAATACTACTCCCCGTACCATAGCCGACACCTACGTCTCCGCCTTGGAGGAAGCCGATCTTCAGCCCGTCAATCTAGTGATAGAGTCGCTGGCCATCGCCAGATCGCTTTTTACCGACGAGCAGGAAAAAGAAGCTAACGCTCTGATTATAGATCTGGGAAGGCAAAGAACCAGCTTTTTCATTTTCGATCGCGGTGCCGTCCGATTCAGCGCTTCCGCCCAGAATATATCAGGCTCGCTCATGACAAAACTTATTGCCGAAAAATTGCGGCTGACTGAAGAGCAGGCTGAACAAGCAAAACGGCTTTGCGGACTTGATCCGTCGCGAGGCAAGGCAGCCATACCGAAGCTACTGATGCCCGTCATAGACCGTCTGATTCAACGATCATTTCGCATCATCAATTTTTATAAAAATAGCGTTCCAGACGGCCGAAACGTGGAAAAGGTCGTTTTGGTTGGCGGCGGCGCAAATCTGCGGAATATCGCCAAAGAGATGACTCAGATCATGAATTATCCGGTGGAGATTGGAGATATCTGGTCACGTTTTCCGCAGAACAAAAAGAAAAAGCTTATTTCAAAAGGAGAACAACTTTCTCAAGCGACGGTGCTCGGCCTGGGGATGCTCGGCCTGAATTCAACTTTCAGTTCCCGGCAATGATCATACTCAACCTTCTTTCATCAGAAAAAAAAGAGCAGTTGCAAAAGGAAATAGACCTTCATAAGATTCGCAATGGCTTGTTTCTGGTGGTTGGCGCGGTCGTACTCAGCATTGCCATGCTCCTTTCCTCTCATTTCCTCATCAGGCGAGAAATCAGCGAAGTGGCGCAAAAGATTTCAGAGACCCAGCAGGTCATGAGCGCAAACGTAGCCGACAGTTCCGGAGAGCTGATTGAGGCGATTAACACAAAGGCAAAATTTCTCGATGAGATACAGTCCAGCCACATCCGGTGGCAGGACGTCTTGGCGCAAGTGAGCGAGACGGCAAATGAAGGAATCCAGATTGAAAATCTCGACTTTGACTCTTCATTGGAAGAATTCACGATTAAGGGGTTCGCGCTGGATCGTGATTCTCTGCTTGAGTTTAAGCAAGAGGTTGAAACCATACCATTCTTTGAAAATATCGTCTCACCAATCGCAGACCTGATTCAAAGGGAAAACATCACGTTTGAGTTCAGCGGCCGTCTCAACAAAGAATTAATAACTCCCGATGCAATTGTTTCGCAATAAATCAATGGTCACAATTGTCGTCGGTCTGGTGGTCACACTGGCCATGATCGGCTTTGGTTTCGTTCCCCTGTATTTCGGGATTACGGACCAATCCCTCGCTCTGAGCGAGAAAAGGCTCGATCTGGCATTGCTGCAATCTCAGCTCAAACAATCAGAACAGAGTGACAATGAGTCCGCGCTCAAGGAGCTGGACGATGATCTTAATAATTACTTTATTGATCGTTCGGAGTTTTTAGAATTTATCTCCACTATTGAGGACCTGGCAACGGAATACGCTGTAGCGCAAACAATTGAACTAAGCGAATTTCCGGAGACTGAACAGCTGGTCTTCGAGCACCCCATCAATGTCATGCTTAGCGGCCGCTTCGACCAAGTACTTGGCATGGTTGACGAAATGGAAAACCAGGGGTATTACCTTAATTTTGAAACGGTGAACGTCAGTCGAGGAGGAAGTTTGCCCAGTATCGATTCCGGCGATACCACGGCGATCAAACTTTCACTTTCAGGTAAATCATTTTGGCGGCAACAGCCATGAAACTTAATCTGGTAAAACTGAAAAATAACGCCTTTCGAATTATCGCCTTGCTGTGCGCGGTCTATATCGCCTGGGTGGGTTTCTCCATGTATCAGTCCCTGGACGAAGCACTTTTCCATCCGCCCATGATTCAAGACACCCAAATCAGCGCCCGCCAGGAAAAGGTCAATACAGCAACCGTGGAACGCGTCACAGAAAAAGCCGAGGAAAAAATCAGCGAATCATCCTTTCGCCTTCCTTCTGAGGACCCCTTCCGCGCCCTGCAACTTGACAGCCCGATAGAGTGATGTACAATTGACAAAGCAAATGTAAAATAGTCCTGAATCTAGGCATTTTACACTTTCAATACTTACCCTTGAACTATCCACACCTGTGGCCCACACAAAGTCAGGCGGCTCGACACAGCTCGGACGCGATTCACAAAGCAAACGGCTCGGCGTCAAAATCTTCGGCGGACAAACAGCCATGAAAGGCAATGTTTTAGTACGCCAGCGCGGCACTAAGTAGCATCCAGGCAAGAACGTCAAGCGAACAAACGACGACACGTTGATGGCGCTCTCCGACGGCTTAGTGCAGTTTTCCAAAAAGAA
>JAUYLJ010000005.1 GCA_030699685.1 bacterium | reverse complement strand
GGTTCTGTCGCCAAACGACTTTTACTCAATGCTGGCGTAAACAAACCCACTGATGATCAGCTCTTTGAAGTGATAAAGGTTCTTGCGTCTGACAATACAGTGGCCGTTCCCGAGCTTGGGATCGATCAGGGAAAGGATGATGAAAAATTACCAGTTGGGTTTGAAGTAGATATCAAAAGAGGCTCGGAGCGGGCGGCAGAAATCGCCAGCAATCAATAATAGCAATTTCGTGAAAACACCCGACCATGCTTGTTCGGGTGTTTTTTGTTGGCCGTATCATGCTTGGTGGGCGCAGAGGGATTCGAACCCCCGACCGTTTGCTTAAGAGGCAACTGCTCTACCAACTGAGCTATGCGCCCTCATACTGCACCGAGTACTGTATCTGTTTTTGGTATTTTTTTCAAGTCGTCACAAGGGCTTGACCACCATGCCTTATCCTGCCATTAATGTATTACATTGAAAAGGCGGTGAGACATGCTCATGTTGATCCTCGTTGCTCAATACCTGCCGGGTGGCGCTAAGAAACAATAAGGATTGAATACAGTATGTTCCAAATCGTTTATTCATTAATCAGTCTGGAGATTCGCGACTACGGTGATGAGCTGGGCGTATCTGGGGGCGAGAGCAGTTTACCAGATATAATCGTGAACATCATTGGGTATGTTTTGAGCTTCATTGCCCTGATCGCCGTTATCATGGTCATTTATGGCGGCTTCGTCTGGCTGACTTCGGGGGGCAACGATGAAAGAATCGCCTCAGCGAAGAGGGCAATTTCCAGCGCCATAGTCGGAATTGTGATTGTTATTCTCGCCTGGGCTATAGTCAGTTTTGTTGTCAGAGGTGTGGCCAATCAGAACCTCTGAAGTATCACAATAATATTTTTTGCTAAAAAAACGCGGACAGATGTCTATCCGCGTCGTTACAATGAGAGAAAGTGTTGGATGACGGGCGGCTGCTCGTCGACGAATGAACTGATCGGATTTTCGAGGTCGTTTAACCTATAGGCTCCACCGAGGGTATCGTAGGTTCTGACAAACTCCAGGCCGGTGGCACGGGTGTGTTCCGGGTGGAACTGTACGCCGCCCATAGGCCGGTCGCGATGGTGGACAATTTCAGAGGCACAGACATCCGACCAACCCAGAGTTACCAGGCTAAGCGGTGGAACAATGTGGTCCGAGTGAACTTCGTTGGCCCAAAACTCATCTGGTAAGGGACCGAAGATCGATCGGGAGGTATTTCTTACCGTACGGATTTTGACCCGTCCGGCGACTTTGTTTCCTTTCGTGACTGAGCCGCCGAGCGCCAGCGTCATCATCTGCATCCCGAAGCAGATTCCAAGGAAGGGAATGTGGCGTTGCTCACACCCGTGGATAATACGGATAGCGTCAGCGAACCATGGTTGCCAGCCGTCAGAGATGCTGACTGCGCTGCCGGTCATGATCACCGAATCGTAGTTCCGCGGGTCAAGTTCGCTCAGATCGTCAAAAAGAAAATTGCAAGCATCGTACCACGATGGCGGGAAGTGGCGGCTGACATTCCGCTCCTCGAGCTCCCGCAATCCTGATTCTCGCGTTTGGAGAAGCAAGATTTTCTTGTGCATTGGTTTTGCCCCTCCTTTCTATGAAAAGGTGCGAACTTTTCTCGCTGAAACTGGACAGCGTACTCCGATTCAGCGCTTTTGTCAATCCCTACTGGCCGTCTGGCGCGGCCGACCTTCGATTTCTGATAGTCACGAACGAAACAAGCGCGCTGAGAAAAGCCAACGCGGCGCTGATCCCGATGACCAATCGAAATCCTTCGGTGAATGACTGCCGGATGATTTGACGGCTGATCTCTTTTTGTTCACCCGACCAGTGGTCAGGCACGCTCAGTCCGGCCAGCTCTTCCTGATGGGCGATGACGTAGTCTTGATGGTCGGTCGACAGACTTGAAGTACGCGCTGATTCTACTAGGCGTCCGGAGAAAGTGACGGACATGACCGCCCCGAGAATGGCGATCGCCAATAAGCCGGCCAAGCGGGCTACGGCATTATTAACTCCCGAAGCCACGCCTGACAATTCATCACGTACCTCCAGGGCGCTTTTGGTCAGGGGAGCGATGACGAAGGCCATACCGCCCCCGAACAAGATTAATCCTGGCAAAAACGCGGTCCAGTACGAAGCGCCCACTCCGGCAAAAGCCAGCCAGGCCATGCCAATTGCCACGGCCAGCGGCCCCAGAATCATCAGTCGTCTTGGACCATGTCTGTCGGCCAAGGCGCCGCCGTAGCCTGAAAGGAAGGTGATCAGAATAATCGGCGGCAAGGTGGCTAAGCCGGCCACGCTTGGTGAAAATCCCTGGATCTGTTGAAGATTGAAAGACAAAAAAAAGATCAAGGCGTTTAGGGAAAAATACAAAAACAGCGTTACTATGTTCGCGCCACTGACTTTCATGTTTCGAAAAATACCCAAGGGAACGAGTGGAGAGGAGGAGCGTCTTTCAATAAGAAAAAAAGCGACAAAAGATGCCGCGCCGCCGAGTAACCCCGTCAAGACCAAGGGGTGTGACCAGCCGAAGTCAGGTCCCTGAATCAAGCCGAGAGAAATGCCAACCAGCGCCAGCAAAATCATGACTGCACCGGGCCAATCCAGCTTTTTCGCGTATTCGTTCCTAGTCTCCGGGACAAACTTCAAGGTTATTATCAGCGCGCAGATGACAAAAGGCACCACGAAGAAAAACACCGCTGGCCAGCTCCACGTTTCGACCAGCCCGCCGCCGAGAAAAGGCCCGACTGACGCCAGTCCGGCGGAAATCCCGGACCAGAGTCCGATCGCCTTGCCTCGATTTCCCGGTTCAAAGCAGACATTGATAATCGTCAGACTGCCTGGCACCATCAAAGCCGCCCCTACGCCCTGGAATGCTTGAAAAACAATCAAACTTTCTGGCGACCAGGCAAATCCTGACAGCGCCGCGCCAAGTCCGAATATGGCAATTCCGCTGGCAAAGACCTTTTTCCTGCCGTAACGGTCGCCGAGCGAGCCGCCGATCAACAACAAAGAAGCCAGGGCAAGCAAATACACATTCACTACCCATTGCAGGTGAGAGAGGCTGGTGTTCAGCTCCCGTTGGATCGTGGGCAGGGCAATGCTGACCACGGAGCCCATGAGAAACGAAGAACCGCTCGCAAAAATGGTGGAAATAAGAATCCAACGGCCCCGGCTTGAGCTGGTTGTGTAGAGCTCTGGCATTGCCGCAATTCTAGCACGAATTACCAGCAGGAATAAACAAACTTCATCTACTCTTCAACCACCGGGATAATATCAGTAAACTCCGGCTCCTCTTCACAGAGCGGGTATAATTCCTTGACGAATGCTTTGACGTGCGGGGTCGAGCGGTGATGTTCGGCCGCGGTTTTATCTTCAAACTCCATCACGTGCAAAAAAGATACCCGGTCCGGCATTTGATAAGAGCGGTAAAATAAGGTTCCCGGTTCTTTTACCCTGACATGTTGAATGAAATCTTCGATAATTTCAAGGCAATGTTCCAATGCCTCAGCCTTGACGGTGAATTCAGCGATTTTCGCGATCATTACTTTGCGGCCGCTTCAGACTTCTTTGGCCCATTTGCACTGCGCTTCACTTCTTTGTAGAGCAGATAGCCATAGCAGGCGCTAAAGGTTGAAATCAGAAGATTGACAATAGACATGCCAATGACGCCTATGACTGTCTTGTTTGGCAGAATGATGTCGGCTACCAGGCTAAAACAGATAAGGGTAAGCGCGAGCGCAATAAAATACCCAAATATGCCCCACCAGCGTCCGCGGACGTACGCGGTGCTTCGTTTAAGCGCTTCCGTGCCCTTCTGACCCTCCAGTACCACCGCGTAGAGGGCAAAACTAAATAGCACGGCGAGGTAAATACCCGGGACGAAGAAAACAAACAAACCCGCTATGACTGCCGCTCCAACCATAAGCCCCACCCAGATAATCGACCACAGATTCGCGAAAGCCTTGCCATATGCCTCCAAAAAACCGGTGGCACCGCTTGAGTCATGTATCGCGAATATTTGGGCGGCTCCGGCGACGATGCCCAGGACAGCTAACAATAACGATAATGTAATCATTGATCCAGGGAACACGCCAGGAGTTCCCACGGCGTTATTGTATATGTTACTAAGCACTTCGATGACGGTAATAGGCAGTCCAATCGTGAGAAGAACCAAGAACATTTTTAAGAACAATTTCCACGACCGGCTAAACAGTTCACTGATACTGATCATAGTAACGATATTAAAAGTATAGTAGTATCGTAATCCAAATCAGCCGTTTCAGCAACGGCACTATTGTCTCGGGCTCACATTCCGCCGCCGACCTTCCATCAAGAGACAGAATCAAACAATATCATCAAAAGCATAATAGCATCAGCAATTCCTACGGCCATATACGCTTGGTATAGTCTCTTACGCAATCTGTTCTTGATGGGTAAGGAAGTTGGGTTTTTGGAAGGGTTAACATTAACCAGCATAGTAATTTTTTGCTAGTGCTTTTATTTTTCGATATATATTCATGTATTCTTCATCCACAACCCTTGGCCGAACTGAGCGAGGCAAAACAAACTACTTGCAAATTTCATTCTGGTGCCCTCGGAGGGACTCGAACCCCCAACAACAGGTCCGAAGCCTGTCGTGATATCCATTTCACCACGAGGGCACGCAAACATAATACTTATGTGTCGCGTTTTGGGTACTGCCGCGCGGCAGCCCTATTCTGCTGATTCTGGCTGGCTGGGGGTTTCAGGCAGTGGAGTTTCAGCCGGGGAAGGCGTTTTGCCTTCTTTGAGCGCGTCTTTAAAGGCTTTTCCTGATTTGAATTTTGGCACGGTCACTTTCGGAATCTGAATCCGCTCAGTGGGATTTTGTGGATTGACTCCCATCCTCGCGTGACGCTCTTTGGCGATGAAGGTGCCAAAACCAGTCAGCGTGACTTCTTCTCCGGCCTTCAATTGTTCGTAGACAATATTTTCAAAAGCCTCCATTACGTCTTCAGCTTGCTTTTTTGACACTCGGGCGCGTTCCGCGATTCGTTCCATTAATTCTGCTTTGGTCATGTTCTCACCTCCTTTCTTATGAAGTTATTCCCGTCAGTATCATTCAATTATATTGTCACTTCCCGGTCAACCCGATCCAGGGAAATCGTACCGTGCGTTACGGGATTGATTGTCGCTAAGATCGCGTTGACCTGGACAGGCCCGTGTTCGTCAAATTCGTGATTGAATGGCTGCTGAAGCAAAAATGACTTCACAATTTCACCCGGTTTCAACCCCAGGATCGAATTTTTGAACCCCACCATGCCAACATCGGAGATATACCCCGTGCCTTGAGGAAGGATTTTGGCGTCGGCGGTAGGAACGTGGGTGTGAGTCCCGTAGAGGAGAGAGGTGCGTCCATCGACATGCCAGCCGAGGGCGTTGGCTTCCGACGTGGCTTCGCAATGAGCGTCTATGACAATCGCGTCTGGTTTCTGGGCCGCGAATTCTTTCAATGCCAGGTCAATGGCTCGGAAGGGATCGTCATAATCTTCGCGGAAAAAGACGCGGCCGATGACGTTGATCACTAAGATCTTCTTCGTGCCTATCGTGAGCAGCCGCGCTCCCTGTCCGGGAGTGCCCGGAGGATAATTTAACGGGCGGAGGATGTCGCTGTCTTGGGCGTTGAGTCGGTCAATAATCTCTTTCTTGCGGAAGATGTGGTTGCCGGAGGTAAAAAAATCGATTCCGGCTTCGCGGCACTCGTCCAGAGTCTTATCGGTGGCCCCAATGCCGTGAGCCAAATTTTCCGCGTTGGCCAAAACCAAGTCGGGCGAATACTCCTCGCGCATGGCCGGCACGAGTTGGGTCAAGGCTTCGCGCCCGGCCCGGCCCACGACGTCTCCGAAGGCGAGAATGGTAATAGGTTTCCTAGCGGGCATATTCGATCACCCGTTTTTCACGGATGAGGTTCACTTTAATTTCGCCGGGGTATTTCAGTTCGGCTTCTATCTGATTGGCGATGTCGCGTGCCAGCCGCTCGGCTTGCAAGTCGTCAACCTTTTCCGGAGTGACGAAGACGCGAATTTCCCGTCCGGCCTGAATAGCGTAGGTTTTCTCCACGCCGGGAAAGGAATTCGCCACGCCTTCGAGCTCATCCAGCCGCTGGATGTAGTTTTCGTAAGTATCCTTGCGCGCGCCGAAACGTCCTCCTGAAAGCGCGTCAGCCACTTTGACCACGATGCCCTCAAGAGTTTTAGGAGCGTCTTCATGGTGGGCGATCGACATGTAGGCCACTTCCTCCGGCATGCGGAATTTCTTCATGATGTCATAGCCGATCTTCGGATGGCCGCCCTGCACTTCGTGATCGATGGCTTTGCCAATATCGTGCATTAGGCCGCCCTTTTTACAGACAGTGACGTTGGCGCCCAGCTCCTCGGCCAGTATGCCGGCTAGGTGCGAAACTTCAGTCGAGTGTTTGAGTACGTTTTGTCCGAAACTGGTCCGGTATTTCAGCCGGCCCAGCAGCTGGATGAGTTTTGGATCGATGCCGGCTACGCCCACTTCCAGCGCGGCTTCTTCGCCCGCCTCGCGGATATCCTTGGCCAGTTCTTTTTTTGCTTTCTCCACTGACTCCTCGATTCGAGTCGGGTGAATGCGTCCGTCCTGGATGAGGATTTCCAGAGCCCGTTTGGCCAGATGGCGGCGAATCGGGCTGAAGCCGGAAATAACAATGACTTCCGGAGTATCGTCAACAATGATTTCCACGCCGGTGAGTTGCTCAATCACCCGGATATTACGTCCTTCACGGCCGATAATCCTTCCCTTCATCTCGTCCGAGGGCAGGGGCATGGTCGTGGTGGTCGTTTCCGACGCGTGAGATGAGGCGCATCGCTGCATGGCCAGGGTCAGCAGGTTTTTTGCCTCCCGGTCAACTTCTTCCTGGTTCTGCTGTTTTACTTTCCGGATTCGCTGTACCAGTTCGTCTTTGATCTCTTTCTCTACCTGGACTATGAGCTGTTCTTTTGCCTGGTCCTGGGAAAGCGCGGCGACGGTTTCAAGCTTCTGCACCTGCTCATCCCGGATTTTTAGAACCTCATTTTTAAGCTCTTCGATCTTTTGGGCGCGATCATAAACTTTCTGTTGGCGGTTTTCGAGATCCAACAGTTTCTGATCAAACATCGCCTCGCGTTTCTCGAGACGTTCTTGCAATCGTGATATTTCCGTGCGGCGCCGGCCTTCTTCGCGCTTGGCGTCGTCGATAACTTTTATCGCTTTATCTTTGGCTGAGAGCAACAGCTCTTTTTGCTTGTCTTGCGCTTCTTTGATGAGATCTTGCGCTTTCGTCTCGGCTGAGTCTACTTTTCGTCCAATAAGCATTTTGTGAACGAGGTATCCCAGCAATCCGCCTCCCAGTAGCCCGAGCAGGACGAGAGCGCTCCATGTTAGTGCTGACATAATTTTGATGCATACCTTAGTAAAATTATTGAGTACCGCCATCGTAACACGTCGGCTAAGTTTAGGCAAGATTCGGGGCTATACGTCAATAACAAAAAGCCGGACTGATCCGGCCCTCTTGTTTTGCTTTCAGGCTATTTCTTGATAATCCGGTCAATCAGTCCGTAGGTTTTCGCTTCCTCCGCGGACATATAGTAATCGCGATCGGTGTCTTTCTCTATTTTCTTCAGCGGCTGGCCGGTATGGGACGCGAGTATCTTATTGAGCCGGTCTTTTACTTTGATAATCTGTCGGGCGCGGATATCCACGTCGACGGCCTGGCCTTCGGCTCCGCCCATCACCTGATGGATGAGGATTTCGGAGTTCGGCAAGGCGAAGCGTTTACCTTTTTCCCCGGCGGAGAGCAATAAGGCGCCCATGCTGGCGGCCATGCCGATGCAGATCGTCGAGACTGACGGTTTGACGTACTGCATGGTGTCGTAGATGGCCATGCCGGCGGTGACGGAACCTCCTGGTGAGTTCACGTAGATTTTAATTTCCTTGTTTTTGTCTTCACTTTCAAGAAAAAGCATCTGAGCGATTACCGTGTTTGCCACGTTATCGTCAATCGGCGTGCCCAGGAAGATGATTCGCTCTTTCAACAAGCGAGAGTAGATGTCATACGCTCGTTCGCCGAAGTTCGATTTTTCGATCACTGTCGGGATGAGTTGCATGGTTCAGTTCAGAATTAAGAATTTATGATTAAGAATTACGGGAAATTCTTGCGAATTAATTCTTAATTATCAATTCTGAATTCTCTCCCACTATACTACAGCCTAGACAAGCTGCCAACGACTGCCGCGGCGTTTCAATCTTCCTGGTATTGTGAACCCAGCAGCTTTTTTATGCCCGCCGCCGCCCAGTGCCGTCGCGAGCTTGGAGACGTCGACGCCCGGCATAGTGGAACGAAGGCTACCTTTGATTTTTCCATCGGCAAACACTTTGAGCACCAGGACGGCTTTGGCTCCTGACAAGGAGTTGAGAAAATTGGCGATGCCCTCGGTCG
>JAUYLJ010000061.1 GCA_030699685.1 bacterium | reverse complement strand
GGATAGCGTCAGCGGTTCGGAGTTAAACCATTCACCTCCCGGGATCAGCTCCGGCGCTTCCATAAATTTGTCTCCCATAAGTTCATCCATAGGTTTGCCGATATCATTTTCATCAGTTTCGCTGTCCAAACTCTGAAGATTCTCTTTCACAGCTTCATTGTCTTCAAAAGAGGTTAAGCCTACGCCGTAATTCGGAAACTTATCAAGAATATAAGACTGAAAAGTCCGATCAACATTGTAAAAGATACCGATGGCGGTGATGATCATCAAGATACCAAAGGCTTTCTGGATTTTACCAGTGTTGCGCATCAACCAAGGAGCTTTTTGCAATAATGCTCGGCCGCCGAACATGATTGCCAGCATCGGCAAACCCGTGCCCAGAGCGTACGCCAAAGTAATAATCACCGCTGCCCCGGAGACTGAACCGGTCAGTGCCAATGAAATGACCGAAGCTAAAATAGGGCCAACGCATGGCGTCCAAATCAGTCCGAGGCTGACGCCTACCAGGATACCTCCACTCAGTCCTGAACCCTGCCTTTGGGGAGCGACAGATGACAACTTGGTGAACAACCTTTCCATCCACTGCTGAAACCGTGGAAACAACAAACTAGCGCCAAAGGCAATCAGAATTACCACTGACAAGGTCCGTAGAGCGTCAGCCGAGAGATTCGTCGCCCGGACTATGGCCGAAAGGAAAAGCGTGAAAAACGTGAAGCTTAAGACGAAGCCCAGCACTACGCCCACGGGCCGTTTCTTACTCCCGGTAACCGAGCTCGAAAGGATTATCGGCAGCAATGGAAGAATGCACGGTGAGAGAATCGTGACAACCCCGGCTAAGAATGCGAATCCGGCAAGAAGAATCATCGTTGAATTATTGAACCCGCGATTTCAGCTCGCTGATGCCGCCGCCGTTCCACTTGGCGATTTCGTTGCCGTTGGCATCGACTTGCACGAAAGTGTGCTGGTAAGTGATGCCATACTTCCTTTTCAGTTCTGTCTGGTTGTCATAATCAGTTTTGATTACGACCACATCTGAAGGAATGTCGTCAATGTTTTGTTCAAATTCAGTGTTGGCCGCTTTGCATGTGGGGCACCATGACGCGTGAAAAAATATCACCCGCTTCTCACCCATGGCTGCCGCGTAGCTTGCTTCGGAATATTCCGTATACCGTGATCCGCTGTACGCTCCCGCGTTGGTATTGCTATCACCGGCCGATTCATCGGGCGCTTCACCCGCTTCTTCATCTTCCATCGCTTCTCCTTCTTTCTCTTCCATCATAGCCTCGTCTTCCTTCTCCATCACTTCATCACCTACCTCATCTATAGCGTCACCGGACTCATCTTCTTTCTCCATGGTGTCGTCTTCCATCATCGCGTCGTTTGAATTTGCCGACGCATTGTTATTGTCGTTGGTGTTAGCATCATTGCCACTGGCAACCGCCCACCAAATCCCGCCCCCGATTACAACAACGGCGATGAGTATGCCTATCACTTTGTTCATATGACCTGTGGATAATTTTTTAGCTAAGCTTGGTGCTTAATTAAAGTGTAACACCATCAAAAATCTATGTCAAGTTAACTTAACATTCAACTTGGAGGCAGCGTGTCCAACATTGCCTGACGTTCTATTGCCAGAAATGACTGTAGAGCCTCGCAATAATTTTGCTGACCACCATAGCGATCAATACGCCAATCAGCCAAGGGTCTATCGCGTGGTCGAATCCCTGTACCACGATACCCAGCACCAAGCCGCTGGCGCCAATGAGAAACGATACCCGGCCGGCCCGCATGCGGTGGAGCGCGTCGCGCTCATCCCTGGCTCGCTCATTCCAGACCAGTGAAGCGAAAATCAAGAAAAACAAAATAATTCCAACAACGAGCATAGTCTCAGTCGTTGTCGGCATCAGCAACTGAGTCGGGTTTAGAAAGGCTACCAGCAAGACAATCAGAATTGCGGTGGCGAATATTTCAACGATGGTTTTTGAGACATTCATTTTTTAAAACTAAATATTTTTTCGACGGATGTGTGAAAATACCTGGCGATTTTCAGGGCCAGCGCCACGGAAGGGGTGTAATTTCCTTTTTCGATGGCGATGATGGTTTGCCGAGTGACACCAACTGCTCTGGCCAGTTCTTCCTGCGTGGCATCGGCTTTTATCCGCATCTGATGCACTTGATTATTAATCTGTTCGCTCATATCAAGAACTTAGCACTCTTTAGAGCTGATCACAAGGCTCTTTTGACATGGAACAGGTAATACCCTAAACTGTGCCTAGACAGAATCCACGCAAGGTCTATGGAGGGTGTTATGAGCTCTTTGCATTTTTGGTTGAAAGTCAGCCGCCCGCACCATTGTCTGGCTGCTGGACTGGCTGCCTGGGTAAGCGCTCTCCTGTCTAATGGCACTGAGTGGCTGACAATGACAAACCTCGCCGCCGCATCAAGCATTGCCCTTGGCTGTCTCGGAGCTAGCGTGTTTCATTATGGCGCGGCCAATCGAATGTATGCGCGGAAATACTGGGATCTCATACCGCTAGATAATCCGATTTGTCTGCAACGGGTAGGCTTGGCCTTCATGTTGACTTCGGTGATCATAGCGGTTGTGATGCTCAACCTGTTTTGCGTGATAGTCACATTCTACAACACGGTCGCCATCATTCTCTACGCTCGCTGGCTTGCCAAACACTGGGCCAGCAAGAATCTTGTCATCGCTCTGGTGTGCACGACGCCCGTGCTACTGGGATGGTTTTCCGGCCATCGCTTGAATCCGGTTGTCCCATACGGCCTTGGCGCCGTCTTCTGCGCATACTGGGCACGCGAGATCATCAAAGATGTTTCCGACATCAGAGCAAATCAGGGAATCCGCGTCACGCTGCCAATCTGGCTGGGGATCAAACAAGCGCGGAAAGTAGCCGGCGGTTTTCAATGCATCAGCGTTGTCTGTCTCCTGCTCCTGAGTGGCCGCTTACTGAACTATCCGGTCTATGTCCTGGCTCCCTTCTCTCTAGCGCTAACAGTATTCGGAGCAACGGCCTGGTCGCTTTTCCACGGACAACGCGAAAACAGCGAAGCGCGGTGGATAGTCTACGGCACCTGGATGATGATTTGCACTTTTTTCGGCGTTAGGTTCGCGTACGCTTTGCAGTCTTCGGGACCATAATCCCGGAGGCTTTTTTTAATACGGCCGTCTTTTTTCCCGCTGATTCTTCAGCGCCTCGAGATACCACTCAAATTCACCAATCCATCTCTCGGCCCGTTCTACTAATCTCTCTTTTTCTTTCTCGATAGGCTGGCCAGGTTTTTCAAAGGTATCGATGACTTTACTCACCGCGAATGGAATCGGCGTCGGCGTCATCCCAAGCTCAATACATATCAACCTCATTTGTTCGATGGCCCTGACGCCGCCGAACCCTCCCTTTGAGTAGCCGGCGATTGCCGCCGGTTTGAAGAAAAACTCTGATTGAAAGTGATCGATCAGGTTCTTCAGCGCTGGCGCCACACCATGGTTGTATTCCGGCGTCACGAATACATAGCCATCAGCGCGCTCAAGCCGATGATGCAGATCGTCCAAAAGCGGTGAAGCGTCGCCATCGTATTCTTTATACATCTTATCAAGAAAAGGCAATGGCTTCTCTTTCGGGTCAATGAAATCAACTCTATGCCCTCGAGCTTCCACAAGACCGGCTATCCAGCAAGCAACCTTGATGCCCTGACGTGCTTCTCGAACTGATCCAGGAATAAGAACAATGTTGAATTTGGTATCTCCAGTCATTATTAAATAGTATACCATACTATGGTTTTTGGCTAATTTTAGTAAATAATTACTTTCTAATGCAAGATATTATTGACAAATTAAAATAACAGCGTATAGTGGCTTTTGTCTGTGCAAGCAAACCGCACAGTGCACTCCCACTTCAAACGTCTGGTATGTCGACGGAGGGTATTGATGAAAATCGACGTTTGGGCTCAGTCGCCGGGTTGGCTCCGGTGCGGGGAAGCCCTAGGGTGTTTTCTCAGGTCCCACAGCCTGAGTAAAGTCCCAATCTCCAAACCAACAACGTTTGCCTCCTAGCGCCCGGGCTGGGCGTAAGCCTCCAAATTCCTCGGGGGTACCCTCGACTGGGGTTCATCGGCCGGGATCACTTGTCCCAGCTGAGAGGAATTTCTACCGCGTTAGCCGGTTACGAATCGGCCAAGTGGGCGCGGAATTAGAAAAAATATGCTACTATTCTGACAGCCGGGAACTAAGTTTGGCGGGAAGTCCTGCTCCTCACCGGAATTGCTTCCTGGCTTCAGAGTTCGACCTCGTGATGGGGTTCGCTAGAGCGCCAAGGCTCGAGACTCGGCTCTCCAGATTCGAACCCAGCACCTTCCAGGGGCGGCGAGAATCGCTCGTGTTGTCTGCAACAACAACAACCGTACGAAACTCTCCCGCCCCGCTTTTTCATACTTGCATTACCAAAAAGTTCATGCTTTAGAGCATGAACTTTTTCGTCAGGGTATGCTTTTCCTGTTACGAAGACATATTCTCTTTCATCACCATCAGCCCGACTAAAGCGCTTCGCTCCTGCTCATCCAGCTTATTGGAAATGTATTTGATATTGCGGCGCATCTCGGGAACAAATACGTATTCCAAGGCGTTCACCCGGCGGCGCGTTTTTTCTATCTCCACGGCCATAAGACGGGCCGAATGCTCGATCTGAGCCAAGCGAACGATCTCCGCCAGCGACTCAGCAAAAATATTGAGCGAGGTGTCTAGTCCTGAAGAAGTGGTCGCTAGAGCATAACAAACTGGATTACCTTCTTCACTGTAGTTGAATTGTGGTACCTGAACGCTCATCACGTTTTTTGTGTCCACCTCCAGCCTGGTTTTCCGCGACGGAACGGCTAGCGCTTCTTCCGTCACCTCAAAGCGCATGTCGGCGGCAGCAAACACAAAAGCCCGGAAACCTTCCGCCATCCGTTCTTCCACCTTATTTCTCAAATCGCGAGCCTCGCGGATAATGCCCATAAATTCCTTCATCAGGCCATCGCGCTTTTCTTTCAAAAGCTTGTGCCCGCGTTCGGCCACTTTGAGCTTGGATTTGAGGCGGATGAGCTCCATCCGCGTTGGATTGATTTTCTGCGCCACGGATAATTAGCAGTTAATAGTTTCTAGCTATCAGTGATCATTTATTCAAGTATTTCTCGATGTGTTCCTCTTTTACGCGCTTCAGCTCAGCGCGCGGCAAGATTGAGAAAAGCTCCCAACCGATAGATAAGGTGGTCAGGATATCCCGGTCCTCATACTCGCCCTGGCGGATGTAGCGATTCTCGAATTCATTGGCAAACTTCACGTATTGCTTATCCACCTCAGACAGCGCCGCCTCACCGAGAATGACGGCTAATTCTTTGGCTTCCTTGCCTCGAGCGTAGGCCGCATAGAGTTGGTTAAAGACGCCAGAATGGTCTTCCCGAGTCTTGCCTTCACCGATGCCCTTCGGCATCAGTCGCGAAAGGCAAGGCAGTACATCAACCGGCGGCATCACACCCTGCTTATAGAGGGCCCGGGAAAGCATAATCTGCCCTTCAGTGATGTAGCCAGTCAGATCCGGGATCGGATGCGTCTTATCGTCTTCGGGCATGGTCAGAATGGGGATCTGCGTGATCGATCCCTTCTTGTTCTTGATCATGCCGGCACGTTCGTAGATGGTCGCTAAGTCGGTGTAGAGATAGCCAGGGTAACCGCGACGGCCAGGCACCTCTTTACGAGCGGCGGCGACTTCGCGCAAAGCTTCACAGTAGTTCGTCATATCGGTCAGGATAACCAGGACGTGCATACCTTTGGTATAGGCCAGATATTCGGCCGTGGTCAAAGCTAGGCGCGGCAAGGTAATACGCTCCACCACTGGATCGTTGGCCAGATTGATGTAGAGCACCGCCCGTTCGATGGCGCCGGTTTGGCGGAATTCGTTCGTAAAGTACTCAGCTTCTTCAAAGGTAATGCCCATGGCGCCGAATACCACCGCGAATTCGGATTTATCGGACTTCACTTCTCCATCGGGAGAAACCTGCACCACCTTGGCCTGACGAGCGATCTGGGCGGCGATACGATTGTGCGGCAATCCGGCTCCGGAGAAAATCGGGAGCTTTTGTCCACGTACTAGCGTGTTCAGCCCATCAATGGTCGAGATACCGGTCTGGATAAAGTCGTTCGGGTAGTCGCGCGAGTACGGATTAATCGGGTTGCCATTGACGTTCAAGCGTTCTTCGGGGATGATTTCACCACCCTCATCTTTTGGTTTACCGGCACCGTCAAAAACCCGGCCCAGCATATCGCCGGAAACCGGCACTTCCATTACCCGGCCCAGGAACCGGGCCTTGGAATCCTGCATACTGATGCCGCGCGTGTCCTCAAACATTTGGACAACCGCTTTATCCTCTGAGATTTCCAGCACGCGTCCACGACGGACTGATTTGTCGGGAAGTTCAACGTCAACAAGTTCTTCATACTTCACTCCCTCAACACCCTCCACGATCAACAGCGGCCCGGAGACTTCCTTGATTGTTTTATATTCCTTTTGCATACGGTTATGGAGACAATTGTTAAGCGAGTGAAGAGACGCTGGTGCGTATCTCCGCTGTCATTTTCTCGAGCGTCGATAGCTGATCCTCGACCGTTTCTTTGGATCGGCTAATTTGTTCTTTCACTGGCAGCGCTTTGATATCAACCAGTTTTACGCCGCGTTGCAAAGCGGCATCAGCAGACTCGTGAAAAGTCAGAATGTTCTTCAGCATCAGGTACTGTTTCTTCAATGAAGTGTAAGTGTCAATGTCGTCAAAAGCGTTTTGCATCAGGAAGTCTTCGCGCAAAGCTCTGGCTGTTTCCAGCACCAACTGCTCTTTCGGCGACAGGGCATCCAAACCCACCAGTCGAACAATTTCCTCGAGCTCTGATTCCTGCTGGAGTATCTTCATCGCCGACGACCGGAGCTCAGTAAAATCTTCCGCTGTCTCAGCTTGGAAATATCCGGCCAGGTCATCAGTATAAAGCGAGTAGCTGGTCAGCCAATTGATCGATGGAAAGTGCCGTCGATAGGCCAGCGTCGCTTCCAGAGACCAGAACACTTTAGTCACGCGCAAGGTGTTTTGTGTGACCGGTTCGGATAAGTCTCCGCCGGGGGGCGAAACTGCTCCCACCACGGTCAGCGATCCTTGGCGATCTTCCTGACCCAGGGTTTTGACGATACCGGCCCGTTCATAGAAAGCGGCCGTACGGGAACCAAGATAGGCCGGATATCCTTCTTCACCGGGCATCTCTTCCAGACGACCGGAAATTTCGCGCATGGCTTCCGCCCAACGGGAGGTTGAGTCAGCCATCAGTGCCACGCTGTATCCCATGTCACGGAAGTATTCGGCAATGGTTATTCCGGTGTAGACCGAAGCCTCGCGGGCGGCTACCGGCATATTTGAAGTATTGGCAATCAGCACCGTGCGCTCCATCAACGGCTTGCCGGTTTTGGGATCTTTGAGCTCGGGGAACTCCATCAGCACGTCAGTCATCTCATTCCCCCGCTCGCCGCAACCGATAAAAATGATAACGTCAGCATCGGCCCATTTTGCCAGCTGGTGTTGAATAACGGTCTTGCCGGCCCCGAAAGGTCCGGGTATGCAGCCGGCGCCGCCTTTGGCGATAGGAAAAAACGTATCAATAACGCGTTGGCCGGTCACAAGCGGCCGTTTCGGCGTCAATTTTTCCCTGACTGGCCGGGGGTCGCGTATCGCCCAGCGCTGGGCCATGGTGATTTTTTCTTTCCCAACCACGGCAACAGGTTCTATGATGGTGAACTCACCAGATTCGATGCCGTTGACTTCACCCTCGCTGATGTGCGGTGGGACGAGAATCTTATGAGTGATAAGAGAGGTTTCCTGGACTGTACCAAGGACGTCACCGGCTTTCACCTGATCCCCTTTCTTTGCGACCGCTTCAAATTTCCATTTCTTCTTTTCATCCAAGGCCGTCACGTCAATGCCGCGCGAGATAAAGGCGCCCGACTTCTCTTCCAGCTCAACCAGGGGCCGCTGAATACCATCATAAAAAGAGGTTAGGAGTCCCGGCCCGAGCGTCACGGCCAGCGGTAAGCCGGTTTTATACACCGGTTCTCCCGGCCCGAGCCCAGCCGTGTCTTCATACACCTGAATATAGGCCAGATCTCCATCCAGACGAATAATCTCGCCAACCAATCGGTGTTCGGATACTTTGACCACCTCATACATTTTAGCGCCGCTCATGCCCGAGGCAACGACCAGCGGTCCCGACACTTTTGTAATTATTCCTGTTGCTTCCTTCATAGTAGATTGAGTTAAATTGCTTCGATGAATTGATAATTATCGCTTACACTCCCGCTTCTGCCTCGATCCTCGCAGAAGCCGGCACGTAAGCTATTCGTTTGAGAAAAGGATATCGCTTCCGACCGCGCGCTCGACAATACTACGCAGCTCTTTCTCGCCAGCCCCAGTGCTGCCGCTCTGGGAAGGTAGCACGGTCACCGCCGGCAGAGTGCCGGATTTCAGTTCGTTAATTTCCTGAGACAGTTCCTCGGCCCAGTCTTCCGTGATCAGGAGTATTCCGTATTTGCCTGAACGGATTTTCTCCACTGCCGCTCGACCCTCCTCCGCGCTGGCCACGGGGAAAGCGGTGACGCCCAGGGCTTTGAAACCCAGTATGGCGGTCGGCGATCCGATAATAGCTATCGAGTATTCCATGCTAGTAAATTTCACGGACAAGTTCTTTGATTTTGCCTGAGTCAATTTTGTTCAGCTTTCCCGTCATGATCAGCCTGACGTTGCGGATGGCGTTTTTCTTGGCCAAAAAATAAGCAATCAGCAATTCGGGGCCCGAATCAATATATTGAGCCTCTCGAACATGATGCAGTTCAACATTCTCGAGATCCTTTTCCAATTGCTCGAGCGACTGATGCTCTTGGTAGCGGTCAATCACTTCCTGAACCGGAGCGGAAGCAAAAGCCCGAACTCTGGCTAGCCCCTCGTCGTAGGGTAGTTCAACGATCACCTGCCAGTCCTCAAGCGGAATTCCTCCCTCCGCCACGATTTCTGACAACGCGTCTTTTTTTGCCAGCCGCAAACGATGGCCGCGCAGATAGGTTTTCAGATTGGCGCTGTCGATTCTCAAAGCGACGAGCTCGTCAATCCAATTACTACCAAAGCTCAGCGCCAAAGACGCGTATTCGTGAAAGTAGCGGCGGTCGCACCAGCGGTCAATCAACACCGGCGTCAATGGCTCCACGGCTGAACGTTCGTCCATGTATTCGATTGTCCGACTGACATATTCCGGAACTTCCGCCTGTCCGCCGTTCATCACCACGTCTTTCACCGCTTGCGGGTCAACGTTGCCAAGCGTGGAAGCATGTTCATCAAGATTCTGCCCCGAAAGCTTGGACTTGTACCAGAGTTTCAGGTTGTGGAAGTCCTGACGCATGAAGAGCAAATGAATAACGGACTCATCCGGACTCATCTCCATCAGGCGTTCTTTGGCTTGCAATAGATCCGCTTCCAGCGCCTGGTTGAAATCCCTGGCGCTCACTTCCCACATATTGTCATAGTAATCCGTGTCGTGGAATACCCGAAACGCCGCTTCCAAATCAGGCGCATCGACCATGCGCTCCACATCGGTGGAGTTCAGGAGCTTGGTTTCGAGGCGTCTGACGACGCCAGCGGCATAGAGGTATTCTTCCCGGTTCATCTTTTCCCGAACAATAATTGAGCCACGGACGTTTCGGAAACTTCTCTGGCCTGCCGGATCAGCTGTTCAAACGAGTCATCAATATTGAGCGTATCCGACTGCCACACGAACCCGCCAACCGAATCGATTTCTTCCGAATCAACTTTCGCCTCAACTGTAGCGGCTGCCGCTTTCTTGGCCAAGGACAATTTCCCTTTAGCTGAGCGGATGGCGCCAGGTTTCTTGGGTAGCTCCCGCATCAGCCTTTCAAGCAGTTTCAGATACTCCGCTTCGGAAAGGCCTGAGAGATGTTTGAGCGCCGATTGAAACACCCTGTCCAAAATCTCGTGCTTCTTGGCTAATTCGGCACGCTTCAACTCCGACTTGACGGCAAACACTTTCATGTCTACGTTTTGCCGAACGCGGGTTTCAGCCTGATCAAGCAGGCGTGATTTCTCCGCCGCCAGACGCTGATCGGCCTGGGCCCTCAAGGCGTCGAGCCGAGCCTGAGATTCAGACTCGATAGCCGAAATTTCTTTGGCTGCTTCCGCCTCAAGCGTGCTGATAATCTTCTCGACAGACATAGGGTTTAAACGGTAATACCGTTGAGGAGTAAAATCGTGGCCAGCAACCCCAATACGGCATAGGTTTCAACCACAGCCGCAAAGATGATGCCTTTACCAAGTTCATTGGGCTTCTTGCCGACTATCCCCACGGCAGCGGCAGCCACCCGACCCTGATAGAGACCCGAGACCAAGCCGGTCAAGGCAATAGGCAAACAGGCAAAAAAGATCTGCCAGCCCGTTTCCACGCTCAGCGCGGCCACTTCACCTCCAAGCAAACCCACTTTCTGCAGCGCCATGATCGCACCCAAAAAGCCGTAAATACCCTGCGTGCCCGGCAACGCCTGAAGCAGCAGCACTTTCCCGAATTTCTCCGGGTCGACAGAGATTAAGCCGGAGGCAGCTCGACCGACCACGCCGGTTCCGAGCGCAGAACCGATACCCGCCAGGCTGACGGCGATGACGGCTCCGGCGATCGCGAATGCAATTCCCATACGTTTTCCTTAAGAGTTATTAGTAAGGTAAGTTTATACTAGTCTGATCGAGGCTCGATCGTTTCCGCTTCGTAGCTTGGTAGATGGATATAGGCGGCTTCCCGAGCGAAAGGTTTGAATCGCGAGCCTCCGCCTTCCATGAATTTCGGAAAAAACTCGACATACTGCAAACGGCCTGAGTGGATAAATGAACCGAGCGTGTTGATGGCCAGGTTAAAGGCGTGGCCGCCAATCAGTATGGCCACGGCTACCGGCCAGCCAACGAAGGGAATCATATCGCGGAACAACAACGCCACCATATTGACCACCATGGCGATAATACCCGTCGAAAGACCGAGCGCTAAGAGACGCGAGTATGACATGACATCGGAAAAATATCCGACCAGGCTGTAGAGACTGAGTATCCCGGAAGGCAGCTTCATAAAAATGTTCTTTTGCCTGCGGCCCTGGGTCAGCACCAGTACGGCCAGTGCGGCGTAAATCCAGTACAATCCGACGGCCTGCAAACCCTCCTGCTTGAAGACCTGACCGGCCAGAAGCCAGAAGACGACGCCAAACATGAAAAAGAGCCACGCGCCCGCGTCAAAGGCACGGCCCAAATTTTTTCGTTTGAGCTGGTAGTACAAGTTTACCGTGATACCCACGATGATTTGGACCACTCCCAGAGCCAGCGAAATCACCAGCATCGTCAGTGGGCTTGTCACCGGGTCAATCACTTTCAAAGAAAGTAAGAGCGAAGTGATCGCGTTTTCCGGCAGGTCCTCAAGCACCAAGCCAAACCACCCGCCAAAAAGCACACCCACGACAAAGGTCATGATACCGGCATAAACAAAGAGGCGAAAAAATCCCTGGTTTTCTTTGGGAAGCTTGAATAATTTGATCGCTCCATATGACAGCCCGGCCAACAGCAAGCCATAGCCGGCGTCAGAGAGACAGATAGCAAAAAACAATATGAAAAACGGCGCCAAATACGGTGTGGGGTCAAGCTCGGTTGATTTGGGTGCACCGTAGATATTCGTAACAGTCTCAAAAGGACTGACGACGGCGTTGTTTTCCAGCAACACTGGCGGTTCCTCTCCTTCTTCAATCGCCAATTCAGACGTTGCAACATTCTCGGTTACAGACTCCAGCTTGCCGCGGAGTTGGCCCAGTCTCTGCTCCGGTACCCAGCCTGAGATCGAAAAA
>JAUYLJ010000066.1 GCA_030699685.1 bacterium | reverse complement strand
CGAACGATATATTATGCCCGAAGAGTCTTTGAATCCCAAGGAGGAAGAAGTGTTTCAGAAACTCGTTCCGCCCATGACCATTAAGCGTCCGCACCCGCTCAAGCTTCTTGAAAAAGGGGGTAGTCCGAAATATAAAAAAGTGGAGGTGGAACGCGACATGATGGCGGTTGCGAGCCACAGGCAAAGATCTGACATGGATCACTCAAATAGAGGGGCCATACTAGAGGCATTTATGCAGGAAGCGCCAAAATTAGGCTGGTTTGGGTCAGAAGTCCGCTCAGTTCAAAGTTCAGAATTTGATGATAGATTTCATGGAGTTGACTCCATTCTTTTAGTGAGAACAGGAAAAGGGCTCATACCCCTGGCTATAGACACAACGATAAAAAACCATCCTGAAGGAATACAAAGAAAGCTGGGGAAAATACAACAAGGAATAGAGCAAGGAAGCTTGACTGAGGTTCGGTATTTTTCTGATCCGAAATCTCAAATCCCAATCCGTTCATTACGCAGAGTGCCGCACGTAGTGCTGGGCGTAGACGCGAAGGGCGTTACTGAGATCGCGGAAAGCTATCATGCGGCCGAAATCGGACCAAGCCGCAAACAGCCCGGCTCGGTCGAGACGTTCAAAAACCATCCCTTGAAAAAAGAAATTCTCAGAGAAATTACTTCCCAACTCGAAAACCAAGTCGTCTATACTTTGACACACTTTCTCGAGATTCTGGCAACAAAATTCATCAACCCCGGCGATCTGGGAAAGTATGCCACGCCCGTCGCTGAACTCGCGGTCCAGTTACAAGAGAATATACTCCTGGAGAAGGATCCTAAAAAACTTTCGCAAAAGTTTGAAACAATTGTCTCGCAGACACAGGGCATTGAACACGCGCCGGAGGATCTGGACGTCGACTACCCTCTCGGTAGAATTCTGGAAAAACTATTGTCTTTGCGAGAACATTTCCACGCGCTGCTCCAAAAAGAAAACCGTCCTGATGGTCAAACCAGAACGAATCCTACCGTTGAGAGCTTGACTCGTCCTTGGACGGGTCAGCGCGAGTCTTTGCGGCGGCTTCGCCGGTCGCCGGACGCGGAACTTGCAGGAGCCACCAGGTAAGGCGGCCCAACTTCTTCTGCGTCGCGGTAAAAAGGCTGCCGCTCACGGAATGTACACGTGTCATCATTGCCTCCTCTGTCTACTCGTGCTGTTTGGTGATGACCAGCCACATTAGCAAATCCCGCCCCGGCTGTCAACCGGGGGTAGTTGATAGGTTGCTGATGAATTGGTTAATTAGAACTCAGGCCCAATTAACTAATAACTAATTAACCAATTCACTAACCTACGCCGCCACCCTGAAAACCTCATCCACGGTCGTTATCCCATCGAGCGCCTTCAATATGCCGTCCTGAAGCAAGGTGATCATGCCCTGGGCCACGGCTACTTTCTGAATTTCCGTTTCTGACACCTTGCCATCCTGCACTAGAAGCTTGATTTCATCATCCATGATAAATACTTCATAGATGCCGATCCGGCCTTTTAATCCCAAACCGCTGCATTGTTCACAGCCTGTGCCTTTCTTAAACTGGAGCTGTTCCGGGCTCACCTGATAGCCAGAGGAGGCCGGTATTCCGCCTACTATTTGTTTCACCTTCTCTAGGGTTTCCGGGGCAAGCGTTTCGGGCTGAGCGCAATTGTCACACAACCGTCGGACAAGACGCTGTGCCATCACCGCGTTGAGAGCGGGAGCCAGGAGAAATGGCTTGGCGTTGAGCGCGATGAAACGGGGGATGGCGCCGGACGCGCTGTTGGTGTGGATGGTGGAAAGCACCAAGTGGCCGGTTAACGCGGCTTGAATGGCGATCTCAGTCGTTTCGCTATCGCGGATTTCACCGACCATGACGATGTCTGGATCCTGACGCAGAATCGCCCGCAAACCCTTGGCAAAAGTATAGTCTTTACTGGCGTCAATCTGGCTTTGGCTGACGCCGTCGAGTTTGTACTCAATCGGATCCTCAAGGGTAATGATCTTCGCTTCGGGCGAATTGATTTGGTTGAGGATGGCGTAGAGCGTGGTAGTCTTGCCTGAGCCAGTCGGTCCCGTAGTGATGATCATCCCGTTGGTGCGCTTAATCTCGGACTTCAGCCTTTCATACGCCGCTCCCCGCAAACCCAAGTCGTCAAAAGCCATTCCGGCGCCGGATGAACGCAAAAGCCTCATCACCACGCTTTCGCCGTAGGCCGTCGGCAGCGTGGAAACGCGAATATCAATTTTGTCTTCCGGCATGGCCACAGTAATCCTGCCGTCCTGTGGCACGGTGGTAATGTTCAGTTTCAGTTTCGCGATCAATTTCACGCGGCTGACAATTTTTGGCCACTGATCCTGCGGCAAGGTAGCCACGTCGAATAAAACGCCGTCCAGCCTGAATCGCACTTTAATCTTGTTCTCCCCGGCTTCAATATGCACGTCAGACGCCGATGACTTGATAGCCGCGGATAAAATAATGATAAACACTTCGGTCACGGAGGCCTCTTTCAACATCGCGTCTAGAGCCTTGAAATCCCTAATTTGCGTCTGATAGCGGGCGACCTCTTCTGTCGAGATATCAAGCGTATCGGTACTCCTTTTGATTTTGACGATTCGATCGTAATTTTTGAGAGCGTGCTCAAAACTATCTTCAGAGATTAAATACAAATCGACACCTTGACGATATCGTTTCATAAGTTCCGCAACAAGCTCTTCCAATCCAGGCGTCGTGGGGTCAACGATTCCCAGCCGAACCTGGCCGTTCGACTCGTAAAACGGTATCGCCCGGGTCTTTCTGGCCGTCATTTCAGGCACCATCTTCAGCATTTCCGGGCTGATGGGATAGCCGCGCAAACTAATAAAACCAAGGTTAAGATCAGCCGCCCGGCGCTTGGTTACCCGCTCCTGCTCTTTAATATCAATTTCCTTGATTTTTTCCCCCAGCGGATCGTCTTGCGCCAAACCTGAAGATTGCGGCTGGGTAGATGAGCGCGACTGTTTGATAAGGTCTTCTATTGATGGCGTATTATTCATCACCACTGCAGTATATCAGATTTCCTCGTTTAAAAAAAACATGGCAGCGGTTTAAAAACAAAAGCGGCCCCTTCTACTATGGAGCCGCGCTGCCGCGAAGATGTTCGCAGGCTTGGAGTACAGCAGTTGGTATCTCAACGCGGGCGATATCGCCTTTTTCCCCGTAAGCGATGAGCCGATCTACTTCCCCGGCAATTCGTGACGGTGGCGTGCCCTCAGGGTTATGCCAGTCCCTTTCATCGTAACGGAGGCCGGTAATGTGAACATCGTCGCTGGCATGATGCCTTAGCGTCGCCAGAGCTCTTCGCATCAAAGGCGGCCTCGTCACCGCGATTATTGAGCTAATGAAGACCTGACTTTCACGGAGCATCTTGAGCCCAAACAGAACATTCTCAGCTGTGTTCGTTGCTTCACGTTCACGCAGAATGTATCTGTCTGGAATTCCGTTACGAATCATGATGTCAGCGTAAAAATCCGCCTCGGTTAAAAACGGGGGAGGCAAGGGATGACAAAGCTTCCCTGAAACAAGAATGTGCCTCGCTAGACCTCGATTCCAGACCATTGCTGCTTGTTCCGCCACCTCAGACCGGATGCCTCCGAAGACAAAAAGCACGTCAGCGAGTCGAAGCTCTTCGATGTTCTGCCCGCATGTCAAAAAACGAAGTACTGTATCAATGTGCGTCTGTAAACCTGATGCATACGCCACTGTAAACCTCCTTTTGCATCACCCTCCAGAGGGTACCAATAAAAAAACCCGCTAGTCAATAACGAGATGATGAGTTTTTACCGATTGATTATTAGCGTAATTCCTTTTCCAAAAGCGGTATGATCGCCTGCTCAACAGCGAATAAGTCGGCCTTCTCGGCTCGAATGGTGGTAAAGTCTTTCCCGCCCTCCGGATGCCATTTTTTAAAAAGAGCCGTCGCGTCGATATAGTGAGGGGTGTAAATAATTCCGCGCACCGTATTCTTTGGCGCTTCGTGTAGTATCGCTATCGCCTTGGCCTCAGGAGCGTTTACAATCAATTCGTCTATAACACCGGGAAGGTCATTGGGGCTGGCCTCGGATTTCACGAAATCATCGACGGTAAGTAAGGACCACAGCACCGACCCGTTTTTGGCCGAACGCAGACGCGCTAAAGTACGGCCCCACAGCTTAAGCATGGGTAAGGTTTTAGTTTGATACAAATTCTTCACGATTTCCTCGCGGCGCGCACCGGAAGCGATCAGATGGCTGGCTACGGCTAATGACTTTGGCGTCACGACGGGGCTTTGAAAGCTTTTGGTCTTGGTGATGATGCCAGTCAAAAGATTGGTAGCGATATATTCGTCCAAATGTTCTTCGCCCAAATGCTTAATCAGCTCAAACACTATTTCCGACGTTGAGGTAGCGGTTACTTCGACAAGATTAACCTGACCGAAATTCTCGTTGGCGGCTTGGTGATCAATATTGATAATTGGCGTGTGGTAAAAAAACTCAGCGTGGTCATCGTAGAGCTTGCCTAAGGTTTCCAGGTCGGGAGCGCCCAAGACGATAATTACTTCATGAGTAAACGCGCCAGAGGAAGTCGACACGTCGCGTTCTTCAAAGTATCCGTTGCGCGGTGTAATATAAATATTGAGCTTCTCTCCCTCAATGGCATAACTAAGTTCTTCAACTGCTGTCTGACTGACGTTCAGGGAAATGATAAATTGTCTCAAACTAGTGAGGCTCGAATGTATGTCCTTGCTTTTGGGCATGAAATCGGCATTTGGCGGCAACCGAAAATCGGCGCAGACAACCTTGGCATCCTTTTTCAGTTTTTCCAACACAGAAAACAAGGCCAAGCCCGAGGAGATGGTATCCAAGGAGGGGTCGTCGGGAAGGACGATGAGAACGTTTTGAGATTTTTTTATCAGGTCCTGGGCCTGCTGGAACGGCGAAAGCGCCATAATAGTGTTATCAAACTAAGACGAATGAGCTTATCTGAAAATTACTTTCCTGTCAATCGTGCCGAAGATCCAAACCATCATCAGCGACAGTTCCAGCGCCACCTATAATTCGGGGCTAACATTCGCTAAAATACTAAAAGCGGGGGACAAAATATTGTTGTTGGGAGATATCGGCAGCGGTAAGACTACCTTTGTCCAAGGAATGGCTCGATTTTTAGGCATTACCCAAGCCGTACAAAGTCCCACCTTCGTCCTACTCAAGCCCTACAGAATACCCAAAAATAGAGGAAAAAGCAAGGCTTCCAGCTTCATTCATCTTGATTTGTATCGCCTGGGCAATACCGACGATCTTCAAGAGCTTGGTTTTGCCGAGCTGCTTGATGACAAGAAGGCTATCATTTGCATCGAAAATCCTATTAAAAACTTACCCTTTATCGGCAGAAAATATACTGTATCTTTTTTCTATCTCAATCAAAATAGGCGAAAGATACGCATTACATTGACAAAATGAAAAAAATAAAGTATAATTAATATACTCAGCTGAAATGAGTCATTCTCTCATTTTCAGCAAAAAAGCTCAAAACAAGAAAAAATACAGAAATAGAAATAAAAAATGGCAAAATGTTTTTGGCTATCCAAAAAAACATAGCCCGGGTAGCGGTGCCTCGGTCTGATTTGTTGTTATAAACAAATGTTTGCTATCTGTCGCACAATGCGTACCCACCTATTGGCCATCACCCAAGATCTTTTATCGAGGTGTAAATATCGTCGAGGTTTTTGGGGTACCATTCTCAATTCTCTGACAAAAATTGCCGTTGTTGGGCTGTATTTGCTTATCAGCATTATTGTGCTGCCCGTCCACGTGACAAAAAATCCCTATGAGAGCTTCCAAATACTGGCGCGTCGGAACGGTAGCGGGCAGTTTATTGACTCTTACAAACAGCACATCATGTTCCAGAGGATGTCAATTAGCGCGCTGATCCTTTCGATCTCTTTAGTAGCAATACAGATAATCAGCGTGCTCTTGATATCTTTTTTGGGCGCTGTACCCGAACCAACAAGCGCTAAAGACGAAACAGCTTGCCCGGCCGACCGCAGCGCGTCAGGTGAAATCCCTGGAGCGTGTCTTCTTGATGATACTTTTTCTTATGGTGGTGTCTGGTTCGAAACCCTCGGCGGCTGCAACACCCAAGATCTCACTTGGAAGTATACAAACATCGCCAACGGTCAAACAACTAGTATGGCCTCCGTTGGCACCGCTTTCACGGTGCCCGTCAATCCAGTCACTGGTGTTGGTGAAAACACACTTGAGCTCCAAACGGTCACTTGTAAAGCGGCCGGAACCTATGATGTGCTTATTGATATTGGTGGACAGGCTCTAGGCACAAGCCGAGTGTATGTCGGCACTCCCTCTGACCCAAGCGAAGCCGCCATCAGCTCGACCACCATTGATTCTCTGAATCTAACCTGGGTTGATAACGCAAACAACGAAGAGCAATATAGTATAGAGACAGCCGACTACATCAGTTCTTGCGGAAGCTTTTCCATCCACGGCACAGCGAGTCGAAACGCCGCGAGCTACTCTATTGGCTCTTTGGATCCTAACACTGGGTACTGTGTCCGTGTGCGGGCAACCAATCCCGCCGCGAACTCAAATTACTCCACTTTGACGAATCTTTTCACACTGGCGTCAGATCCGACAATCACGCCCAATCGAAGCACGGCTTCGTGGTACACAAGCGGTTCATTTGGTTTTTCCCACGATGATGTTTGGGGAAGTGGCGGCGTGGAGTACTACCGTTACGCCTGGTCCGAGGAAGCAACACATACCTGGGACGGCACCGAAACACAATGGAGTTCTGACCAGCTCGATATTCTTCCTTCCACGGACAGTGCTCAGCTGTACCTTCATGTGAAATCATATAACGCGAACGATCAAAGCCAGTCCTCAGCGGTTGCCACCTTCGGACCTTACTTCTTTGACCAAACCGAACCCGCCATTGTGGACAATGAGACTGTCGACAGGGGCTGGCTCAATATCGGCGGGGAATACAACGTTGATTTTTCCAACGGCGGAAACGGATCAAGCCTGACTTCCGCCCAATACGCCGTTGGCACCACAGCCGGAGGCAGCAATATCATTGATTGGACTGATATTTTTACGGACGATCAAGATGCTTTCGAGGAAAACTGGGAGTTGAATTTTAACGCTCTACCCGAGGGCGCGCACTACGTTTCCGTTCGGGCAAGCGACGTGGCCGGAAATACCCGAACGCAAAACAATGTTTTCCAAGTCCAAAAAGACACGCAAGCGGCAACCATCGGCAGCCTGGCGGCTTCCCTAGGCTCTAACTCCATTACTGTCAGCTGGACCACGAGTGAAGCGGCCACTAGCGTCCTGGAATGGGGAACGAGCCAGTCTTTGGGCCAGACGATGATCGGATCCGAAGCACTAAGCACTAGCCACTCCATCACACTGACCAACCTTGATGCCGACTCAGGGTACTATTTTCGGGCACGGTCCGACGACCGAGCCGGCAATATTGTCCGTTCGAGCATTCAATCAGACTCGACCACGGAGGTTCCGGCTGAAACGACAATCACCAATGTGCAAGCCGCTGTCACTGGGCCGAATAGTGCCACGATTACCTGGTCAACAAACCACCCGGCAACTTCCCGAGTCCAGTACGGGGCTACTACCGGCTACGGCTCGGAACTGTCCTCGTCGCTAAGCACTACTCAACATTCCCTCGCTTTGACAGGCTTGAACGCCGGCACTACCTATCATTACCAAGTCACTTCAACCGGCAATACCACGGCCGTGGGCAGTGATCTCTCTTTCGCCACCACCCAGTCAACTCCAGCCGAACCCACACCGGAAAATGACGAAGAAGAAACTAAGCTTCCGCGGCTTGAACCCGTCCCCGGCCCATATATTTTTGATCTGCCCACACCCACCGTGATACAACCCGAGGCCAATCAACTTGTGCTTGACCGCCAGCCGCTGATCACCGGTCTGGCCAAGAGCGGCAACGTCATCAAAGTATTTATCGACGGGATCTACGATGGTTATGCCATCGCCAGCTCCGACAGCACGGGTACGGGAAATTTTTCCTATACGCCTTTTCTCAAGCTATCAATCGGCTGGCACACTTTGCAAGTGGAAGCCTGGTCCGACAATCATCGCAGCGCCAAAAGCCCGACCAGAAGTTTCGAAATACCCACGCCTTTTGTCGCGCCGACTGTCACCAAACAAACCTTTTCCGATGGCGACAACCCGGAATTATTTCTGCAAGGCGTGGCTCGAAATAATTCGCGAATAAAAATATTCGTGGACGGCATAGAATTTGACGAGATAATCGTGTCCGAAAATACTTCAGGAACAAGCGGCTTTTCTATCGACGTAGCCGCTAAAGGAACGCTGTCCGACGGCGACCACGCCGTCACTCTGATTGCTTATAATGATCAGGGTCGGGCCAGTCCAGAAACAGCGCCTATTATTTTCACGAAAAAAAGCATTAAAAACAAACCAGGAAAAACCGCTACCGTCTTCACTCAGCCGGTAACGTACGTTGTGGAAAGCGGGGACTCGCTTTGGAAGATCGCCGAGAAATTGTATGGCGATGGTAGCGCCTTTACCAAGATCGTCGTCGCCAATACGGCTGGCTTTCCCAGTTTAGAAAGTAATCCCTCATTGCTGCTTCCTGGCTGGTCATTGACCGTACCGCCTCTATAAAAGCTAGGTGGCGGCTGGCTTTCTAAGTGTATTTTTTTTCGTCTCAAGCTCCACTGACTCAGAGACAAAAAGATCGTCAACCACCAACTTCTCTTTCGTCAGACTCACCACCTGACTAACCGCCACGACAAAATCTTTATCAAACACTCCGGCAATGCCAGGATGAGGCTTCACCACATAATGAGCCACCCGCTGTTCCAACTCGTCAATCTCAAAGTGGTGGATATAGCCAATCCTTGTTCCCGACTCGGTCTCGACGGGTAGATTACCAAGTTGTTTACTGTTGACGGTCATTAGCTATTTCAACTGTTGATCGGCGGCGGAAAAAAAGATACTGCTGCAGAATTTGAAACGCGGTGGATGTCGCCCAATATAGCGTCAGCCCAGCGGGGAAACTTACGCCAAAAATAAAGGTGATGACTGGCATAAAGTAAACCATTTGTCTGCTCATTGCCTGCGCCATATTGTTGCCACTTTTTTGTTTGTGGCTTCCAAGCATCATCCGCGACTGCCAAAGCTGCAGTACCGCAGCCAGCGCGGCCAGAACATAATTACGCGTGGCCGCCAAATCCACCAAGCCAAGAAATGTCGTGTTGATTGGCGTCGTCGTAAACATCTCTTTGAGCGATCCGTACAAATGCTCCAGCTGTTCTGCCGCCAGTATCCCCGTCGTCGGGTCGGTGCGAGCAACAGTGATAAATACCTGATACAAGGCGATAAGGATTGGAAATTGGATCAGCAGGGGAAGGCACGATGAAAAAGGGTTTACTTTGTTTTCCTTATAAAAAGCCATCAGCTGGCGGCTCAATTCCTCACGGTTGTGCTCGTATTTTTTTCGCAGCGCGTCGATCTTCGGTTGAATCTCCTGCATCACTTGTTGCGACTTGATTGACGACCAGGAAGGGAAAAACAGAACGATTTTTAGAATAAGAGTGACAATGATTATTGATACGCCCAAATCATGGGGCGGCAAATATTGATACACCGCTACCAAAAGGTTGAATATCGGCTCAAACAGAATTGTATTGAATAATTCAACCATACTTATCTTCCTTTTACTTCATCCACACCGCCTGGCGTCCAAGGATTGCAGCGCATGACACGCCAAATGGCTTTCGTTGTTCCACGGAAAGCGCCGAAGCGTTCGATTGCCCGGTAGCCATAATCTGAGCAACTGGGATAAAATCGGCAAAACCCCTGTGGGTGACGGTGAGCTAGCAACCCATGGTCGGGCGAAAGGGTTCTTTGGTAAAGCCGAATGGCGAATAGTAGTATCTTAGCTAACATTAGCGTTATTTAGCAATTTTGCTTTTTTGAGGCAGGTTAGTGTGTCAGTATTCTTTTCGCTAAAATCAGCAGAAAAAAAGGATTTTTTGGGAATTATCACGCAATCCTGGCCCGCATCAATTAAATGAAGGTTTTTTCGCAGTATTTCACGTAATTGTCGACGCGCTGTGTTCCTTTCTACTGCTTTTTTGGAAAGCTTTCCTGAGGTGACAATACCAAAGCGGCTGACGGATAATTGATTTGGGACACAACGAAGAATGATGGTGTGGCTATGCGTCGGGCGACCCTGTCGATAGACTCGTCGAAAATCGCCCTCTTGCCTCAATCTGTGGGCGATAGGGAGCATAGGCTAGCCAGATTAGGAGCTCACTGTTAAGCGAGTCCGTTGTTTTTTTCGGCGTCGCTGAAGAATGTTTCTCCCGTTCTTGCTTTGCATCCGACCGCGAAACCCGTGACGACGGGCCCGCCGTCGCTGTTTTGGCTGGTATGTTCGTTTCGGCATAAATTAATCCTGCTCCGATTCTACCAAGATACGCTTTATCGGTCAATCTTCTTTGGTAGCATATCTCTATACACATTTCATCCACAGTTTTATTCACAAACATGGTGGGTAAGACGAGTTACCCCACAACTGTATTTGTGGTATATTTTCTACTGTCATTATTTTCGGGATGAAATTCCTTTGGCTATGACGAATGAACAATTATGGGAAACGGTACTGGGTGAGTTAGAGTTGTCATTGAGTAAAGCGAATTTCACCACGTGGTTCAAAAACACCTTTATCCATGAAAGTGGGGAAGGTAAAATACTGATCGCCGTACCGAACGCTTTCACCAAAACATGGTTTGAAAATAAATACCACACACAGATACTCAAGACTCTCCAGCGGGTAACCGACAACGCCATCCACGATGTCGCCTACACCATTGAGAGTCCCCGCAATTACCAAACACGCCAGCCGACGACCAGCGCTCCAGAAAAAGTCATTGCCGCTACTTCCTCTGAAAGGGTTACTGTCCCCCAAAGTTACAACAACATCAACGGCCTGAATCCGGATTACTCATTCGAAACTTTTGTCGTAGGTAAGGGCAACGAGCTTGCTAAGGCGGCGGCCATGGCAGTTTCGGAAAAAATTGGCGAAGTCTATAACCCATTGTTCATTTATGGGGGAGTGGGCTTGGGTAAAACACACCTCATGCAGGCCATCGGTAATCAAATATTGTCTCACCAAGAAAAAAAACAGGTTGTCTATACCACCTGCGAGAAATTCACTAGTGAATTCGTCCAGGCGGTCAGCCGCGGCGATCTGGGAGATTTCAAAAGCCGGTATCGCAACGTCGACACGCTGCTAATTGACGACATACAATTCCTGGCCGGAAAAGAAGGGACGCAGGAAGAGTTTTTTCACACCTTTAACACCCTCCATCAAGCCAAGAAGCAAATCGTTATCAGTTCAGACCGGCCGCCAAAGGCCATTCCTTCCCTGGAAAACCGCCTCATATCTCGTTTTGAGTGGGGAATGATTGTGGACATCAGCCAGCCGGATTACGAAACTCGCCTGGCAATTTTGGAGAACAAGTGCGATGAGAAAAAATGCCAATTAGCCCCGGAAATACGGCAATACATTGCGCAAAGTGTTCAAAACAATATTCGTGAACTGGAGGGCGCTCTCAACCGCATTATCGCTTATCACGAGCTTAATCAGTCGACGCCTACACTTGAATCAACAAAACAACTTTTAAGCACCATCACCTCGCAACCAAAGAAACGCGCCCTACTTCCCAAGCAGGTAGTTGAGGTGGTGGCGGGATACTATGACGTCGAGCTTGACAAAATCACCGGCATCAGTCGTAAAAAGGAATTAGTAGTGCCCCGCCAGATTATCATGTTTCTCTTGCGCGAGGAGCTGTCGTGCTCTTTCCCTTCCATTGGCCATGAGTTAGGTGGGCGCGATCACACCACCGCCATGCATGCTTACGCCAAGATACGCGATGCGCTGGCCTCAGATGAGAAATTGAACCAGGATATTTCACTTATCAAGCAGCGCCTGTATAACGGTGGATAAGCTTGTGTGTTTTATGGTGAGTGGTGTGTAGAAGATTGGCAGTTACCCACACCCATTTGAAATGGAAAAGATTTTTCCACATCTGCCACACAAGTTGTCCGTAGAATATCCCTTCTGAAATATCAGTGAATCTGATACAAACACGCGCAAATAAGAACTTTCTGTTAGGTAGTCCCCAGTATCCACCGCCCTATTATTACTACTACTTAAATATATAGTATAGAGAGAATATGAAATTCACATGTCTCCAGGAACACATTAATAAGGGACTTTCGTTAACAAGTCATTTGGCTTCCAAAAACGTTTCTCTCCCAATCCTAAACACCGTGCTAATCCATGGCGAAAAGAACACCATCACGTTCACGGCAACAAATCTAGAGATTGGTATGCGCACCGTTATCCGAGGAAAATTGGAAGCTGAAGGATCTATTGCCGTGCCGGCGAAAACACTGGCTGATTATGTTGGACTCCTTACCGAAGAAAAACTGGAAGTGTTGGCTGAGGGGACAACGCTTTCCGTCAAAGGAAAAAACACTAAAACCACGATTAAGGGCCAGTCCGCCGAGGAATTTCCAATTATCCCCGAGGTGGCCAAAAACCAGCCCATTCTACTTAAAACAAAGGATTTGAAAACCGCGCTTGGGCAAACAGCGTATGCCGTCGCCCAGGACGAATCCCGGCCGGAAATAAGCGGGGTGTATATGCGTATTAACGGCAGCACGGCAACGGTGGTAGCGACTGATAGCTACCGCCTGGCTGAGAAAAAAATTCAACTTTTGAAGCCAGTATCGGAGGAGTTGCAGATAATTATTCCCACAAGAACCATTCAAGAATTGACGCGGGTGATAAGCGATGATGTACAGCAAGTCGAGATGCATGTTTCAGATAATCAAATTCTTTTTGTCAGTGAGAATGTTGAGTTAGTTTCCCGGCTGATAGAGGGGCAATACCCGGAGTATCATCAAATTATCCCCCAGGAGTATGTTAGTGAAGCGACGGTGAACCGGGAAGAGCTTTTGAAGGCGGTGAAGGGCGCGGCATTGTTTTCCAAGTCAGGCGTGAATGACGTGCATATTTCCTTGGATGTTGAAAAAAAACAGGTGAAGATCAGTTCCGCCAATACGCAGTTGGGCGAACATGAGACGGAGCTTGCAGCTGGCGCCACGGGGGCTTCCACGGAAATAGTGTTTAACCATCGTTATTTACTTGATGGCTTAAACAGTATTGAAAATAACGAGGTGAAGCTGTTGCTGATCGATGGCGGGAACCCCGGCACGATTAAGCCAAAGAATGATGATGGTTTTTTGTACATCATCATGCCGATCAAGCAGTAGAAAATGTGGAAGCGGATTAACCAAGCGGATATGCGATCGGCTTTGCGCCGGGCTCATGTCGACGGTCGGGTCGAAGCAGCGACTATTTTGGGGTATTTAGGAGATTGCTTGGTGGCTGAATTTGGCCCTGATATACGCCAGGAAATCATACCTGAAAAGTTGCGCGACAAAACCGCGTTTCTAGTGGTGGCGAGCACTGTTGCCGCCGGAGAACTGCGATTGCGCGAACAGCAAATACTTGAGCGGGTAAATAGCCGCTTCCATCACAGTGTCGTGGAAAAACTATCCACACGCGTTGCTGTTATTTGACGATAATTGTGAGGGGATCGCCGGACATGGTGACGTCATTGCCTGTGGCGAGAACGGGCGTCAGCGTATAGGTTCCGGGTGACGGCGCTTCGGTCCAGCGCCACTCGAATAGCGAGCCGTCTATATCGGTCAATGTGCCGATAACTTTTTTTTCTTTGGATTCGTTGGTGAACTCGAATGCGATTCTAATCACGCCATCAGGATGCGTGGCCACTCCACTAATGGTCAACGGCCAGTCGGAAGCATCAAATTTAGTTCCGCTTTTTGGAGCGGTGAAATACAGGCTGCTGGATTCGCTGGTTAAAAGCAGGTTGATGTCTCGAGTAAAGGTGTAGATATTGTCGTCCGAAGCGTAGACGAGAACTTTGAGCTCATAGAAGCCATTGGAATGTTCAGAAACGTCGATGGAAGTCAGGAATGGCGCCTCTTCCACAGTCTTTAACAGACTGTCATCGAGATAGGTCTCGACTTTTTGCAGCGAGACCGCCTTGTCGACATCAAGCGTCACTACTAGGGGTGATTGGGTGACGACCGCGTCTTGGCGGGGAGTGGTTAAAGTAATTTTGTCGCTGGGAGCTTCGCTTCCTTCTCGAAGATTGCAATTCTCGTATTGGAGCGGTTTGTTGGGAGTGATGTAGCCCGGTTGTCCGCTCGCCCAGAGCTGCACCGCCGCTTCCCAGCGGGCGTATTGCGAATCAGCATTTGGGTCGTCCGGCGGATCTCCTCGCGGGAAATCCGGCCAGAGATAATGCAGAATTGTGTGTGTCTCCTTGTACTGTTTAGTGGTGACGAATTCGCTGGGGTAGCTGTCGCGACACTCTTCGGGAATAGCGCGTCCAGTTAGGCGATCGACCGGCACTTCACGAACCAAATCAATCTGTCCGTTGACCATCATCGTGTCAACCGAATCGACGGCAGGCGATTTGAATGTCTCCACCGGCGTGCCACTAAGCAGGCCGTTCATAAACGCGTTCCAAATTGGCGCGGCCACTACCGATCCGTCGGCGCCGGCATTCATGGAAGTGTTGTCGTTGTTGCCGACCCAGACTCCTGCCGCCAAAGAGGGGGTATAGCCGAGCGTCCAGGCGTCCCGGTAGTCATTCGTCGTACCGGTTTTGGCGGCGACGGGTCGATCTGACAGAAGGAGATGGCTTCGGCTGCCAAACACATAGCTGCGGGCGCTGTTATCAGAAAGGATGCTGTTGATGTTCCTTGCCACTTTCTCTTCCATCACCCGGAACTCTTCCTGGCTGAACTCTTCCAGCACTTGCCCCTGGCTATCTTCAACTCGCAGTATTGACGCACTAGGGTGGCGCAGTCCTTCGCGCGCGAACACGCCAAAAGCGCCAACGTGTTCCAATAAGGTTACTTCTCCACCGCCCAATACCAGCGATAGGCCATAACGATCGGGGTCGGTAAGCGTCGAGTAACCCAGCTCTTTGGCGGTCTCCAGGGTGTCATCCAAGCCGGCGAGGTAGAGAGTTTTGACCGCGGGAATATTAAGCGAGCCGGCCAGCGCCCTCCGCATGGAGATGGGGCCGTGTTCGCCGCCGTCATAGTTTTTGGGAATATAGGCTGGATTGCCGCCAAAGTTGGTGGTGACGTCAAATAGCATTGTTTCGGGAGTGTAACCTTTGGCAAAGGCAGTAGCATAGGCTACGGGTTTGAACGACGATCCTGGCTGCCGCGGACGAATCGTCACGTTGACGTTGCCGTCATTGGCTGAGTCGAAATAATCTGCCGATCCGACCATGGCGAGTATTTCTCCAGTCTTCGGATCCATTGCCGCCAGCGCGGCATTGGAGCCGCCATTGGCTTGGACTTTAGCCATACCGTCCGAGATAGACTGCTCCGCCACTTCTTGTTTATGCGTGTCGAGCGTGGTGATGACTTTTAAACCTCCCTGCTCAACTAATTTTTCTCCGTATTTTTCGGTCAGCTGTTCTTTGACATAGAAAACAAAGTGCGGAGCGGTAATTTGCTCTCTGGGCGGGCTGAAAAGCAGCTCTTCTGTTTTTGCCGTCTCAGCTTCTTCAGAGGTAATCATGCCAAGTTCCACCATCAAATCCAGAATGTGGTGCTGCCGGCCGATCAGATCCTCCACGTGGCTGCCGTAAGGGGAATAGTAAGTTGGCGATTGCGGAAGAGCGGCCAGGATAGCGGATTCAGCCAGCGTCAGGTTTTTGGCGCTTTTGCTGAAATAAATTTGTGCCGCTGACTCAACGCCGTAAGAGACGGAGCCGTAGGGTATTTCATTGAAATAAAGCTTCAGAATCTGGTCCTTGGAGAATTTACGCTCAAGTTGATACGACAGCACCAGCTCTTTAATCTTACGCGTGTAGGTTTTTTCAGTGGTCAGGATGGCGTTTTTAACCAGCTGTTGGGTAATAGTCGATCCCCCGGGCCGTCGCCGGCCGGCTGAAGTGATGTTGATCCAGGCGGCGCGGACATAGCCGGCGATCGAGAATCCCGAGTGGGTATAAAAATTCTTATCCTCGATGGCAATAGTGGCGTTTTTAAAATGATCTGGTATATCCTCAAGCTGCACCAGCGTGCGTTTCACGTCGCCGTGTATCTCATAAAGCAATGTTTCGCCGGTCCGGTCGTAAATCCGGGTGCTCTGAGCCAGTTCACGCTCCAATAGCTTGTCCGGGTCGGGTAAGTCGCGGCTATACCAGGCAAATATGCCTACAACCCCGATGACCCCAATACCGAACAGCACCAGAGCCAGAACACCAATCCGCGCCCAAAGCTTTTTTCTATTTCGGGGTTTCTTTGATTTTTGAGGATCGGAAGCAGGAGGGGGTTTTTCACCGCCCCCGTCTTTCCAGGTTTTGTGGTATGGGGTAACCGTTGGTCCGCTCATATGTATAATATGTTTCCGTTCATACCGGATCGCGCCTCGTTTAAGTATCTCCAATTCCTTCCCGCATGTTTTGTCATTATACTCAAATTAGACTATAATTGAAAGCAATATGTCAACTTCTACATCATTGCCGGCCGATCTTCTTACCCGCGGAGTGGAGGAGATAATTCAGGCCGACAGCCTCAAAAAAAAGCTTCAGTCTGGCAGGAAACTCAGGATCAAACATGGTGTTGACCCGACGACCACTGACCTGCATTTAGGGTATGCCGTAGTGTACCAGAAACTCAGAGCCTTTCAAGAGCTGGGGCACACAATCGTGTTTTTGATCGGTGATTTTACCGCCCGCTTTGGCGACCCAACTGATCAGCAAAGAGCTAGGACCTTGAAAGACAAGAAAGAGGTGGAGAAGCTTGCCCGACACTACATCGATCAGGCGGGCTTGATCCTGGATATCTCCAAAACCGAAGTTCGTCGAAACTCCGAGTGGTATGACAAAATGTCGGCGGAAGAATTGCTACAACTTCAGGCACGTTTCACCGTGGCCCAGCTGATGGAGCGTGACATGTTTGTGGAGCGCCAAAAGGCTGGCAAAGAAATCGGATACCACGAGCCAGTCTACCCCATTCTCCAGGCCTACGACTCGGTCATGCTTGAGTCGGATTTGACGGTGATTGGCACTGATCAGACATTCAACGAACTTCAAGCCCGGCCCTTGCAGAAAGAGAACGGCCAGGAGCCTCAGGAAGTGATGAGTATGCGCCTATTGATCGGCACAGACGGCAAACGCAAGATGAGCCAAAGCTTAGGCAACTACATCGGCTTGACCGACTCGCCAAAAGAGATGTACGGCAAGCTTATGTCCATCCCGGATAAGTTGATTATGGAGTATTTTGAATTAGCCACCCGCGTGCCGGTTGATGAGCTTCAGTCGATCAAGAAAAAGCTGGATCGGGGCGCCAATCCCCGCGACATTAAAGCCCGATTGGCCGCGACCATTGTTGAGCTCTATCATGGACCTAAAGCCGCTTCCCAGGCCGGCCAGGAGTTCACTAACGTCTTTCGCAAGAATCAAACGCCGAAGGATATTGCTGAATATGCAGTCAAACGAAAGAAATTGCCGCTTGTTGACCTGCTTGTGGAAGCGAAGCTGGCATCAAGCAAGAGCGAGGCTCGGCGCCTGGTGGAGCAAAAAGCGGTCAAGGTGGACGGGAAAGCCGAAAACGACTGGCAAATGGCTAAACACTGGCCCTCCGGCGCTATCATCCAGGTAGGCAAGCGGAAGTTTGTGAAGATTGTTTAGTAAGCTTGACCACAACAAAACGGTTTTTGTAAAGATGGTCGTGCCACAAGCGACTTTGGTTTCTGTTTTTTTATACAGTTAGGAGAAGATGTGGTTTCGCATTTGGCAAAAAGATGTGGTGGGCGCGCTTTCAATCTTGTCGCGTTACTTGGGCTTAAGTAATGCATAGGATTTTAAAAATGTGCCACGCGTCGTGAATACATTATTATCTGACACTGACCGTTTTTGTATTTAGCGCTCCAGTATGTCTGTTTTAAAATATACGATCATCACATTCCCACTAAACAAATTACGTTAGTGAGTAGTGGAAATATCGATAGTATTTCTATTTTTTAGGCCTTCAAAGAAAAGCATTAACCATGCGAACGAAATAATAAATATTAGCCTTTGCCAGATTCCGGTATAATCCGTAACAGTAATCATTAAAACAGATAGACCCGTTGCTATTAGTCCAACTAACACGGCTAGTAACTTTTTACTATTTCTTTTTTCAATAAATGCCGCACTAATTGCAAAAAGGGTAAATGAAAAACCTACAATTGTGGCAAAAAGAGAGTGAAGTGCGCTCTCAAAATCATTATATGGAATTCCCTCAATAATTGGCTCATGCCGAAAGACAGCCGTCAAAATTAGTCCTGTTCCAAAAATAGTTAATAGTATTTTGTGGACCCAAAAAGTTTTTAGATATATCCAAGCCTCAAGCATACACGCAATGCCCAGCAAGCAAAATGTTATATTCATAATCCATGCATTAGGCGCATGTTGGGCTCCCAATTGACTCGTTGTGTTCTTTAATATGGAGTATTCCTCCGCGCTATAGTATGGAAGAATAAACATGATAAATAACAGGAGAATGTAGACAGGCAATAAATAACGTTTATTCTCTATTCGTTTTTTCTTTTCAGTCATCTTTTTTATTTCTCTGTATTTTATATGTAATATTATACAAGGTTTGTGTATCATCAGTTACCCCTCCGGAGCTGAAAGTATAGGCGGGCGACAGATACACATCGTTAGACAATGTATTTTTCACTTTTATCCCACGACCCGCTATATGGTCCAAGATTAAGTAATCGGCCGGCCTCTTGCTGAAGTTGTTTTGCAATTCCGTTGGGATCATAGACAATTTTACCATGGGTCCAGAAATGCAGAGCATCCGGCTTACTATCTCTGCGTCCCATTTCAAAGTAACCAAGGATAACCTCTGCGGGATTACAAAATAATTCTACTTTATGTCCAAACCGTATACGGTCCCATTCCTGCCAATTATTACTACCCATGGTGACAGCTCGGACATCTAAATCACTCTCTTCTGTCGGGTGGCCATAAACATACGAACCGCACAATAAGATGGCTTGTATACGTCCATCTTTTTTTATTTCGTCGACGATTTGCTCTATCTGTTTATTTGTTAGCACGGAAAATGTGAAAAAAAGTTACGTCGAGCGTTTACGTGTGTACGATGTTTGGCAAAGGTAACATTTAGGATAGAACGACGTGGAACATATTTTTTTGGACAACATTATTTCTTTCTTAGTATCCGTGCCTGGTAAATTGTGGCCATTACTTGAACGGTTCCCATTGTTATAAACAAAGCTGTAAATGAGCCGAGACTTACAATATAACCACCAACAACAATCGCTATCCCGGTAATAATCTGCGCTTCTCCACCCGCGAGGCCCCATTGAAATCCGCCATGTTTTCTATCCTCATGCTTGGCGTACAGCGCGTCCCATGTTGGGGTTGCCATAGCCGCGGCAATTCCTAAACCCGCTTGCACAATAAATAAATGCCATGTGGTGGAAACAAATAAATACCCAAAAGTGAAAAGTGCATTGAAAGCGTAACCAAGAACCATTATTTTTTCTGCGTTATCGTATTTATCCGTTATTTTTCCAACAACGATATAAAGCAAACCCGCAAGAATCAGGTATGTTGCCCATGCCCAAGTAATGTCCAAAATGTCTCCACCCGCTCGTTCTGTGAACACGGCAAAAAGAGGGCCGAGCATTCCCTCACCAAAATACCAAATGTTTCCTCCATAGAGAAGAATTTTAATCTGCCTATTTAGTGCCATATTGAGAAAAAAATATTATTTCAATTATATAAACATTTGCTAGATTTTGCCCGAGAAAATTTCACCTAACGTTTCCTCATATTAGGTGTTGTGCGATGTTTGAATTTTGACTTTCTTCAATATTGATTTTAAAAATGGCTAATTCTTTTTTTAGCTGGTCAATATTTTGAAAAACAACTGTATTCATACCCATTTTTTGAGCATTAACTAATAGTGGTGCTTCATCATCAATAAAAATGGCTTCGTGTGGCTCACACTTTGTCATTTTTAGATAAAGCTCAAATATCTCCTTGTCGGGCTTCCTTATGTGCACTTCATCTGAAAGTAAACATGGATTGAAAAGAGAGTAGAGCTCTCTTTCTTTGTTGTACAGGGTATGTGGAACAATGGAGTTGGAAATGCATCCAACAATGTAATTATTCTTCAGGGTTTTGACCAAGTTGATCATGTGCTCATCTATATGGACATTCTCTACATAGGGCTCAATCCAAAGAGATTCTAATACGTTATCCGATGGCACGTTGCTACCATTTTCGTTAATAATTTTTTTCCAAAATTCCGTGGGACTTATCAACCCTTTTTGCAGAGATGGCTCGTATCTGTTCATTAATTCGCGGATCCTGGATTGTTCAATACCCAGCTTTCCAGACGTGTAATCAATCAATTCTTTGCCAAATGAGTTTACAATAACGCCGCCTATGTCAAAAATGATCGTTTTGATAAAAAAAGAATTAGCCATTTTTATTAAAAGTTAATTCAAAATTCAAATTTCGCACAACGTTTGCGCGTAACCGACGTTGTTGGTGTTAGAATACTCCGCGTCAGCGGAAAACACCAGCAAATGTAGCGGTTTCGGAAGCGAACGGCTGCGCCGGATGCCAGAAACCGCATCGGTTACGCGCTGTTGTACGGAGTTGGCTTTCCGATGGTATTGATAGACGGGGCGGTACTTCCAAACTGCTATTTGCCGTGTTGCAAGCTGCTTGACGCTCCGGGGCTTTCCTGCTAGTGTAATCGACACCCGAAAGGAGGGTCTTAATGGCTAAGTCGCTCACCTTTGTTCCCGGGCAACAGGTGGTTATGATGGAGGGTCAGGAGGCTATCGATCGCGGCGTAATCCGGCGAGTCACAAAAGGCGGTCACCCGGAGCGGCAAGTCATCGATGTCGAAAGTCGACAGGTCGCGCCGAACACGACGACCTCTTTCGTCTTTATTCCTCATCAGCAGCCCGAACGAGCCGGATGGCGGATGCTCTTCCGCGACCCAATGACAGACGAGCTCGTCTTCAGCCAGCGCGCGCCGTGCTATCGATTCGTCGCCGCTTGATGCCTCACAGCACTTTCAGGTACCGAGCCTGTTGGGAAACCAGCGGGCTCGATCTTTTAGTAAAGGAAAGTCAATTTCGTACAACGTTTCGGGCTAGCCGAAGTTGCGACGGAATGAAGGCGGTAGAATTGTGCGGAGCACACCGCCGGAATGAAGGAGCAATTTGGGTGAGCGAGCTAAGTAAAATTATCTTTCCCACCGCTTTACCTCTGGATGAAAGTCGACTTGGTATTCTGGTATGCCAAGAGATATTCCGTATTGCTTGGCCTCGTCGTACTGCTCTTTGCTCATTCGATCAATCTTGAAGACCTTGTTCCGAAAGATAATAAAGTGCGTCGTTTCGTTCTTAAAGTCTGCATACCAGCTATGGCGAGAGTCGAGTGATTTGCTCAGCCTCTCAGCAATCTTATCCGCCTCATCAATTGGTATCTCTACGGTATGCAGACTCCACTGACTCACCCAAGGTGTTTTATGTTTTTCAGTTACTTTCTCGACTTTCGTCTTGAGTATTGAAACCTCTTTCAATACGTTGGTTTTCTCAAGACTTTCTTCGATGATAACCCCAGTGTAATCGCTCATAGTGGGAAAGATAATTTTATTTAGCTCGCGAACCGGCTAGCCCGTGTTAGGTGCTGTGGTCGCTACGTGAATAAACCATCCCTCTCAATTCTACTTCCATATGATCTACTTGCATCGATTTAATAAAAGGGGTAAGTCCACCAATATCGCTAAATGCGTAAGAGCGCGGCGGTGGCACCAAGAAGGTTAAACTCGAAAAGACTAACAAGAATATCGAAAAGCTTGGCATTTGGAATCCAAAGATATTCAGAGGAAATCGATTATTCGACATATCAAAATATTCGACAGGAAACGGAATTGTTAGATTTAGATTACCTGTCGGAGTGGCAAAGACTATTATACATCTGGCACGTACCTCGTCTGGCTCATTTATAACAAATTCGTTTTTTGGTAGAATTTTAACCTCCTTTTCAGATTTGAACTCACCAGGGACAATCGTCCAAAGTGGCTTCGCGGTCTCAAGACCCTTGAGGGGTATACCGTACGTTATATTTTCATATTCACCATTTTTGAATTTTATGTGGCGTCTCCCATCAGCATGAACGCTAGAATGGTCAATTGGATGAAAGTCGATGTTCGATTGCTCGTAAAATATTTTTCCTAGGAATGGGCTTTCTGTGTTTCCCATAAGGAAAAATTTACCCGTGCCAGATCCTTCTAAAGCGCTATGCCGCTCCATGTGAAGATAAATGCTCTCGGGGTCGTTAGTCGTTCGAAATAATTTAAATATTCTAAAGTTCTTACCACTTTTATTAATAAATACTCTAATCTCTTTTGGGCTGTTATTAGTCATAGCGACCATGGCACATAACGTTTGCGTGTATCTGAAGTCCCGAAGTGAGTGAAGGGGTACAATTGCGCGGAGCGCACCCCGTAACGAACAAGGGATTTGGGTGGAGCAAACGAGGGATTCTTGATTATTTTACCTTAATTAACATAGGGTTTTTCGCAAGTCAGCTTTGCTGCTGAGACATTTCCACTATCAAGCTCTTGACAAAAAGACAATATTAGTATATGGTGTCAAATCACTGCTTAGCAAACGGCAGTGGCGGTGGGACGCCAACGCGTCCTTAAATCCACAACCTTCACTGAGCCAGTTGGCTCAAGGAGGACCACGTGAAGCCCTTTTACACTCTCCTCGCTCTCGTCGCGCTCTCTTTCGCCCTGGCCCCGATCGCGCTGGCGGATCAGCCCGACGTGATGGTCAGCTACGGCGATTACTTCCTGATCCCGCTCTCCGAAGTCGGTCCCAGCATCAATCCCGCCGGTGACCTGATCGGCCTGGTCAACGAAACGGACTATGACCGGCAGTACGCGCTGTTCGCGTGCGTCGGGCTCTCCCAGAACGGCGAGAAGAAAGCCTCTCGCGTCTTCAAGGACTTGCTGCAGAGTAAGACGCCGAAGGAGACGGCGACCTTCGCCGAGCTGGGAAGCAACCAGTTCAGGGACACGCGGGACGATGCGATTCGCTGGTGTATCTACCAGCAGGGCCTTCTTCCGAACAATGACCCAACGGGTCAGATGTGGGGTGCGCGGCTGCACCTCTTGCGCTGCGGTTGGCTTCGTTGGGAGGACACCGCCCCCGGTATCCATTTCTACGATGCCAACAACATGGCGAACGGCTGGCGTCAGTACGTCAAGTCTCTCGGTGAGGCCGGTGCCAAGGCCCTCTGCCAGGAGCTGTACAGCCAGTTGAGTCGCGGCGACCTCTACGTCTACTTCGAGAACTGCCGTTCCTGAACGAGGAGAACGACAGACATCCAAAGCCCCGGCATAGATTGCTCACAAGCAATTCTGTGTGCGGGGCTTCTTCATTTATTAAGGATCAATCAGAAATAAATAATCAAGAATTCTTCATTTGCGGAACCAGATATACGGTGTTGTATGCTGTGGCGAACATGTGTGTCTCAGTCTTGGGCTACCTTGCCCCGAGTTCGAGGTACATATCTTTTATATGTTAGCCATGTCATACAACGTTTGCGCGTATGCGATGTGACAATATCGTATACACGCTGTTATGTGCTGTTAATTCTTTACCCGTTTTTTAAAGTGAAGCCACCGTCAACTACCAAGATTTCACCAGTAATGGCCTCAGCAGTTGCGAGATAAAGAAAAGCTTCAGCAATTTCGTTTGGTTGAATAAAACGCTTGAGGTACGTTTTTTCAATAAAGCCTTTCTTTGTCTCTTCTGTAAGAGTGTCATAGTACGGTGTATACGTAAAACCGGGCGCAACGGCGTTGACCCGAATAGACGGGGCAAGTTCTTTCGCTAATGTTGTTGTGAAATTACTCACCGCCGCTTTTGCCGCCGAATAGGGCATAATACCTTCTCGTCCAGTGTGTAAATTTCCTCGAATGGAGGATGTATTTAAAATCACCCCACTTTTCTTTGCAAGCATGATTCCGGTTGCTCGCTGTGAACACAACACAGTTCCAAAGAAGTTATCGTTAAATTCATTAAGCCAGTCTTGGTAGGTTGTTTCGAGGAATGTCTTGCTGCGAGCAACGCCGGCATTGTTGATAAGAATGTCTATTGTTCCATATTGCTTGATGATCTTTTCAAACATGCCGTCAACGTTTTTTTGATCAGCAACATCTGCTTGAATAAAAATGGCGCTTCCTCCCGCTGAGGTAATCTCATTAACAACATTCAGTCCGCCCTTGCTGTTGTTTTTTCCATTAACAATTACCGTTGCGCCCTCTTTAGCAAACAACTTTGCGGTGGCTTCACCGATTCCGCTTGTCGAACCAGTAATCAAAGTTATCTTGTTTTGTAGTTTCATAAGGAATATCTAGGGTAAAGAATTAATGGCACATAACGGGCCGCGGCTATGCGATGCGGCAGGCAGACGCCGAAGGCGTATGACTGACGTGTCGTATAGCCGCTGTTGTGCGATGTCGCGAAGCGACGAGCAGAACAGCGGGGACCGCGGCCCGTTGTGGCGATGAGCGGAGCG
>JAUYLJ010000060.1 GCA_030699685.1 bacterium | reverse complement strand
AAGAGTATCAAGCTGTTGTTGTGTCGGTTGATGCCGTAGAGCACGCCATTGTCCGAAGTGAGTTCAGACGAGATGAAGGGGAACGATGACGCGGCCGGTGATGTGTTCATGTTGAAAGTGATGTTGAGCTCATCCATGGCCAGCGGCAAAGTCGAGTTGAATCCCTGTTCCGCTTGATAGAAGACGCGTTTCGAATACACCAGCCGCGAACCAAACATCCCTTCGATCCTGTCCGTCAGCTCGTCCAGCTCATTCTTTGAGTCGCCGTAAATCGTGACATAGAGACCGAATTGGAAAAATTTTTCAATGCCTTGCGTGAGATCATCTCGCAGTTTCTCAACATCACGGAGTGCCGTTTCCCGCATCGGGTCGCGCGCGGCGCCTTTCTCGGCGTCAGCCATGATTTGCGCTTCAAGCGCTCCGGCTTTATTCCGCAGTTGTTTCAGGATCACGTCGGATTTGACGGGGTAAAAATACATGCAGATGTCCAGCGTCAGATTCAAATTCACCACGGGCGCGAACCAGCCGACGGTCAAATACCGGGGATAGGTCACGACAAACAAAGTGCGGACATGTTTTCCGCCAAGCTCGATGTGGGTAGGCATGACTTTCATAGCCGCTGGAGCGATCAAATCCCGGATGGTGACGACGCCTTCGCGGTAAATGCGCTCAGACTCGATGGCCCGGCGCTCTTTCTCGATCGTCTGGCGCTCTTCGGCGTGGCGCTGTTCCGGCGTCATGACTTGCTTTTGGCGCGGAGTTTCGGGAACGGGGGCTGATTTTTGGAGATCAATTTCGGGCATTATCGTTCTACTTGAATTTTGTCAACCGAAACCAATTCCTGCTGATCATAGGTTTCCGGATTGTAAGTATTATAATACAACTCTATCAAACTTTGGGTATCGAGCGCCACCGCCTTCAAACTCATCGCTCCAAGACCGCTGACAAGAAAATCAACCCGCTTGGTCAATTCAGTGCGGTATTTGTCGAATTGACCTTTCTTGAGTGTAATCACCTGGCTAGGAGTAACCAACTCCTTCACGCGGTCGAGAAACTTCTTGGTAGTTTTCACGGTCGAAGGTATGTAGGGAACAACGACGTAAAAACGCTTGCTCATAATATCTGCCAGCTCTATCAACTCAGTCACGAACTGCCGGTATTCCCTAGTTTGCATCTTTAACAGTTCATTCGTCTGCTCTTTCTCAACTTTCTCCAGCCGGTCAAGATATTCATCGATATCGAGCTGCCGCGACTGAATCACCACCTGGACGGGAAATTCAAACGAATTCAAAAACTGGGTGTAGGCCTGAATAATGGCATTTTGTTCATCCTCGGATTTGAGCGCGAAGTTTATTGAGGAAACGAGAATGACAGAACGAAGAGTGCCGTCTTTCAGTACGACGGTGTCGTCCTTGATTTCCGCTATTGGCAGCAGTTTCTGCGTTGAGCCTGTTTTATTTTCTTTATTCTTTTTCGCCATAGGTTACAAAATATCCTTATCAGATCGTCCCAGCTCCCACGATTCTTCTCCATAAGCGCCGCCAGTATCCACAATCAGCGAAAGCTCTTGCAAACGACTGCGACTGGGTGTTCTTTTCTGGGCAGCGGGGCGCCCGCCATCATTCTCAGCGAGATCATCCGCGTCGGAGATCTCTGCATCAGACACGGTCTTATCCCAAAGTTTGAGTTTGGGCCGAACGATGGTGGTGGCTAAATTCAAAAGAAAGATGTGAAAAAACTGTCCGTTGATTTTGAAAAAAGCGAAGAGGGCGATCAATCCGGCGGTAATAAGGCCAAAGAACATAAAGGCCACGAAAGGAAGTATAAAATACTCAGCCACCAATACGAAGCCCCCGCCCATCACCACCACGAATTGCCGGACGGAAATCGGCCCGAAGATCTTGTCTTCAACATCGATGAATTGTGGGACGGTAAACTGAAGAGGCATAGGTTAAAAACTTATTCGTTTATTCAAATCGGCTACATTCTGGAATTCTTCTTTCGTCAATACCGGACGCCCATCCTCTTCACGCCGGCGGATGACATCCACGACAGCCATATCCTTTTCCATGCTTTCGCGGCCAATATTTAAATAGGTGTGGTAAACCGGACTGCGCTTCCACGCCTTCACGCCTTCGGCTCTTTTCAGGTACGAGTCTTCTTCCAGCAGATCGAGCTTTTCCAGAATCTTGTCGTTGGAGTCTTCAAGCGTCTTTCCAAGTTTGCGGTAATCATCGAGGGTCAGTTCGGCGAGTTCTTCGACCGGCCCGACCATTTTTTTCGGAGGGGTGATGTCGGATACTTTCGGACGCGCCGCTTCCAAGGAACGCTTCACGGTAGGACGAGAAGAAACAACTGGCTTCACGGGGGTTTGTGGAGGGAGTGGTGTGGGCTTGGGAGGTGGAGGAGGAGGCGGTGGTACCGGCTTGGAGACCGGTTTGGGAGGAGCCGGAGGAATGGGCTTAGTCGCTTGCGGGGGCGGAGAAACGGGTTTCGCCGCCGATGGAGGGACAAAGGGCTTGAGCGGCTGAGGGTGCCGTATTTTCAAAATTTCTTCTTCAACCTGGGCTAGGATGGACATGACTTGGTCCTCGGGCAAACCTACGCCACCGACATCCATTGAGCGCGTCAGCATGCTCTTTGTCTCTATCAAATCTCTGACGTCGCGCAATCGGGAAGTAATGATACTGACAAAACGATCCCTGATATTCTGCTCGGGGAATGTCAGTTTGAACTCATCAATCAGCCGATTGACCGCCGCAGGCAAATCCACTTTGTCCGGCAAATCATAGGCCGCTAACTGCGTGCGGTGCGCCGAAACTTCCTTTTCATCATCCGGATGGATGAAAAAATTGGCGGTTGGCCGAATGATCGCCGGTGGAGGCGGCGCTAGGGCTGGAATCGGCTTGACGGAAGCGGGAGGTATTGGTGAAGGAGCGACGGCGGGAACGCGTGTCGGTACCGGCTGTTTCGACTCTATGCCCACATCAACCAACTCCCCTCCTCTCAACATATGGAAATTTCCTTTTTCATCCCTAACCATCATTTCTTCTCCCATCCCCTCAAGTTCTTCTGAACCTGAATTGATAATCCGCAGTACCTGAAGCAAACGCTCAACATGCAGCTGGGCATCGGGCGTAAGCGACACGTATTTCTGATGTTTAGTAACAGGCTGGCGCGACTGGCGGGAATCCTGGAACAGCTTCAACCAGGCTGACGGGCCATCGCCGCCCCGCGCCAAAAATGGCTTCGTGTTTCTCTGGAGCGACTTGATGAGTTCTCGTTTGAGATTGTCCTGATTTTCCGGCGGCAACCCAACCAGCCTCATGCGCAGGCGGTCAGACACATTAAAATCCAGCGCCGGGGCCAGATCGTCTTCAAATAATTCCAGCAAGCCTGACACGGGCAGAATCGGCAAGGCCACGGCTCGCAGTCTTTGGAGAGTATTTTTGTCCGGGCTCTTCTGATCCCTCAGCTCATTGAGCAAACGCAAAGCCTGCTTGGCAGATTTGCTCTGCAGAGCCGCGTCAATCCGGTCATCGAGCCGTGATGCTGTTTGTTTTGAATCCTCCATGAATGAAATTACAAGGTCGTTATCGGACGGGTTTGGACTATGTAAAACTTCTTCCCGTCGTACGCCCATTCGATGTCTTGCGGGCTGCCATAATGTTTTTCGACTTTCCGCAGTATTTTCACCAGCTCCATGATCTTGGGGCCGGTCAGTTTCTGTTTCTCTCTCAGCGCCACTGGAACCGTGACTTTCTTCGTACCTTTGGGTCCGACCGGAACAATCATCATCTCCTGGGAATTCACGTTGATATCCATGATTGTTTCGTCTTGTTTATCAATCACGTAGGCATCGGGGGTGATCTGGCCCGACACGATCGCCTCACCCAATCCCCAGCCGGCTTCGATAATCATCTGATTCGGGTCTTTGGTCACCGGATGAGTGGTGAAAGCGATGCCGGATACTTTTGAATCAACCATTTTCTGGACAACCACGGCCACCCGGATCATCTGTTGATGCAGTTTTTTCTCAAAACGGTAGAACAGAGCGCGCGGCGTGTAGAGCGACGACCAGCATTTTCGGACGAAAGCGGCAACATCAGGCTTAGTGACAAAAAGAAAGGTGTCCAGTTCGCCCGCCCAGGAGGCCACTTTCGAGTCTTCGGCCGTGGCGGATGAGCGTACGGCCACGAATTTCGTTTTCAGTTTGGCGAAAGACTGGTCAATCTCCTTCTTAATTTCGGCCGGAATCGGCTTTTTTTCAATTAACGCTCGCAAACGCCGCGACTCACGCTCCACTGAGCTGATATCATTGATCGTTTTTCCCAAACGATCAAGCGAAGCGTCAAGTTCAACGTTTAAATCCGTGATTTCAAGGTATTTCTGGAAAGCTTCGGCCGTCACCACATAGCCCGGCGGTACCGGAATATCGGCTTTCGTCAATTCGCCGAGGTTCGCGCCCTTGCCGCCGGCTTGATCAACCGACTCTTTGGAGATTTTTTGAAAAGGAAGGGTGTTTACTTTCATACAAGTGGGTTTATTATAGCATAAGAATCAAAAAACGACAACTTGGGGATTTGGATTTATTTCTGTAACCCTGTACCACTCACTCGTTGCGCTCGTTCGGGTACAGGGTTGACAAATATGCCCATTTCCTGTATACTCCCGTGAAACTTTGCTTTCATGTTCCTTGGAAAATTTGTTCCAGAGCAGGCTAAAAGTCTGCTGCTTGTTTGGCCTGTCACGCAAAAACAAGGGCACGAGCCCGTGGGGGTAATAAGATGCTTCGAATTCACGAAATGGTTGACCCGCCCACACTGATGCGATCTGTCCGCCGATTGCGACGACAGATCCACCAACATCCCGAGCTGGGCTGGGAGGAGAGTGAGACAATCAAGAAAGTGCTTGAAGAGCTCAAACTCGCTAGCCTTGTTCCGCTGTATCCCGTCGGGGGCGTGGTGTGTGACATCACTAACACCATACTCCCACCGGATACGCCGCGAATCGGCTTCCGGGCTGACCTGGATGCTCTTCCGATCCAGGAAGATGCTAATTGTGGGTGGAGGTCGCAGAACGACGGTATCATGCACGCCTGCGGGCACGACTGTCACACCGCGATGCTGCTGACAGCCGGAACCTTCCTCGCGCGTCACCCTGAACAGCTCACGCGCAACGTTCGGCTCATCTTCACCCAAGCGGAGGAGATTCCTCCGGGGGGAGAGCCGGGACTGATCAAAGCTGGCGGGACTAAGGGTCTGGCGGAGGTCTACGGCCTCCACGTGATCACTTCGGCACCAGAACTGGGTGGAGTACTGCCAACCGGCACCTTTGCCACCCGTCAGGGCAACATTACCGCCCACTCGGACCGGATCACCATCCGGCTCGAGACCGAGGGCGGCCACGTGATCCAACTGAGGGAGAGGGGGTCACTCACCGGAGTATATGCCTGGTGGGTTCAGGCTCTCGAAACCGAGATCCTGCAACCAATTCCCGAAGCGCTCGTTCACGCGGCCACGCCAACCGCTTCGACAATGGCGGCGAACATCCTGCCTTCGTGGTTGGAGTTCGTGATCTCGTTCAGGGCGGCAGACAGCGAATCCTACGCTGAGGCCAAGAGCCGACTGGACGGGATCGTCATGCTGTTCAGGGCCATCTACGCAGACGTGACGGTCACGGTCGACCACAAGGTTGGACATGTCCCGACCGTTAACGATGAGAGTGTTAGTAAGACAGCCGTCCTGGCGGCTTGCGACGTCGAACGTTGGGTCAAAACCGAAGACGTGATTGAAGTCCCGCGGGTCTGGGCCGACTGCCCGCAGATCATGGGCGGTGAGAGCTTCGGCCGCTTCCGGCACGACGCAGGCATCCCGAGCAACTTCATGCTGCTCGGGGCTGGCGGCCACACTGAGGCGGAACAGGCTGTACATGGCTTCGGGCACCATTGCCCGAAGTTCAACCCAGACGAGCGTGCTCTGCCGCTCGGCATCGCCTACTGGCTGTCGCTGGCCACTCGGCCACGCGACTAGCCCCGCACTTTCAACCTGTAACACAAGGGTGGATCCATCTGGATCCACCCTCTTTTATTTACCAAAAAGCGGTGAGGATAATCATCCTCACCTGCGCGATTATCCTATTTCCTCTTCCGGTTCACGAACGCGGCCGCAACAATAAAGTGATTCGTGTAATCCTGAAGCGTCCTGTTGTTCTGGATGATGGTTTCTTTTATTCCTCCGTGGAAATACACCACAAAGGGGTCCCGGGTCAGGAACAGCAAGGCCCGCGACACCACGTTTCCGGTCGCGCCAGTGGCGAAACATAAAATATTCACGTTATCGGCCACCGCTGTTTCCAGCTCAATATTGTAATTCCTCGCCTGATAGCCTTTTTTTCTGTAGTGTTGAACCAGGTACTCGGCCTGCTCCCAGGTAATGTCGAACAGGAAATTCTTGCCGACACTGCCCGGCCTCACGAGCGTGCGAAAACCTATTTTTGGCTTCAGGCCGAAACTTTTTACTAATGGGATGAGCGCGTCTACGTGCATCATCTTAGATTTGATTGTCCAGTTTTCGGGATGCGTGGCGGAAGCGGCAAAAAAAGTATGGCCGAACTGATCAGCCATAATTTGAAGCATGGGAAGGTTTTGCCGATCGTAGCCGCCAAGCCGCGCCAGCGCGTCTTCGGACTTGAAGGCGTCCGCCTGGCCGCGGATCAATGCGTCGACCTTTCCGCCAATCACCGCCTTCATCTCCACATTTTCAAGATTCGCTTTGGTTGCCGGAATATGCTTGTATCCACCTACTTTCTTGCCGATGACAACCACCTCACAGAATTCCGACGCGCGTTTGAGGGACAGCTTGATTCCCGGCGTGACCGTGTGGAGAGCAATGCCGACCCTAACCCGTTTCTTGTGAGCTAGTACTTCGAGATGTTTGCGAAGATCCATGATGTGTTCTTACTGTTTTAATATTCTAATTGTACCAGAATCAGCCAGAACCTCAATCCGCTGACCATCCCGGAGGGCGCGGGTAATTCCCTCAACTCCTACCACGCAAGGCTTGCCAAGCTCGCGGGAAACGATTGAAGCGTGGCCGGTGATACCCCCCTGCTCAGTGACGATGGCCGCGGCCTTGCGCATGGCCGGGACGTAGTCGGGGGTGGTGTTGTTGGCTACCAGAATCTCTCCAGTCTTAAGCGAGCGGATGTCGGCGGTGGACCGGGTAATACGCACGAGACCGCGCGCCTTTCCCGGACTGGCTGGTATGCCTTTAAACTCTTTCACTCCTTTTAATTCGGATTGAAAATCGCTGATTTGAAGTTTCTTGGCGGAATCACGAGTCAGAATCACAACCGCTCCCTGTGCATGAATTGTCGTGGCGCGAAGCCGCCGACTTTGGAGAGATTTTGCCTCCAGCTTTCTTTCTCGCAAGGCATCGAGTAATTCTTCTTTGGTCGTCATCGCGACATCCTCCCAGTCAAACCCTGTTCGACGCGCCACTTCTTTCATCATGGGAAACATGATAGCGTTGACCTGATAGACGGCCGATTTTCTGTCATCCTGCCAGCGGGTAATCTTTTCGCTGAGATGGATCAGGTTACACAATTCCCGCGGCAGGCGTAGTCGTACGAACAGTCGCCGTTTGTCCACCTTGTTTCTCTTGTGCATCCGCGTTTCTTTCCCTAGCTCGGCCGCGATATCGTTTTTGCTTCTCAGCATGCGGCGAATTTCTTTCAAAGCGTATTTATGCTCCAAACGATACACAGCAAAATAGTTATTATGAATCCAGTGAAACTCTCTCGCGTACCGATCAAGCGCTTTTTGGATCTGGGGATATTGCGGTATCAGTTTCAAGGTTTTTATTACCCCTTCCCGCAGCAAATACCGCTTCAGTTTCGGCTGACGCTCTATCATGAAGGCGAGGCCCAGCAAACTCTTATGGCTCCGATTGACGAAAGAATCATAGACAGGTTGCGTCAGGCGCTGGATACTGTCAGCCAACTCAGTCGGAGGAACTTTTGATATCAAAAACTCGCCTAGTCGCTGACTCACTACGTCTTCTTCGCCCGCGCTCAAGAAAGCATCAGCCAGATAAGGAATTGAGTTGCACCAAACGTATGAATCGTACAGTTGCTCGTATTTTTCGGCCAACTTTTCATCAGTCAGCTTCTTCCAATCGTGTTGCTCAAACCACAGAAAATACTTTTGAAACGCCCGCCAATCTTTTTTCCACTGACGAATCAAGCTGTCCAGATGGCGCGTGTTAGTCTTGTTGTTCCGCAGGATCCAATCACGCATTTTTTTCAGTTCGCCTTTACTCCAAAACCAGTCGGTCAGATTGCTCGCGAAAAGATGTATCCCCCAACGGCTGAAAACAGGCAACCGTGAAGCAGCCACTGTCGTCGCCCCATAGCCGGCCGCGAAAAAAGGGTGATACCAGGCGTGGAAGTTTTTGTGGTACCAGCCGCCCGCTTGCTTTTTTATGGCCGTGATTTCACGAGCTACATTCATAATGGTGAATATTTACTTTACAAGCGCCGCGGCCGTCACAATATGCCCATACCAATCTTCTTCATTTCGGCTGTTATCTTCGTACTCACCGTAACCGGAAAAAATCGT
>JAUYLJ010000052.1 GCA_030699685.1 bacterium | reverse complement strand
AAAAATCGTCGGGGTAGAATAATTCTTGCCTCCGCCCAGATAAACAAGCGCCCGGAAAATCTGGTTGCCGGTCGTCCCGTTGGCGGCCATAATCAGGTTCGCCCAAATTGCGGCATTCTCCAGCTCAATGTGGACATTTTTTGCCTCAATGCCTTTTTCGGTCAAGTGCTTTACGACCGCTTCGGCTTCGTCAAAACTCTTTGACATGAGCGGATCTTTACCGTAGGAACCGGGCCGGCAAGTGGCCATAACGGCTACTTTGGGAATCAATTCCGGCCATATTCCTTTCAGCCAGCTGGTCACGCCGTCAATGTACCATATTTTTTCTTCCAGGTTCTGCCCCTCGGGATTGGAGGCGAGAACCAGAAAAAATTCCCTACCGCGCGCGTCCCGCATCAGGCTGAGCGCCAGACGTTTTTGGTCTTTGGGCACGCCAAAAAGCTTTTTGTATTCCTCAACCGTAACAAAATCATCCACCTGTCCGCGGACAAACTGGTCGATCTTTCCCGCTTTGAAATCCTGAACCATCAGCCGTCCAATTTGCTCTTCGTTTGTTACGGGTACTCCATCGAAATCGTAGCGGGGATCACCGTAAATGACGACATCGGCTATCTCTTGGGAATGTTGTAAGCTTTCCCGAATCTGATCCGACCAGCGAAAAATGCTTATCCCAATCCGTCGGCGTTTATGTTTGGCTTTGTCTTCAAGTTGTTGGAATAGGGACATGGGTAGTTGGTTAATTATGAGCACTAGTCACCTTTGAATAACTCTCACGCCTCCACTCACCAAATCCATCTCCACCCTGTCACCATCCTTCAACGCTCTTGTTGCCCCTTTGGTGCCTATGATACAGGGTATAAGCAACTCACGCGCCACGATAGCCGCGTGCGCAGTCACTCCGCCTTCATCAGTAATAATCCCAATAGCCTTTCGAAGATACGGCATGAATTCAGGACGGGTCATGCTAGTAACTAGTATTCGTCCCGCGAGAAATTTCTGTTTTCGCACGTCCGTAACAATCTGCACTCGCCCCCGAAGCGCGTGACGAGGCGCGCTGGCGACCACTCCGCGCAATTCTTCATTGGAGTGAAGCTGGCGCATGAGTGACGCGAAAAGCAATCGAGCCTGAGCGCCGGTTATCATCGCGCCTTTGGAGCTCTTCCCCTGTCGATAAGTAACGTAGGCGGAAAACTTTCTTCTCTCTCTCAAAGATGCCCGAGTCGGAAATTCTTGATGTGCAAGAAAACGCTCCATCTCCTCCCAGCCAAGATTCAACAGGTCGGCATGCGCCAGCCCGGTGCGCTCGCTTACTTTTTCCCAGAATCCGTGAATGATACGTGAAACGATCATGCCTAGTTCTTTTCGTTCATCCTGCCAAAGAGTGAACATCGACAATACGCCATACACTCGCAATAAATCTCCTGGAATTTCGTACTTTTTCCTGAGTGTTCTTTGCCGTCGCATCGCGTCTGCAGGCTTATTTTTCAGATTCCGCAACTCCTTGCGCAGATCCGGCAAGCCTCGTTTTGCCTCCTTCCGCATTTGCTTCCAGAACATTTCCGGGCCCAGCCTCTCAACATGACAATAATTATTCCGAATCCAGAAATAGCGCTTTGAAATCTCCTGACATCGTTTGGCCAAGTCCGGATCTATAGACTGAAGACCGGCAAAATTGGCCGCGTCTTTCTTCACTAAGGCCTTTTTGTGCTCAATAACCGCCTCAAGAATCGCCATCCGCTCCCGCTCAATATATCCGTGTCCCAGCGGCGCGGTCATGGCAAAGACAAATGGCTGGACAAGTGCCAATGCCAGACCTCGAACCCTCTTTTCCGTTTCTTCAAAAATTTCCCGATCGGTGTAGACATCAGCGTTCTCTATTATGACGCTTGGAGTCATTACTTGTTTATACAACGTCAAGAATTTTAAGAAGTTTTTGCCGTTTCTTGTCAGATCAAAGTTTGTGTTGCGTTGTTTTTCAATATCCCGCGCCGCGCGAAGCACATCCTTCCTCAATACTTTCCACCGCTTATAAAGATTGATGAAATAGGCGGGTTGTCGCTCTAACTGTTGCCGCATGTGTCTCCAGGCGGCTTCCTTTTCGTCTCTAGGCGTGAACTCGTATCCGTACTGACCTTTCTGAAAGAAAAGACCGAAGGTCAGATACTTCGGATGGCCGTATCGGTATTGTTCGATAAATCCGTGCCAGGCCCAGAGCACGGTCTGCAGCACCATCGGCGCCTCTTCCAGCCACCAGGTGTGTTTAGGAATCTGTTGTTTCAATTCTGAAAATCTCATGCGGCTATTATACCACAGCCTCATAATGAAAAATGAAATAAAAAGCAGCCTGTCTGTCAGACTGCTGGACATTACACCAAGTTGCACGGCACAACTCGGCAATGGTCTTAATCCGCTGATGACATCATTGGCCGTCAGGCACACTGATTGAAATGTCGAAACGAGCGAAGATTCGTGGCAGATACTTCAGGTTGCGCCAGGGATCCGTCAGTGCGTCGAGAGCTTCCCGGGAAGTCAATGCTGAGAGAGGCAGTCTATTTGGTAAATCAGTCTCTTCCATGACATCCAGAAGCCACAGCCTCTCGGCCATCGCACTGAACGCGCAGGACTGGATGTAGCCATAAATCGCATCAGGGTCCAGATCTACACCCTGCTCCCGCGCCTGCATCACGAGATGGGTCTTGATCGCTTGCGAGTAAATGCAGCCCTGGGTCAACCCCAAATTCTCCAGCATCTTACCCGCGTTGACTTTCAGTCCTTCAATCACCCAGATCATCCTGTCCAGTATATACGCCAGGCCACAGAGAGAGTCCACCATGGCCACTCGTTCAGCCGACGACTGCGCGATATCCCGTTCATCCCAGGTCACGATGTTTTCCAAGCCAACGCCAGCGTTGTTGCGCAGCACCCTGGCGAGACCGCTGATCCGTTCGCAGATCACCGGATTCCTCTTGTGTGGCATCGCCGATGAGCCCTTCTGTCCCTCCTTCCTCGGCTCTTCGAGTTCACTGACTTCGATGCGCTGGGCCGACCGAATGTCTTGGGCGATCTTGTCGAGTACCGAAGCTATGACTCCCATCGCTGAAAACAACTGGGCATGGGCGGTGCGGGAGAGGATCTGCGTGGTGATCTTGGGCCGAGAGAGTCCAAGATCATGACAAACAGCTTCTTCGATATCCGGATCTAGGGTATAGACACCCATGGCGCCGGAGAGCTTGCCAACCGCCACCAGCCGAAAGCCGGTTTCCAGCAATTCTTCAGCCTGGCAGATCATATGCAGCCAGTTCAATACCTCAAAACCGAAAGTGATCGGTTCTCCGTGAACTCCGTGCGTCCGGCCTACTCGAAGCGTCAGCGCGTGTTTTTCAGCAAGACGCCTGAGAGCTACCTTGAGCTTCCCCACACGAGCAAGAATCAACTCACCAGACCGCTTGAGAAGCAGAGCTTGGGCCGTATCGACGACGTCGAAAGAGGTCATGTCTTCGTGGAAGCGGCTAGCTACGCAGCCCAAAGACTTCCGCACCACGTCAACAAAAGCCTGGAGATCGTGTTCAATTTCCCTGTCTCTTACCAAGATGTCTTCTACCGTAAAACTTGCCCGTTCACGCGTCAGCGCGGTAACACCTCTCGAGGTGAGCCCTACGTTTTCCTTTGCGGTCAGTGTCTCGATTTCCACTTCCAGCCAAGTATTGAACTTTGACTGATCTGACCACAGTTCACTCATGTCGGCTGGCGTGTACCTTTCTATCATTCCCGCCTCCTCATTTTCAAAACTGCTTTCCAGTACTTCCACGTCAATATCATCATACTTTCTTGACTTTTGTCAACAAAAATCCGTGATCTGATGACCACGGACCAAATGAACCGCAAGTACCGTTCTAGACGATCTTCACTCCCTCCGTGACAGCCGACCAATTCCCCTGGTAGGCCAACCCGTACTCACGCGCTTCTTGCAACACGTGGGCATTGGAGAAGTCCAGCTGACGGGGGGAAGCCGGCGATATCTCATCGGGCTTCTCACCGGCAGTCAGACGAAGAAGGGTCGTGCCAATGAGCAGATGCTCGAATGGAAGAAGCGTTTCAGCCACCTCGTCGGGATCAAAGCAGCCATTGTCAGCTAGACGCAGCCAGTGCTCTCCCATCACCCTTCCCGCGTCGATCTCGCTGCTAACCTGATGCACCGTGGCACAAGTATAGTGCTGACCCGTCAGCTCAAGGTAACGGAGAACCGCCGCGTGGACATGGATGCCATAGAAGCCCTTTCCGCCGAATTCCGGCAAAGGCCCCGGATGAGTGTTGAGCATCAGGCCGTAGGGCGCTACTTCGGCTGGCTGGAGAACGCGGAGACAGCCCGCCAGAACGACCAAGGGAAATTCGCCAGGCGAGATGACTTCCGTCAGGGATTGAGCCCTCGACCAGTGTCGTGTCTCTACTTGCAGCTCACGAGCCCGATCCACCGCTCCGCATCGTGCTCTGGTGTGAACCAAGACGCAGCCATCGAAGGGCAGCACATTCGTCCGGACATGCCGGGCGAGGTAACCGAAAGTTGTTCCACTTCCGGACGCCACCACCGCAAGCTTGTTGTCACAAAAGTTCACGTGACCTCCTATGCGCAAAGGTTGAAAGGACAAAAGCCGCCCTGGAGACAGGCGGCGGTGAATGTAATCCGATTAACTCATGGATCAGCCTACAGCTTCAACCCGGGTAATTCCGGGTACCCTTTTCTTCAATGTTTCCTCAACGTACATCTTCAGCGTCACCGTAGAGATGGGGCAAGTGGTGCAGGCCCCTTCAAATGATATTTTGACCACACCGTCGCGAACGCCGACCAACGAAACATCCCCACCATCACCTTGGATGGCGGGACGCAATTCTTCAACAACTTTTTTTACCTTCGCGACAGTCGCTCCTCCCTTGGTGGAACGTTTTGGCATATGTTAGGCGGCGGGTTCTGGATAAATCTGCTTCCCGGTATCGTCTTTGATGATGATGCACTGAACCGGGCAGGACTTGGCGCCCTCGAGAATCTGTTCATCAGTACCGCCCTTAGGGTCGACAATGTATACTTTCCCTTCGTCATCGAGCTGATACACGCCGGGAGCAATCGCGACGCAAGAGGCAGCGCTGATACAGAGATCGCGTTTGACTTCGATCTTCATGGTTCGCGTGAGTTCAATACTTACTGTGCTCAGTATACTCCATTTTCATCCCTATGGCAAGTTATACCGAGGAGCTTTCTTTGCCCTCACGGCGAGCGACGTGCCAGTGGTACCAGAATAATGGGATGGCAACCAGAAGGAAGGCGATCTCATTGGCGGCTTCGGACTGCTTGCGGCTGGAACCCTCGCGCGTCTCGCTCCATTCGTCAAAATCCGCGTCATATCGTTCAGCGTATTGAATGGTTTCGGCATCGAAGCCGCAATCCGCCTCACAACCCGCTACGGCAGACAAACTTCCCCGTACCGAGGGATCCACTTCGGTAGGAGCGTACCGGTAGCTTTCTTCCGTGTCAGCTTTGGTGAAGACATAGGTTTTGAGCCCTAAATTGACCAGCATCGACCCGAAAACGATAATCATTACCAAACCGATAAGACTGGAGAGATAGAAGTAGGTCGGGCGTATGACACGACGCCGATGTTCCTCGCTATCAGATGCTTTTGCCTCCTTTTGTACTGAACGAAAATGGATGAAAAAAAGAGGGATAGCTACGATCAGCACGGATAAACTGGAGACCAGGCTGCTTTGCTCTCGGGCGTCCATGTCTCTGTTCTCCAGCCAGGCAGTGTATTCGCCTTTCCATTGGCTGATTTGCTGGATTTCATCTTCCGTATAGATACATTCACCGTCGCAGCTGGCGTCCGATGATTTATCCACGTTTCCTAGATACAGAGCCGGCGGTTGCGTGGCATACTCGTATGCCGCTGCATCGGAAAATACCGTACTAGTAAGCCCGACCTTAAGCACGAAACCAAGCGAAATCACGCTGGCGACGAGGGTAATCAGCGAAACTAAGTAAAAATAGACGTGCTTGATAACATTTGATTTGTGCATATCGTTTTTCCCCTCGATAATTGCCGCAATGGCGAAAATAATAAGCAGCGGGACCATCCCGCTAAAAAGCATTGGAAATACTATTTCGAATGTTTCCATGCTTAAAGTATACGCTGAAGTCATCCACTGAGCAAATCCTTTGTCCTAAGTTTATGAGTACTATCAAGGTATTTGCACACCTGGGCTCTATGCAAACAAAAAGTCCCGTCGGGCGACAGGACTGAACGAGCAGGTTACTTTGAGAGACTCCAGCGAAGTGTGAACGCTTCCCAGGACAGACCGCCGCCGAAGACACAGTTGTGAATGGTCATTCCTGGCCGCAGACTGCCTTCCTCTAGGGCATCGCACCAGAGAAGCGGGATCGAAGCTGAGGTTGTGTTGCCCACCCTTTCTATGTTATTGAACACGACTCCCTTGAACCCCATGTCTTCCAGCTGGACCGTGAGCGGATCGATAATTCTCATGTTGGCTTGATGCAGAAACATCATTTCCACGGATGGCAACCCTACACCAGCGCGATCCAGCGCCTGGCTGATGACCGTGAATGGCCAACTAGATCGGTCTTCAACGTTCCTTGGGACGAGCAGTCTCACCGCCCCCCTCTTCACTTGCGGTCCCTGCATCACCATGCGGTGCCCCTGGTTGAAAGGATCGGACACGACTTCCGGGTCGTCGAGCGGTTCTCTTGTCCCGCCAACCGGCGTAACAATCAGATCAGCCCGTGAGCCGTCCAATCCTCCGAAGAAAGACGCCGGCCCAAAGAAGTCATCCTCTCCAGCATCCACCCTCTCAAGCGCCACGGCCGCGCCCGCGTCTCCGAGGATCGGACGAAGCGCCCGGCTGTATCGGTTGTAGGTTCGGGACATTACGTCCGCCGCCGTGATGAGAACTCGTTCGACCATGCCGCAAACGATCAGTGCGTAGGCAACCTTGAAGGCCTTGCCAAAGCTGGAGCAGGCACAGCTGATGTCCATGCCGTCCGTTCCAAGCAATCCTTGGTCATCTGACATGGGGATACCAAGGCCATGGTGTACCAAGGCGGCTGTCGGCGAAGTGTAGAGATGGTCAGGCGACACCGTTGCTACCAGCACTATGCCGACGTCAGACGGATCCCAACCGGCGTGTTCAAGCGCCTTCTTGCCCGCCGCGATCGCCAAATCACTAGTGGCGATTTTCGGCGCCGCTTCGCGCCGTTCACGAATACCAGTGTGCTCGACAATCCACTCATCGCCGGTTTCGAATTGCTGCCAGCGCGCAGCCTGAACCCTCTGTTCTTCTTCCGGCAACCCAGCCCATTGATCGGGGCTAGACAGTTGTCCTTTCGTGACCAGTTCCTCACGCAGATCGAGAAGCTCTCGCGAGAGCATCTCATTGGTGACGACCCTTCCGGCAACATCAGTGCCCGGGAGAGCCCGGCCGATTCCAGCAATCTTGACACCGTATATCATCGCCCGCTCTCCTTCTCGGTTTGGGGGTGACGCGTTTTTCTGCTTTAAAGATCGGCTACGTATTGTGCCACCTCAAGCTGTGGAAGTCAAACGATTATTCGTACATGCCCTAGCGGGATAAAAATTCCTCCATGCTATTCGGCAGCGAAACATCGATATAACCATATACTATCATGCAACCCAAGTCCCTAAAAACCAACATTGACTATCTTTGGCCTGTTGCGAGAAAGGAATTTCAATAAAAAGTAGCCAAAAACGAAACCGCCAATATGGGCAAAATACGCCACCCCCGCCCCGTCGATACCCAGACTGCCAACCCCGAATATTACCTGAAAAACAATCCAATACAGCAGCATGAAAGACGCGGGAACGGTCGCTTTCTGAAAATAGAAACCAAAGGTCCAGAGTACATCAATTCTTGCCCGCGGAAACAACGCCAGATACGCGCCCATTAATCCGGCGATCGCGCCAGAAGCCCCGACTGTCGGTATTATTGAATCGGCGTTAAACATACTATGGGCCAATGAAGCGGCTATTCCCGACGCCAGATAGAACAACAAATATCGTAAGCGTCCGAGATGCGCCTCCAAGTTATCTCCGAACACATGAAGAAACAGCATGTTGCCAAAGAGATGCCCAAAACCGCCATGGAGAAAAATTGAGCTGATAAAGGATGGCCACGCTTCACCGTTTGTGATGAGAGCCGGAATCAATCCGTATTGCTTCACAAAATCTTCCAGCGAATGCCCCAGGGTCATCATGTACACAAACACGACAACATTCACTCCCAAAAGCAGGTACGTGACAACAGGCGTCTTACCCGAGCGTTCGTGATCACGAATTGGTATCATGGAGCATGTCTTTCACTGTTTTTGCTGAAAGAGTTTTCGACTGTCCAGGTCGCATGTTGCCTATGGCAACACTTCCTATCCGTGTGCGCATGAGTCTCACTACCTGGAGTCCGGCCATTTCACACATTCGCCGGATCTGCCGCTTACGACCTTCCTTGAGCACAATAGTAAATTCCTTATCGTCTATTTTACTCACTTGAGCCGGGCGAGTACGATACCCATCGATAAAAAAAGGGCGGCTCAGGCGCTTGAGATGGGCATCAGTCACGGTCTTATCCACGGCCACCCGGTATTCCTTCTCGTGTTCATATCGCGGATGGCCGAGTTTCAACGCTATCTCACCATCATTGGTTAAAATAATCAGCCCCTCGGAATCTTTATCCAAGCGGCCAACGGGAAAAACCCTGACCGGAACCTCAAGGAAATCCTGAATCACCGGCCCGGTTTCTTTGCCCCGCTGCATGGTCGTCACAACTCCTCTCGGCTTATACAGAGCGATGCAGACAATTTCATTCTCTATTTGAACGGGCTTCCCGTTGAACAGTACTTTGTCTTTTTGAGGATCAATTTGAACACCCATGCCGGTAACTCTTTTGCCGTTGACCGACACCAACCCTTCGCTGATATATTGTTCGCTTTTTCGCCGCGAGGCTATTCCGGCTTTGGCCAGAAAAACGTGGAGACGCATTAAAATAAGTAACAAATAATAAATACTAAGTTACAAAGACGCGCAAATGCTTTTTATCGTTTGTAATTTATTCATTGCTACTTATTACTTTTTTGCACTATATCTGCGCCTTTCCCCTCATCCTGGAGTTACGGAACGAGCGGACAAATTTTTTGATTGCCTCAAGCTGATTCCTGTTGGGACTGACTCCTGGACGCTTATGGCTAATCATGGTGATAGTCTTTTTTAAACTCTTCCCTTTGATCGCTACCAGATACGCGGCTACCAGCGTGGGCGCCCGGCCGAACCCGACGTTACAGTGAACTAAGGTCTTGATTTTTCTGCGCACTAATTGATCGATGAAGTCAACGCCCAAATAAAATTGCTCCATGGACGGCGCCTCAAAATCTTTCACCGGCAACCAAAGGTAGGCCGTCAAGCTTTTGGGACGGTCCATCTTTTCAAGCTCCAAATCCACATCCGCCCGTATTCCTAGATTCAATACTTTTTGCATGTCATCACTGGAATACAGCGTGGTGCTGATATAGATATACCTGGTAACCTGTGTGTAGTTGAATTTCTTCTCTTCGGGCATAACAAAAATACTTTAATGGAACTTTAGTATACCGTAGTTTGGCCCCTCCGGCAAAATTTAACCGAACATCAGCCAGCCGGGACGAACAATCAGCAGCACGCCGATTAAAAGCATCACCAGGCCGCCGATCAGGCTGGCATAACGGCTGTATTTACCGCCACCAATCCCGGTTGCCCTCAGCGTCACCATGGCCACGCTGAACACGATCATGTCATCCAGCATAAACACCAGGATATACAACAGGAGATAGCCATAGTATTGCCAGCCGGTCAAACCAGACTGCGCCAATACGGAAGTGTACACGGCAGGTAGTCCGGCCGAACATAGCAGCTCGATCAAATTCACTACTGCCCCCAGCATCACTACGCCGGCTAAGGCCAGCCAGATATTTTTTCTTTCTATTATCAACCTCAGCCGATCAAACACTTTTCTGCGTTTCGGCGCGTCGCTCACTTTGCAAACCAGTCCCTGACGGCTTTCCCAGAAACGCCGCAGGTGATAGTACCCTGCCCACAGCGCCACCAGGGCGATGGTGATTTGCAGCCAACGGGTAATACCGATAAACAGGAATACATTCAGCCAGGCGGCCAAGAAAAAGAAATAGACTAGTCCGGAAACACCGATAAACGCACCGCCGAGTATCCACATCCTTCGCCTGTCACCAAAACGGAACAGTAAAGAGATCAGAAACAACAGGGCCCACATGGCGCAGGGATTGAATCCGTCAATCGCGGCGATCACCAGTGTAAGAATTGGCAGGGATAATGTCGAAACATCCACACGTCCAAAAAACGGTACATCTATCGAATCCGGCGTACCGCCAATGTACTGAGTGTTCGGCGTTTTCTTGGTGACTTCACCCTCTCCGCTCAATAGTTCCGCTAAAGGATCCGCGCAAACCTCCTCAAGGCATTGCTGAATCCGCTGTTCGATAGCCGCTCCCGTGCTTTCGTCCGTATTGTAGCCCACGCCGTATTGGCCGCCGATAATCGTAAACGGCACGCCCGTGACTGTAACCTCAAGCGTTTCCGCCGCTTCTTCCATTAATCGGGCATTTCCTCGATCAGACCAGGTCTCAAAAGCCCTTACTTCCACCTCAGGGTATTTTTCAACTATGTTCTCCAAAAACTGTTCTTCCTTGGCGCAATGAGGACATCCCTCACCGTAAAAAAAATACACCGTCACTTCTGGCGCGGCGCGAACAACCCACGGTATGGCGAGCAGGGCCATACCCACAAAAATGCCAAAGAATCTCTTTTTCATTCCGTGTACACTTTAGCCCCGATAGATGAGAAAAGCAATATACCCCCCGTACAATCCGATAAAGCTGATTCCTTGCCATCGCTCCATCATATGTCTTTTCCCGACAAACATGAATATCAGCAGAAGCACCGTCGCCAAAAGAAGAAACATAAGGTCGGTATTCATCGCGGTATTAAACTCCAGCGGTTGAATCACCGCGCTCAATCCCAAGATCCAGAAAATGTTAAAAATGTTTGACCCCACAATATTACCAACGGCAATATCGGGCTTTTTGCGATACGCCGCGACCGCCGACGTCGCCAATTCCGGCAGCGAGGTACCCAGCGCGATCAAGGACAGTCCGATGAAAGCTTCGCTTAAGCCCAGTTGCTGAGCGATGGCTGTTCCGCCATCCACCACCCATTTGCCTCCCAGTCCTAATCCGACGATGCCGCCAATAATCATGATCGCGGCGCTCCAGCCTTTGTGCACCTCGAAGTCCTCGTCTTCACCTTGAACCTTGCCGATCCCGAAAGTATAGTAAATAAAAATAATGAAGAAGGCCAGCAGCACAAAACCGTCAATTCGGCTCAGTATGGACACCGCGCTGCCGTCCACAATCTGGTCGTTCACCAGGAGCCCAAAGACGACGATCGCGAGCAGGCTAAGAGGAATTTCTTTCCAGGTGGTATTGGGCGCGAGTTTGAGCGGAAAAATTATCGCCGACATGCCGAGGATGAGAAGTATGTTGGCGATATTGCTGCCCACGATATTGCCGATCGCCAATTCACTGCTTCCTTGGAAACTGGCTATGATGTTGACCAGCAGTTCGGGCGCCGAAGTTCCGAAGGACACGATAGTCAACCCGATCACCAGCCGCGATATACCAAAACGCTTGGCGATAGAGGAGCTTCCGTCCACCAGCCAATCAGCCCCCTTGAGCAAGAGTCCAAATCCAACGAAAAAAATCAGATAGTCAGTCATAGTGCTGTCAGTCTATCGTTTTACATAGCAAATTGCAACGGTAGCGTGTCCTACCCAATCAATTTCAGCAAATTGATTCCCACCATTTCTCGTGGTTTTTCAATTCCCAATAAGCCAAGCACGGTGGGAGCGACGTCGACTAATGTACCGCGACTCTGGAGCGTGTACATACGATCGCGGGCCACCGGGGGATACTTGCCTTTAAACTGCTGATTGATAAGCAATAAAGGCACCGGCCGACTGCTGTGCTCCTTGTCCATCTCTCCGGTTTGCAGCTTGACCAGCTCCTCGCAGTTGCCGTGATCAGACGTGATCAGCACCGTGCCATTTTTCTCCAGAGCCGCCGTGACTATCGATTCGAGGTACCTGTCATCCGCTTCCAATCCCCGAATAGTTGCTTGAAGATTTCCGGTGTGCGCTACCATATCCGGGTTTGCGAAATTGACGACGATAAAGGAGTATTCGTCTTTTTGTATTCCTTCCACCACTGCCTTGGCGACTTTTTCACCGGACATCTCTGGTGTTTTCGCGTAGCTGTCCACCAAGGGTGACGGGACGAGAACGCGGTCTTCACCGGGAAATCTTTTCTCCTGAAGTCCATTGATAAAGAAAGTGACGTGGGCGTATTTTTCGGTCTCGGCTACGTGAAGCTGTTTTTTTCCGGCATCGCTGATGGTTTTGGCCAGCGGCTCCCGCACGTACTCTGGAGGAAACGCCACTTGAACCGGCCAATCTTTTTTGTACTCCGTCATAGTGACAAAAAGCAAATTTTCCAGCTTCTTGCCACGGTCAAAGTGTGCGAATTCATCAGCCACGAAAGCCTCGGTCAATTGTCGCGGACGATCTGTCCGGAAATTGTAAAAAATTACCGCGTCGTTGTCCTGGATCGGAGCCAACGGTTTACCATCTTTCGTGATGACCGTCGGCGCGAATTCTTCATCATAGATTTTCCGTTCGTACGAGTCATACAGCGACACAAACACGTCATCGGACATTGACTCGGACTGGCCATGCACTATCGCGTGATAGCTTTTTTCCGTCCGCTCCCATTTTTGATCCCGATCCATGGCCCAGAAACGCCCGCTCAAGGAGGCTATTTGGCCGTACTTTTTTTCCCGCATTCTTTCGATGAGGCTGGTCAGAAACTTATCAGCTGACTTCTGCGGCGCGTCGCGGCCATCAAGAAACAGATGCAGATATACATCGGGCACTCCCTGATCCTGCGCCAGCTGCATCAGACTTTCTATATGCAGCTGATGCGCGTGCACGCCACCGGTCCCAAGCAGTCCCATCAGGTGAAGATTGCTCTTGTTTTTTTTGACATGCTCAATCGCCATCTGAAAGGCGCGGTTTTTGAAAAACTCTCCGCTCTCGATCGCCTTAGTCACCCTCGCCAGACTCTGAAAAACGATTTTCCCAGCGCCGATAGAAAGATGCCCCACCTCAGAGTTACCCATCTCACCCCATGGCAACCCAACGCTGACTCCTCCGGCTTCGAGAAGCATGGCCGGGTAATTTTCAAGCATATATTCAAGAAAAGGCGTTTGCGCCAGGGTAAACGCGTTTCCTTTAGACGGGGCGGCTACTCCCCAGCCGTCCATGATAATCAGTACAACCGGATTAGAACTCATAATGAATTTCTTCCGTCTCGCCGTTGACTATACTTTCTATCTTTTTCTTGATACTTTCATCCCGCTCCAAGATTTCCCGTTCCAGTTTTGCTTTCGCCTCTGGATCAATCTCCTTCTCCAATCGAATGACATACTGATTGCGCTCATATATGCTCTTGGTCATGGCCATCAAGACCGGCTCGCGCTTGTCTTCGGGCACCTTCATATCGTGACAGAAATGCTCGATGGATTTTTGATGAATCTCCATGGGTTCTGCTTATTTATTCTTTGAACCTCGGACTGCTTCCCAGCCAAACTGCCCCACCGCGCCCAATGCGGAAAGGAAAAACACGACATTGATCAGTAATAACGGCGGGAGTAGATAAAAAAGCGACAATACGATCACGCCGACTGAAATAGACGCCCAGTTGCCGGAAAAATTCTTGTCTTTGCGCAACCAACGGAATATCCAGTTTCCGGCCAGGATACCAGCGTAGGCGCCGGCCAAGACAAGAAGGAATACATATACTGCGAGCACGGCGCCGGCCACGGCTGACCCGATAATGGTAATGAACAACAAGCCGGCGGCTATTGGTCCAACCACCGCTATCAAGAACCCAATTCCCGCCTGCTTCCAGAATGAGGTAGCGTTTTTGCGAATTATTGAACCGGATAAACGAGTGAATATCAAGAACAGCAGCAAGGCGGCGATAAGGGTGGTAATCAACTTGAAGATCCAGCCGGTAATCAGCAACCCGGCTATTCCGAGTCCAAGGTTACCCGGAAACATTTTGGAATATGTATTGTGCGTTAGCTCCCCCAAGACCAGCGCTCCTTCTTCTAATGTCGCTTCTCTTTCCGAAGAATACACCAAATCACCGCTGATACGGGCGGATCGAAGCAGGGTGACACGATCGGCGTACAATCGAACTGATCCTCCTATTGTCCCGTCCAAGGTCACCTCCTCACCCGCGCCATGAATATCGCCTGCGACTTCGCCAAACAGCTCAACTGTCCCGCCCGCTATCAGTATGTCACCGCCAATCAAAGAATCGTGCGTCACTGTCACGGAACCTCCAGCAACATTCAAGTCGCCGGGGATATTCGTATCTATTAAAATTTGGCCGCCGGCTACTCTTACGTCATCAGTAACGGTTCCAGTGATGTTGAGCGTCCCGCCCGTGGCTAAAACATCTCCCATCACCGTCCCTGATACTGTGACTGATCCTCCGGCCACCACAACATCTCCTTCGACTTTTCCGGCCACGCTGATTGTGCCGCCACTGGCATAAAGTGACTCGTCCAGCGTTTGTGATCCATCTAGGACATAGCTCGTTCCGCTCTGGATCATGGCGGCTTCCGCTCCTAACGGCAATACCGCAACGATCAGCGCCACTACCGCCAGAAATAGCTTTTTCATTGTCGTATTGAAAAATTACGGATAACTCCACCTTTAGTATACAAAAAATCGCAGATATTGGAAATGTCCGTTTAAAATATTTCTTTTATCATGTGCAAAAACTGTTCCCGGTCTTCCGAACGATGCAAGCATTCCTTCATATCGACAGAAGGCTAAAAATATTGTATAATTACATAACAAAATACGTTTTTTGATGCCGCAAAAGAAACAAAAACAATCGATAGACGCCCAGTTATTTAACGCGCGGAAAGAACTCCATCCGGTTTCTCAAACAGCGCTGACTCTTTGTGTTGTATTGGCGCTGGGAGTAGTGATTGTTGGAGCCCCGGCTCATGCCGATCGTCATCCCCTGCCGGCCAATTCAGTCATTTCCCGAATCGCCGGTGAGTCTACCAGTCTGCTTTTTCCTGAAAATTGCACTGGCTGGACCGGGGCCGACAACACACGATCAATTGATGCTACGGAGTCGCATGGACTCGAGCATTTTACCATGGAGAATTCGGCGGTATTTATGAACAACGCGGAAACGTCAGCGGATATCGATCAAGCACCGCAGCCATTATTGACCTGCGGGTCTTTTGGCTTTGATGACACGCTACCAGAGTCTCTTATAGTGCGCTCAGATATTATCTTGTCTTTCGCGGCAGACACTTTTTTGAATAATGAAGACGTTATTATTTTTTCATATACGCTTAATGATTGGCAGACTTGGACGGTAATTGATTCTTTCGCGCTTTTCCAAGCAACCAGCAACGTCGCTCATGACGGATACTGGCAAGCGAGCCTGCCAAAATTGCCAGTAGCTGAACTAAAACATCTCCAGGTCCGAGCAGAATACAACGCGGTCCCTAATTCCGCCAGCGCCACCGCGTATCTTGATGGGATTGGTCTACGTACGGAAATCGGGGCGGAAGAAATCTCAGCCATTCCAACCGATACTGTGACTCTCTTGCAAGCAGACTATCGTCCAGACGAAAAACCAATGGTATCTGTTCAGGTGGAAGAACGGCCCTTTTTCACCTGGCTAGGGCAGGATAGGAAAAAATTATCGGTTCGCTCCTTTCACTTGATTGATCCTGAGGGCAACACGCGAACGAGCGACATCCACATCAATCGCGTCGACGAAGGCTCTAAAACCTATGAAGACTACATCATCTCCGAAAACAACTTCACCACCCCAGGCGAATACCGCATGGTTTTCGAAGTCCAGCAGGATAATCAACTTTTTGAGATAAGCCAGCCGTTCAACTGGGGGGCGTTGGTCTTCACCACAACCCAATCAAATCATAGGACCGGCGAAGCGGTAATGTTCTCACTCAGTACGGCAGTAATCAATGAAAGCAAATTCTGCGATGCCGAAATTACAGTACGGGTAGAAGGACCCCGCCGCTTTCAAGCTGAGATTTCAACGGAGAATGGGGGAATTTCTCGTTCTGAGAACTGCGGTCCGTTTTCTGAGTCACACTTGCCGGATTACACGGGACAATTCACTCCAGAACATTCCGGGGAATATCACTTTCAGATTGAGGCTAGCGTAGACCAGCATCACTACTCACTTCTCGACAACATAATGGTTGTGGATGACCCTCCTTTCACTGTCACGAGAATCGGCCCAACCCGCGTCTTGCCTGGCCAAGAATACAACATGTTTCTGGAAGTAGCTGTCTATGAAGATTATCTTGGCTCCATCTCCGAGTCTCTTCCCAGCTCCTTTACCGTTTCCAATGTTTCAGGCGAGGGCACCGTCAGTCCGGTTAGCGATACCCATCAGTCAGTTCACTGGCTTGTCGAATGGCAGGCTGGCCAAACATATTCGCTTTCTTACTCCTTTAAGTCTCCGAATAAGGTGCCGGCCGTCCACACTTTTGACCCCATATCGACAGACACTGGACTGAAAATGCGCTCCTGGATTTTTATGAGTAATAACAATGTCAACTCTCTCCATTTTTCACCGCCAGTAGAAAGCACCCCCGTGGAAATTATATTGGAAAAAAATAGCATTAGGGAAGAAGAGATTCCTATCGTCCATCTGCGTTCTCCTGATCCAGTTCTGCTGCCGCCGATTAACGTTGTCGAAGTCAATCTTTTCACTCCCAAAGGTGAAGCGGCAGCCGTACCGAAACCGGAAATCGTTTCCGCGGAGAATGGAGTCGATGTGGTGGTTCCTCATCCCAGCGACTTCCATCCCGGCAAGTATCGGATAGAAATCAAAACTATTGTCGGCGAAGAACGGTTGCTTTTCACCGAAGAAATACTCTGGGGCGTAGTAGCGGTCAACGTGAGACGATCGGTCACGAAACCTGAGATTGAACAACAGGTCCATCTGGCGGTCCTTGATGACTTGGGACGGACGGTTTGCGACAGCTCGATTGAAGCGTCCATCACCGGCCCGGATGGCCTTGTCCAAAACTTCAGTACCGAAGAAGGCAGCGTTTTCATCAAGCCTGACTGCGTGGATCGTAGCGTCACAAACGATCCTGATTATTGGTTTTACCACACTGGCACAGTACCCGGCGAATACCTCGTCGAGGTAACCGCGGTCACGGACGAGGGCACTCGCGGCATTAGTGACACATTTCACCGCAGCGAAGAGTATGATTTCGAAGTTGAACGAAGCGCCTTCCCTACCCGCATCTATCCTGTGGCGGATTACCCCGTCGAGTTCAACATCACTCCTCGTCAAGATTTTACCGGTAGCGTCACCGAAACGCTGCCGGCATCTTTTGTCCTGTCCGATATCTCGAACGATGGCCGGGTTGAAGCGGTCGATTCGGAAACTGTCAGTATCGTCTGGGATGTCGACTGGATTGCCGGCGAGACGCGCACGATTGGCTATACTTTTGACGCGCCGAATATCGCTCCGTATCTGTACCATATCGGACCACTTACCTTCACCAGCGACGGGAGCGCTGTCTTTTCAGAATACCGCCAGTGGCAGATTGCCTCCGACGCCACTAAGATATGGGACGGCGGACATGCTACTAGCGCGAACTGGTCCACCTGCCAAAACTGGAACAACGATACCTGCCCCAGCACCGGCGATGATATTGTGTTTGACGGCACCAGCAATGATGCTTCCACGTGGGACGGATTCCTGTTAACGACGAACTTTGGCAGTATCACCGTCACAAGCATGTCCGGTGTTATGACGTTCTCAAACTCCACCGCAACCGTGACGGGTGATTTTTCCCATACCAGCACCGGCAATGTAGTGTACACGCAAAACCTGACAGTGGGAGGAAATTATACGCTGACCACGAGCGGATCGCTAACGCCGAACACTGCCACGCTGACACTCAACGGTACCGGCGGGAAAAACATCAACACGACCAAAACACACTATAATCTCACCATCAATCCAGCGTCAGCAGCTACCGTGAATATGGTGACGAATGATTTCACCGTGTCGAACACGCTCTCGGTAGCATCCGGAGACACGCTCTCTCTCGGCTCCGGGAGAACACTGACTCTTTCGCTCGCTTCCGGCACTTCTCTTACCCTCGATGGAACGATTTCCGATACAGGAACGCTCATCTACCAATCAAGTACTGCTTTCCCGACGAGCGGCACGTTTTCGGCCGGACTGCGACTCGATACGACAGCCAGCAACCGCTCTCTTCCCGCCCGAACCTTCGGAGGCATTGTTGAAATTTATTCAAACAGCGCCTCAACGAGAACTGTCACCTTGGGCACCGCCGGATCACAGACTATTACCATCGGGTCCCATCTTCATGCCAACGCCGCGAACACTGCCAACCTTGTAGTAACCGGCCTTACCAACGCGCCGACGATGAATATTTCCGGTGATGTTGATTTCGTAGGCGTGGGCAGTGGCAGCGAACGCATCATTACTGGAGCTGGCACCTGGACAGTAGGTGGAAATTTTGATTTACGGAATGGCACCCTCTTTACCGCATCGAGTGGCAACGAAATCATTCTCACTGGCGTTAACGTGGATGTTTATAGTACCGACAGAACGTTTTACGATCTCACCTTTAATCCCTCCTCTGCCAGCACCTTTAATTTTGACGGCAGCAGCGGAATCAGCAACACTCTCTCCGTCGGCAGCAACGCCAATGTCGCCTTTGTCGATAGCGCCGATTACTTTGATCTTGTTAACGACACGACGACGTCACTAGTGTTGAACGGCGAAATTAGCGGCGATGGATTTGTCTACTACTATACTACCGAAACATTTCCGGCGACGGGAACGATGAATGCTCCCGTGTATTTTTATACCCTGGTAAACATGGTGATTCCGGGCAGGACTTTTGGAAGTGACGTTTGGATTGAAGGAGACAACGGCTCTGACATCACTGTCACCTTTGGAACGGCAGGCGGGCAAACAATTACCATTAATGGATACTTAGACATTGGCGCGCTTTCGACGGGAAACCAAATTATTGACGCCGCGACGCATAATCCAAATGTAACCATTGGAGACCGTCTTGATTTTATAGGCGCCGGAGCTGGCACGGAAATTATCAACGCAGGCGCTGGTACCTGGACTGTTTCAGGAGACGTGAATTTTTCCAACGGTGAATTCAACACTGAAAGCGGCAACACATTCCGGATGAACGGTACCTCAAAAACACTCACCTCCAACTCTGAAAGCTTTATCAATTTCGCCATTACCGGCGGACGTGTCACCACCATTGACGCCCTGGATGTCAACGGTACTTTTGACGTCTCGGGGGGCGGTACATTTGTCCAGGGTGATAATGTCAACCTGAGCGTCGCCGGAAACTTTACTCTCGCCTCTGGCACCACCTTTGACAACGCGGACGGGACCGGAACTGTCACTCTCGACGGTGATCTGACCTTTACGGACAGTAATTCCACCAAACAAGACATTGGCGCTATTTTTATCGGCACTTCGCCAGACACCACCAATTTGGCCAGCGACCTGGTGGCCAAAGGGCTGACCGTCAACAGCGGCGACGTGCTGAACACTAACGGTTATGATCTTGACATAGGCAGCAGTGGCATGACCGTCATTGGCACGCTGGACGCGACCGATGATGTTGAAACGGATGAGACTTTTATCACCACTGCCGGCAAATTCGAAATTCAGTCAACCGCCACTTTCACCCAGGATCAGTCGACAATTACTTTTGACGCGACTAGCGGCACGCATGATTTGATTACAGACGGATCCTTTTCTCTGTATAACCTTATCATTGATGACGGGGGCGGGGGGTCGCTGGTGGTAGAAGTGGAAGACCCGCTGGACGTGGATAATAATCTGACCATCACGGACGGCACGCTTGACGTGGTCAGCGGTGAAAACAACCAAATTACCGTCGGTGGAGATTGGGACAATGACGATGTATTCGAAGATCGAAGCGGCACGGTCGTGTTTGACGCGACCGACAGCAACAACCTCGTCCACGCCGGGGGCAACGGAGCAGACAAGTATTTCAATAACGTAACCTTTAGCGGAGCGGGAGGCGGTAACGGCACCTGGACAGCCGACGAATATACCAATGTTGACGCCATCATTGACGTCAACGACGGAGACACGCTGACCGTCGGTTCCGGAATATCAATTTTCTCACGGCCAAGCGGAACTGTCACGCTCAATACCAGCGGCACCATCAACGGCAGTGGCGAGTTAGCAATCATGAACAGCAATCTTGCGACTACTGGAACCGTGAGCGTCCCTGTGCGTTTTCATGTCAGTAGCGCAACCGATATCACTATGCCGGCCCGAACCTATGGAAACGACGTTTACCCCTATACCTTCGCGTTTACACCGGTGGGGACAATAATCATGGCCAGCGGCACCCATACTATCCAGGGAGACATGGAGTTTTATGAAAGCGCCGGCGAAGGCACCCTGCTAGACGGCGCGACAAACGACCCCACTGTCAGCATTGATGGCAACATCACAAGAAACACCGGTACGCCGGATTTGTACTCCGGTACCGGAACGTGGACAATCAGCGGAAACGTGGATTTCACTTCCACGACGCTTACGACCGAGGGAACCAACACCTTCGTACTCGATGGCGCCACGAAGACCCTCGATTGCCAGGCTCAAACCTTCATCAATCTGACAATCGACGGGACATACACCGGCCAAAATAGTGATTGCGCGATTTCTTCGGCACTCGTTGTCAATACAAGCGACCAGCTGACTCTTGGTTCAGGCGTTAATTATACTTGGAGCGGTTCGACCTTTACCCTCGATGGCGCCATCGCCGGAGACGGCCGCCTGATTGTCAGTACCACAACCACGATACCAACAAGCGGGACACTTTCCAGCGTGGTGCGTTTTGACGTTACAAGCGCGGGCGGAATAACCATGCCCGCCCGTACTTATGGTGACGACGTGGAAGCATATACGAATAGCGCTACCTTCAGCAGCGAACAAGTCACCATGGGTGCCGGCACCCACGAGATCAATGGGTCGCTCTATGTGATCGTCGACGACAATCAAGTGGTACACCTCACAGGGGAAAGCAACAATCCGTCAGTGGATGTCGCTGGAGATCTTGATTTCACAGGTAGCGGCGGAAGCGACGAACAGCTGACCACCGGCACTGGCACCTGGTCGGTGGGAGGAAGCGTGGATTTTACTGCCGGCACAGTGGCTGTCACCGCCGGCAACACCTTAGTGATGGACGGGACCGGCACACTCACTTCCGATTCGGAAACCCTCAGAAACGTAACTCTATCCGGAAGTATTACCCTCGCCAACGCCACCCACACGATCAATGGCAACTTCAGCATGGCCGGCGGCACCATCACGGACGGCACTTCGACTGTCGCGATGACCGGAACCTCGAATACCATTGTTGGCGGCGGAAACACTCTCTACAACCTTACTATCGACCCCTCCTTCGCGGGAACTATCACCCTGCAAACTTCCGACCTGACTGTGGACCAGGTGCTGACTGTCGCCGTGGACGATGCCTTGTCAATCGACAGCGGACGCAATCTGACGCTGGCAAAAACTAGCGGAACCAGCCTCACTCTAAACGGAACGGTTTCCGGCAGCGGACGCTTGATTTACTCCTCTTCCGACAACTTTCCCATTGGCGGCACGCTCTCTTCTGTCTTGCGCTTCAACGCCACCAGCGGCGATCAAAACATGACATCACGCACCTATGGCAACACGGTCGAACTCTACAACAATGGCAGTAGTCTCCGGTCAGTATTGGTGCTGGGAAATACCACCATCAACGGCTCATGGCTGCTGATCGCCGACGGCACTGGCAACGTGACACTGGCAGAGAGTCCCGGCACAATAGACCACGCTATCAGCGGAGATTTTGACTTCACTGGTACTGGCGGCGGATCGGAGGTCATCCAGTCTGGATCAGGAACCTGGACCGTCAGCGGCAACGTAGATTTCACCGGCGGGTCGACGCAGATGCAAAACACCATTTCGATGGATGGCAGTTCCAAAACGATTACCAGCGGCAGCCAAACGATATTTAATTTTGAAGTGTCAGGAGGAAGCGTTGCCAGTGCCGACGCGATGGACGTAAACGGAACATTTTCGGTCACCTCCGGCACTTTCACGCAAAACGACAACGCCGATCTGAACGTGGCTGATGATTTTACCCTGTCGAACGGCGTAACGTTTGACGACGCGGACGGAACCGGATTGCTGGTACTCGACGGCGATCTTACCTTTACCGATAACACTGTTGGCACCAGCGTGGGAACCGTGGAAGTCGGCACATCGCCCGATACGACTGACCTCGCTAGCGATATGGTAGCGAAAGGGCTGACAGTAAACTCAGGGGACGTGCTTAATACCAATGGGTATGATATCGATATCGGCGCTTCGGGGCTGAACGTCATAGGAACTCTCGACGCTACTGACGACGTTGAGACCGATGAAACCACCGTGAACGTGGCCGGAAATGTCACCTTTGACGGAGCTTCTACGTTCACCCAAGACCAATCCATTTTTATTCTTGACGGCTCCTCAACACAAACTATCACCTCCGGCGGACGGTCGTTCTACGACCTGACTATCACAAACAGCTCCGGATCATACTCGGGATGTTCGACCTCCTTTACCCCCGGAGTCGACTTTGCCGACAGCGCAACGGTAGGCAATGATTACACAATCACGACAAATAACGTGAAGGTAGAATACAATTCCGGCTCGACCTATACCATAACAAACATCAATTGGAGCGCGTCATCCGGGAACGATATTGTGTTCCGGAACTCCAACCTGTCGTCCGGCACCTGGCTGTTGGACGTGTCGGGTACGCAAACAGACGTCAGTTACGTGAACGTTGGAAGGTCGGACGCCTCCGGCGGTGATCAAATTGACGCATCCAACGGCACGAACACGGATTGCAACAATAACACCAACTGGCTGTTCGTGGCTGGAGTCACCTTATCGGGAGTTGCATATACAAATGAAGGAATATCGCCACTAGATGGGTCAAGCGTAAACAAGACAGTGAATCTGCTCGTAAACGGCAGCGGCAGTTACACTGATGAGATTACGGACAGTTCCGGCGCGTGGTCTATTCCCAATGTTGCGGCAGTCTCTACTGACATTGTTACCGTGTTTTTGGACAACGAAACAGAGGAAGCAACCACGGTGTACGTGTCCGACGGCACGGCACAGACGAATGTGGATCTGTATCAAAACACAGTGATTGTGCGCGCCGACACAGGCTCCATTTCCAACGCCAACTTAAACACCGGTGATAGCGGGGATGATGATATTAAGTACAACGTCAGCGGATCAAACGTGACCTTTAATTCGGGTTTTGAGCTGCATATTTGGTCAGGTGATACGTACCAACCCAGTGGCTGGATTACTACACAGGCAGCAGACATCCACATAGCCGGTGGGACCTTGACTATGGCCGGTAATTATATTATTGCCGGCGGCGGGTGGGATAACGACGGTTCGTTCTCTCAGACAACTAACTATTCAACAACGTTTAACGCATCCAGCGGCACCTACAATATTGATGCGGATGGCACCGGCGGTGACACATTCCGAACAGTAGATTTCAATGACGGCGGCGGAAGTGCCGAATGGAATCTCACCACGAACATGACCTCATCGCAAGATGTAACAATTCTTGGGGGGACGCTGGACTTTAACGGCAGCAACACGCTGTCGGTTGGCGGCGATTTTACGAATAGGGACACGATGTTTGAGTCAACGGGAACGCTTACCATGACTGCAGGCAGCGGAACAAACTACATCGACACAAGCGAAGCTGCCTCTCCATCAGCCACAAATTTCAACAACATTAACTTCAATGACGGTGGTGGCAGTGCAACTTTTCAAAGCCGCTTTCCTCTTGACGTCAATGGTGATCTTACAAATACCAACGGAACCTTCGACCTGTCTGCGCCAAGCACCTGGTATCTCACAAGCGATTCAAGTAAAGCATATGGCAGCTCATGGCGCTTAAAGCCAGTAGATCCCGCCGGTTCTGCGAACGACGCAACTAAATGTGATGATGGTGGCGCGGGTCCTTCCGGCTATTGTATGCTGATTCCAGGGTCGGTTGAAACAATCTATCTGGCAAGCGAACCAACAGACATCACCAACGCCGGCTGGATGCTCAACAACGGCCTGCCGTTTTCCGGTACCTTTGCCTCAGGTACGTGGTCTGTTGATATTACTTCGGTGTACACCCCAGGATCCTGCTCCTATGGACGTCATCGGATCGGCGCACGGTTGTGGAAAACAGATACGGATCTTGCGAATCCTGTTGCAATCACCGGCTGGGTGTTTGTTGGCATCGGCAGCGGTACCAACGATTACACTATAAACTTTACGGGCATCGGCGAACAAGTTTTTGAGGATGACATACTGTATGCCGAATTTTATCAGTACCAAGCCAACCCAACTTGCGGCGGATCAACGCCGGGCCAGGTAGCGTTCAGGGTCAATCAAGGCGGATCGCTCCAAAAGGTAAATTCGCCCGCCTTCTCTCCGGAAATTACCTTAGCCGGGGATTGGACCAACAGCGATATCTTTACGCATGGCAGCAGCGAGATCGTCCTTGATGGCAGCGGCACGCAGACCTTGTCCGGAACAATGACCAGTGCTTCGTCTTTTTACGACCTGAGCGCGACAAATACTTCCGGCAGCTTCTCCGGGTGCGCGGCATCATTCACTCCCGGAGTTGATTTCGCGGCCGCGGCTACAGTAGCCAATGACTATGCCATAAGCACTGGTGACGTGAAAGTGGAATACAATTCCGGGTCAACCTACACGATGAACAACGTGGATTGGGACGGGTCGACTCACGCCACCCCTATCGTCTTCCGTAATTCCAATCTCAGCTCCGGTACCTGGCTGCTGGACGTCAGCGGCACCCAAACGGTCAAGTACGTCAACGTGGCCCGATCGGACGCTTCGAGCGGCAGCACGATTGACGCGACGCACGTTTCCAACGTCGACTGCCAAAACACGACGAACTGGGATTTTGACGCCATTCAGTTCAGTATTTCCGATAATGATATCGGCTTCGGCACTTTGAACACAGCCGAAGCGCGTTTTGCCACCGGCGACACGAACGGTACGGACACGAAAACAGCCGCTCATACTTTCACCGTACGGACCAGTGCTGATGACGGCTATATCATTACTTATTTCGGTTCCCTGATGCAGAGTGGCAGCGATGATATTGACGCCGGATCAATTACAAATGACGACGACGGTAACGAGGGAACTACCGAAGAATTTGGGATTGGAATAACGACCGATGGCGACACAACAATTGCTTCGGGGTACGACGCTAATTCACCGGCTGATTATTCCTTTGTTGCCGATACTACTACCATTATCGCTTCTGAAACGGGCAGCACTGCCGCTGAAATCATCAGTGCCTACTCCATTGCAAACATTACCGGCCTCACTCCAGCCGGATCCTACGAGACAAACATCACCTATATCATGACGAGTAACTTCTAAAATCAGACGATTACCTAGGAAAATGCGAACCCAATCGCCCTGATTGGGTTTTTTGATTTCTGGAAACGAGCCATTGGGATGATGTGTATGGTTTTTAATACCCCTGTGCATAACTTTGACTTATTTGAAATTCTGTGATATACTCATAGCAGGTATCCGGCATTTTGGGGGAAAATTCGCAGGATGCCATATAGCAATTATTAACAAACAACCATGACATTCCGACGCTATATTACCCCACTCCTGATCATCGCTCTGGTGGTCATGTTGTCGTTTCCGTATATGCCAACCGCTCACGCCGCCAATCTGACCAGCATTTCCGATACCCTGACCACACTCACCCAGAACGTGGTCGCCAACCACACCATCCTCTTTGTCTCACCAACCGGCGTTCAGGCTTCGACTGACACCATCACGATAGATTTCACGGATTTCACGATTGGTTCGGTTGATTTTACGGATATTGACCTGGCCGAAGACGATGACGGAGCGTGTGACGGGAGCTGGACGGATAAGACCCTGGCTGCCACAGCCGCGGCCGGCACCTGGGGCGCGGCCATTGCTTCAAGCGTCCTGACCCTCACTCCTCCCACTGACGCCGCCTCCGGCGAGATTGACGCGGGTTTCTGCGTCCAGATCGAGATTGGAACGAATGCCGCCAGTGGCAATGCCCAGTTCACTAACCCGAATGATACGAATACTCACGTCTTCGAAATTGACGGGGACTTTGGCGATGATGGACGCTTTGCGTTGGACTTTGTGACGGATGATAGCGTCAACATCACCGCGACGGTAGATGCTTCTATTACCTTCACGATCTCTGATACAACAACAACTTTCGGCTCTCTTTCAGCCAGCACTGGACGCTGGGCTACAGAAACTGGAGCTGACGCTTCAGAAATAACTCCCGATGCTTCCCATACGATGACCCTATCGACAAACGCCACAGACGGATATGCTATTACTTACAACGGCGCTGAACTCACAAGCGGCGCAGATACCATTTGTGAAACAGAAGACGTGGATTGTTCCAGCGTTTCCGGAGATTCCGACGGGACGCAAGGCCAGGAAGAATTTGGTATTTCCGTCAGTACGGACGGCGACGCGACAATTGTTACCAGTTACCAGCGCGACGCGACAGCCAGTTTTGACTTTATCCCAGATGCGACAACGTCGTTTATCAGTGAAACTGGTCCCACCGCCACGGAGACCTTCACTTTCAGTTATTTGGCAAACATCGCTGGTGACACTGAAGCTGGATCTTACGAATCCGACATCACCTACATTGCTACGGCGACGTTCTAAACCAATTCGTTAACCTTCATGCGAATTCACCGTCTCACCACCCCACTCCTGATCATCGCTCTGGTGGTCATGTTGTCGTTTCCGTATATGCCAACCGCTCACGCCGCCAATCTGACCAGCATTTCCGATACCCTGACCACACTCACCCAGAACGTGGTCG
>JAUYLJ010000045.1 GCA_030699685.1 bacterium | reverse complement strand
CGCTTCTTTATACATAATCACATTCTCCAGCGCGTAGGCCGCTTCTCTGGCCAGCTCATGCAGGAAGCGAATGTCGTTCACGGTCAAGGGTTCGCCTGATGTTTTTTCCGACAAGAAGACCACGCCCCAGACCTCTTCGCGGGTGGCCAGAGGCAATATCGCCGCGTAGCCGCTCTGATCCAGCAGGCGTTCGGCTTTCTCAATCCTATCGCGTTCGCGCCCGGGAAGTTCTTCGAGCAGATATGGCACTTCTTCTTTCACAAAAATATTCGGCTTCGCTTTCAGCCAGGAGATGAGCTCGGTCTGGGCCGGGAGCGAGCGGCTGCCGCGGATGGATTCGTAGCGCTGATCCCGCCGGTTAATAGCGAGTATTTCGAGCTCCTGGACGGCTACGACTTTCTTCAATTCTTCCGTGAAAACATCGACAAACCTCTCCAGTCCGACTCTTCCCTCATCCGAAAGAGTGGTTTCGTGATGGAAATCCTTGACGCGCGGCGTCTTGGCCTGGACCAGACTCTCAAGCAGCGCCACCAGCTTGTCGCGTAAGGCTCCGAATGTAAGTATAATCACAATTACCGCCGCGAAAACCGACGGGGTTTCGTTCCAGCCGAATTCTCGCCGGGTCAGCTCGAGAAAGATGACGCCAACGGCAGTGTACAGAAACGCGAGAACAGCCAGAGCAATGACGCGCGCCGTTATCTTCTGCAAAATAATCTGCAGGTCGAGAAAACGGTGGCGCAGAATGGCATAGTACGTACAGGCCAAGAAGATGAATGTGAACAAGGAGCTAAACTGAACAAAATATGTATTGGAAAAGATGACTGTGCTAGCGAAAGAAAAGATGAGTAGCAGAACCCAAGTCAAAAGTCCGAACGAGATGTAGCGCCATTGGAGGCGAAGTATCCCGCGCGCCTGGCGCAATTGCGAGATGGATCTGACTGTTGCCGAGCCTATAGTCAGCAGCGCAAAAAGCCCGAACACCGCCGTTCCCCATGAAACAGTCGGACTGATCAGACCGTTTTCCACGGTGATGTCTGGAAACAGCGCGGGGGTGAGGGTCAGGGTCATCACGACGATGCCGGCGACAATGATGGAACCGGTCCAGCCTTTGGGAAGATTGGGTTTCTTGTCCGGGAAGGTAAAAATAAAGAGGAAGAGCAGCAGCGACTGCAAAGCGGCAAATAGCATCACTAGGCGAATCCAGGGCAGCGCGTCACTGCTTTCTGCCCTCAGTGCGATATAATTCGCCACGCTCCAGAGCGCGATACTGAAATTCATCAGTACAAAAAACCAGCGGTGAGTATTGCGCCGCTTACGAAAGAGCACGGCCGCGCCGAGCCAGAGACTGGCCGCGACGGTAATAAGTGTTGAAATAAAGAGGAGGCTGGGCATGGATGAAATCTGATTCTAGCGATCCGGATTTGCTCGGACTCAATATCGGGGGCTACGGAGGAAGTTAATTAAAAATTGGTTGATTGGTAGATTGGTTAATTGGATGATGAGTGAATGAGCAGCCGAGGCTGGTGGCCAAAGAAACTACAAATCCCGCTATTCACTCACAGGAGTAATGATATTGGATAAGTACTGGCTTTCAGCGGGATTGTTTGCAGTGGCTAAAGATATAGAATAATGGTGCATCCTGAAACATTAAGGCGCTTGTACAGAAGCTCGATGCAAACAAAAAAACAACGACCGTGAGATCGTTGCCGTCAAGCTCGCCCTCTGTATATGGAGTCCCTCCTGATTGTCTGACACTTCATCATCGTCGTTATGTTAGAAAAACGACTCGCATTACAGTATACCATCTTTATGACCGAATGTAAAGAAAAAGCTCCTGCCAATCGCAAAATTGGCAGGAGTCTGACCCGCAAAAAACACCAGAGGACGAAACAGCGTGTTTTTCGGGCGTTGATTCCTACGGTTCAAGCACAACGAGCTTCTGAGAGACCGCACCGGAAGACCTCGTGAGACGAAGAAAATACACTCCTTTCTTGAGTTTCTCACCTGCACTGCCACGAGGATCCCAGGCAAGACGAAACGGGTTGGTACTGATTTGGCCGGAGAACACGAGGGTTACTTCCCGGCCTGAGGCGTCATAGAGTCGAAGATCGGCGCTTGATCCTGCCGGCAGGGTCAATTGAATCTCAGATTGGCCACACACGGGGTTGGGGCTGACGGTCATGAGGGCTGCCTCACTCCTTTCCGCTGTCTGAGGAAGAGAGTAGGAATAGCCGCCAGAACCGTGGAAGAGCCCCACGTCTCCGAGAAGCGGGGTATATCGCGTACGCGAAGCGTCCGAACCCCAGCTGGTCAAACCCGTGGCCAGGTTGGTGATGCTGGTGCCGGTAGAAAGGCCGTAGTACCAGTTGCCACCGTCGGCTTTGTAGAGCGTGAAGTCGGACTTGCCGTCACGGTTTAGGTCACCAGTCAAGAGCTTGTATCGGAACGGATCAGACGACGTTCCCCAGTTCGTGATGAGCGGGGAACGCGCGTCAAAGGACGATCCGGTCCAATTGGCCCAGTAGATGGTGCCTGACGCGGGTTTGTAGGCGTAGAGCTCGGCCTGGTTGTCATGGTCCAGGTCGGTTAAGCCTACCTGGTAGCGGTTCGGGTCTGTCGTGGCCGTCCAGTTCGAGAGGATGTAGCCTGATTGAGCCTGGAAGCTTGTGCCAGTAGAGCGCGCCCCGCGGAAACGACCGGAGGAAAGTTCCCGGGCCACAAGATCCGCTTTGCCGTCTCCATTGACGTCTCCCAGCATGAACTGGAAGCGGCCGATGGCGCCGTCGCAAAAGCCTCCTACCCAATTCCCTTGAGGCTCGAATGTGTCAGCACCTCCGGAGACGTAATGCCCTTTGGCCACGGAAGCCGTGCCGGTAGACACGTTCATGACCACGGCGTCGACTTCTCCATCGCCTGAGACATCTCCCAGGAAATACTGATACCGGCCGTTGTTCGGAGTGTTCGGCATCCAGCTGGAGATCAATCTCCGGTGGCGGTAGAAGGTGTCGCCGTTGGAGTAGACCTGCTCCCAGTGCCCGGAGGGCACCCAGACCAAGAAAACGTCGGCGTCACCATCTCCCGTGTCATCGGCGATGAAGACCCGATAGTCGGACGATGGCCCCGGCTGCCAGCCTGAGTACCACGTACCGTCCACCTTCCAGTCATCCCCGTCAAAGAGAGCCGCCTTCACTTTTCGTTCGGTCCAGTCATACACCAGCACGTCCGAGGCGATGCCCGGGGGTGGCGGAGGGGGTGGGGGTTCGGGAACACGGACTTCGAGATTCACATGTGCGTCGCCGTCAGGGATAAACTCGCTTGCATGCGGATGATAGAGTTTCATCCGCAAACGATAGGTTCCAGGAGAACTGGGCGCCCTGATCTGGAACGAGTAGCGGCCAATACCTCCATTGGCGGCCACTTCTCCGCTTGTCGTCGCCATCCTCACATTGCTTCCGCCAAGCCAGTTGTAGGCTAATGGGCTGGCTTCATCTTGGGTGTAGCTGCTGTTCACGGAATGGAGTTCGACGTAGTTCGGAGAGCTGCCGTCATTGGTCCAGATGGCTGTGCCGGTGTTCTTCATGTCGAGGTAGCAGTTCAGGATGGAGCCGGGAGCCAGTTCGAAGTAGCTGTATCCAGGCGGGTAGACTGGGAATTGGCCGTGGAAGGCGGCACTGTAGGTACCTTGTTCCGGGGGATCACCAGCATTACCGAGAAACGACATAGGGTCAACCCAGCAGCCTGAGGGGTTGATGTAGCAGGCGCGGCCGTAGCCCCATCCACTCGATGGTATCTGGTTCTCGCTGTCCCAGATGCCGAAGTGAAGGTGGTCACAACGTGGGCTGCTGCAGTTCCTGCAAGGAGCAAAAACTCCCACTTCAGCGATAACATCTCCTTTCCTAACTTCAGGACCGTCAAAAGTAAATGACATGACCCGCAGTCCCTGGGGAACATTCTGGATGTGGGCGTATTGCGCGATGAAGTAGCCGCCATTCGGCTTTTGGTGGCGCACGAACAACACCTGTCCATCAACTGAGGGGCACAGTCCACCACCGCCGCCCATTCCACCTGCGTCAGGATCGTAAAGTCAGACACGGCCATCTGCAATGGCATACACCTGGTCACTCTGATCAGCATCGATGTCAGTTCCGATGTGTAAACCACTGAAGGGCTGATCCACTTCCATGGAAGACAGGGGGTTGACGTAGTTTGCTCTAGCTACCGTAACGAGGATGGTGAGAAACGAAAGAGCAAGAATCGCCGCGCTCCGCATTGAACACCTCCAGACAACTTCAACGACTCTACCAATTTGTCAAAGGACTTTCCTTTAACTTACCTGTCGAAAATTTCAACAGGTCAGCTAGAGGGTCCTCTATACCTAAACATCTGTTAAATGAAAGCTCTCCAGAAAGCCTAGCTCCTCATCATTTAATAGTATATTCTGCGAGTCCTTATCAACTATTCTTTCATCAGGATATTCCCAAGTAAATGCAATCTCAAAAATCTTTCCATCTACTTCTGTATACAAACTGTAATGCTGATACGCGCCCCCTTCTTCTCCCTCAAATGTTTTTCGTCCATCAAGCCTGGAGGTTTCACGATATTCATATAAATTACCTTCATGCGCAGCGATCCAGTCATCCAGCGTTTCATAATCTTCACCATTTGCCAAATCCGACAATGATTCATAAGTTCGAACATCAATCCCGGTAGAATAACTGTTTGTCGTTTGGAGTGAAAAGAATGCCGAGAAATAGCTAAAAAGTTCTCGTGAAATCCTATTTTCTTTTACTGATGAATCTAACGGATACATAAACGAATACCCATACTCCTCATTCGTATACGTCAGCCACCCGCTTGTACCCACCTCATCCGGATCAGTTGCGGCATTTGTATTGCCATTGACCTGAGAATTTG
>JAUYLJ010000041.1 GCA_030699685.1 bacterium | reverse complement strand
AAAAATGTTAATAATTGCCTACAGGCATTATACCACGTCAGTATTTTCCGCTCCAGCGTGGGTACTCTTTTTCTTGCGGTGTTGCCAGAACCTGAAACCGCCATATCCCGCGGCCGCCACGCAAACTGACAAAAGGGAATAGAGCGCTTTCGAGTTTGAGTTGGCGGTCAACGTTTGTACCTCGACCTCTGTCGATGGTGATTTAGGCTCTTCGGCGACAGTGGTAGCCGCCAGCACTTCTCCTTTGACGATATCTTCCGGCCAGCGGGGAAGGAGACGGTGGCCTTCAGTGGTCGCGCCAACGATGCCGGTGACCGTCAGATGGTCCCCTTCGGAGTATTCCGTTGTCGACACGCCGATGTTACGTTTCAAGAACACGGCAGCTTCAATTCCGTCCTTGTCCAGCGTCAGCGTTGAACCGCGCTTTGCTTTCACGGTTCCGCTGAACACAGCCAGCCGGCCTTCCGTGTTTTTTCCAATATCTGACGCGGCAATCTCCACGGCCGCCACCACTTCTCCCGGACCAAGAACGCTCACGTCATCGGCGCTTTGAATATTGATCTTGTGTTCACCCTGGCTCTGGCCCGTTTTTCCCGTCACCCGTACCAGGTCGCCAGCGCTGAAATCAGGAAAATCGCTCTTGGATGAATAGATTTGGATCCCCGAATCGGCATCATTGATATAGAAGAACTGGCTGCCCAGTATGCCCGGTTCGACCACTACGCTTCCCTCCACCATGACCAGCTGTCGTAGTTCAAGCTGTCGCGCTTCCCTGATGGGAATTTGCAGGGGGCCCTCGATTTCGGACTCTTCTTCTGATTCGGAAACGATTTCTTGGCTGGAAAAGCGGTTGGCTTGCTCGGGAGTGACGTCAGTCGTCCATGACCAATTGTCCGATGATTCGTGGCGTGACCAGGAAGCGGCTTCGGGAGCGGCGGTGTAGTTTACCCCGCTGCGGATTACGCCCTTAGGATCGATCAAAAATATCTCTTCGGCAGAATTGTTGAGAGCTATTTTTGTCGTTTGCCGTTCAAAGATCGCGTATTCACCCGGCGCCAGGACTAAAGCCTCCTCGATCTGATAATACGTGCTTTTGTCCGTCAGTTGCCAATGTTGCAGGTTGACTTCCCGGTCGTCAAAATTCGCTACCTCGATAAACTCGGCGTCAGCATCCGGTCCCTCAGGGTTGGGGAGTAATTCCGTAATAATCACGCGGTCGGACAGGTCCGGAGTGAAATTTTCAGCAGCGGGGATCTCTTCTTCCTCATCCTCGGGAGCCTCTTGTTCAAGCACATTTGTTGCTCCCGGACTTGGTAGCGTCCAATTCCACGTCTCGGCGATTCGGCTGTATGAACGGCCTTCCGGGACAGGAGGCTGGTAGCTAATGCTGTCGCTTTCAATACCATCGGGCCGAGTGAGAGTGATTGTTTCTGCCGAGTTGTTATTCAGGGCAATGGAGGTGAGAGGGCGAGGCAGAAGAAAGAGGCCGCCGGATTCGATCACCGGAGCGTTTCCGTCCGAAGCTTTGATAGTGTGGCTTCGGCTGGCGTCTCCGATCTTCCAGCCGCTCAGGCTGACGTCTTCAGTTTCGGGATTATATAGTTCAATAAACTCTTCCTCGACGTCAGATCCTTCGGGATTGGGAAATACTTCATTGAGTATGATGCGCGCAGTGGTGGGTTCTGGGGTTTCCGGCGTTGTCTCCTGGGGCGCCGGAGGTTCTGCTTTGGCTTCGTTGATGGTTACGGTGATGAGAGTGTCGTCTTCTAACTGGCCATCGCTGACAACCAACACTACCTCATGCTCTCCGGCGGAACGGTAGACGTGGGTGGGGGTGACAATAGTTGAAACCGTTCCGTCACCGAAATCCCAGTGGAAACTCAATTCATCACCATCCGGATCGCTCGACTCTGAACCATCAAAGGCGATGCTTTGCCCTATTTCAGCGCTTTCCTCGGCCAGAATAGAGGCGGTGGGCGGGAAATTAGGATCAGTGTTTTGCCAGCGCGGAGTGCCCAGCTCAGTCGCGCCCGGGTCAAAGTTGTAGGTGATTTCGGCGCTATGCCAGCTAGTGGGCAAGGTACCGTCAGCGTATTCCCAATTGCGTTCCATCGAGTGCCAGGAGCTTCCCGAGACATAGTGCCCGGCCAATGGTTGTCCCGACCCGTCGTCGGCCGTGTCCATAAGTTCACCAAGAGCGTTCCAAAGCTTGATTTGGAGCTTTGAGTTGACCAAGGAAACCGCGCTGTCGACGAGGTCGGGCTCGATGGCCAACACACTTTGTTCAGCTGAATAGTTGCTGACCAAGAAGAATTCTTCCGAACCGATAACGCTGCCTTCGGGAAAAGTGAGCATAGGCACGTCTTCATTGTTTGATTTCCGTGTCAGCAACCAGCCGGAGAGGTCTACTGTTTCATTGCTCAGATTTCGCAACTCAATCCACTCATCGGAGCTTGAGGCGGATGACCCCATCCACATCAGCTCATTGATCATCACCGGCGGGACCGTCTGCGAGCCGGTATTTACCGGATACCCAAAGACTCCCTGTCCGATCAGAACGAGGAGGAAAAAAATTTGTCCTGCCGCGAGAAAGCTCTTCATTTCCTTTACCTCTGAGACATCTCGCTGCCTTGAGAATACGATAGTACCAGGAAAGTCGGTTGTCAAGGGATTTTGAGGTTGGGCTTCAGGAAGCTTTTTAATTCTGCTCAAAATCTAAGCACTAAGCATCGAATCCTCAACAAATCGCGAATTCTAATGTTAGACATCAAAAACGGTTAAGACTTTTGAATTCTGGGCTTGGAATGTGGAGTTTAGAGATGAGGATTTATATACGAAGTTACCTTTAAAGCAATAACCAAGACAGTCCATTGGCGGCTTAGGAGTAGAAGAAAACACCCAGAGTTTCAAGTCCTGGGTGATTTCCGCAATTCACAACAAGCACTCCATCCTAGCAATGTCGGTGGAGTATGTAAAGTGGACAACCCGCGTACAGCTGTCGCCAGTCCGGTTAGAACGATGTCAGGCTCTCAGGAGTGGCTTCGTGGTCGCCAGCGCCAATGTTCTCAACCCCCACTTCAAAGCGGTAGTAAAGGCTGAAAAACTGAGCCGGTTCGATCCCGATGGGAGTATAGACATAGTCCATCCCGCCGGGTTCCGGATTCGCCGGGAGGCCTGAGAGATGATCAGGAACAAGCTGGTCCATATTTGAGGGATAGTGCCCGTTGACTCCGTGGTAGTCATTGATGGCCGCGTAAATACTCTGAATATCCGCCATGCGCCGAACATCTCGCGCCCGAGCCGCGTCATGAAGCGGGCCAGAATCCGGGATCTCAGGTTCGGTATTGATATTTTCAATTACCTCGTTCGTGTTTTCGGAGCCGACACTGGCCGGATCGGGGGAAATGTTTGTTGTGTCGGTTTTATCCGGCGGAAACAGTAAAAAATACGCTACTACCGCGACGCCGCCGATCACTATACCGCCCAACAGATATAATTTTCGCATGTCCCCTTTCATGTGATCGTTTGAGTTTATTGTTTCTGAATGCAGTATATACCGCGTTGAGCATATTTGACAACTTCGCCGGAGTGGAGTTTTTTTAGTATGATGGTAGGGATTGGGCTGGTGGTGCCGAAAGACGTCAATAGGCTTGTCATTCGGGAAACCCACTGGCAGACTATCATATGACACGCCGGGGTGGTGAAACTGGCAGACACGCCAGGTTTAGGACCTGGTGGGAGCAATCCCGTGGAGGTTCGACTCCTCTCCCCGGCACCACGGGTCATCGCGTTTTATGGACTGCTGGCGCCAGTGCACCGCTTTTCAGACCCCGCAGAGCTTTATCATCCGCCATCTGACATAGGAAACGGTTTCTTGAAGCGCGGGATGTATGGTGGCGTATGTCCGTTTGGGGTCAATTCAAGCGCTGCCCTGGCGTTCAAACGGCCGCCGACGATATCTGGAAAACCATACACTGGATCTGAGCTGGCGATAAGAATATCTCGAATATCGTCTGGCGAAAGTGTCATGTTCACAGCGCGGGATCGCATAAGCGCGATTGTACCGGCTACTAAGGGCGCAGCAGGCGAGGTTCCGGTCGAAGTCGCGTAAGTACCGTTAAGACTGGTTGTCCAAATATCAACTCCTGGCGCGGCGAGGGTCACCCAATCGCCGTAATTCGAGTTACTGTAGCGCTGATCATTTTGATCTGTTGCCGCTACGCTAATGACGTTGTCATAAGCGGCTGGATAGCGCGGCCCATCCCATCCCTGGTTTCCCGCGCTGGCGACAAAAGGGACATTCAGAGCGGCCGCGTCTTCGACGCTCCACAGCAAGTAGTCGCTTTCACCGGGAAACGAAGCGCTTAAAGAAATAACATCGGCTGGATTTGGGTTATCCGGAATACCCTCAATACCGCGCGGGTTATCAAGCGCGTATTCCACTGCGAGAAAAACTTTTGACGCCGAAAAAGTACTGTTTGGGTATCCGGCTCTGAGCGGTAAAAGCTTGCAGTTCGGACACATGCCGGCAATGCCTTGATTGTTCATTGTTGTGGCAGTAGCGATACCGGCCATCCGAGTTCCATGACCATTGACGTCTTCCGGGACCGAGTCTCCATCTACAGCGTCATAACCTGGCAGCAGCTTCGAAACCAGATCGGGGTGATCGAGATCAACTCCGGTATCAACGATAGCAATCACAACTTCAGAATTTCCCATTTCTATATCAAAGCCTGCCGGTGCCTCCACTTTAGGCAAACCCCATTGCAACCCGTAATACGGATCGTTGGGGTCCATGTTCGCGTACCCGATTTGTTCTTGCTCAGCCAGGAGCACATTGGGAGTCGAGCGAACAGCGCGGAGAAAACGATTGGCGTAGCTTGGAAGAAGCGTCAATGAATACAGACGTTTTCCATAAGCTGTGTTTGACGAGGGACGTCCGAAACCGCCAAGACTGTTTATCTGGGTGAACGGTGCCGGGCTGGCGCTTTGCAACGCAGCTGCGATCGCTGCATCGCTCAAACGGCTTTCGCTAACCAGTACGTTGACGGTGACTAGGCCCGTTCCTTGATGTATTTCCTGGGCGTTTAGCGGTAAGATCGATACAGCAAAAAAGCATGCGAGAATCAGTAGGCTTTTGAATCGTAAATTTTTCATAGTGTCTTTCCTCCTTACTAATTAAACTAACACATTCTGCGTACCAAAAAACAGAGTAGGATAGCATGCGATTCCCTTTTAGTCAAGCCTAAGAGGACGGGGAAGTGAGGTTTTCCGCTTTGTTTAGTGCTAAAAACACTGCACGGCCCTTTTTAAGGCGTGCAGTGTTTCAATTGATGCGGGAAACTTTTGGCTACGTTACTCGTAATTCTGTAGGGGTAATTTGCCTCCACCGCCAGGACCGTCATCAGAAGGCGGGTCCTCTTCGCTTTCACCCAAGACGTCCCATTCAAAGTGAACGCGGTCGAGACTGACCGGGCCTGTAAAATTCACTCGGTATTTCAGGGCCGTCGCCGGTTGAGGGCAGGCTGGATTGTTGAACAAGCCGCCGTTGGTAATTTCACACCAGTTCTCCCCGCCGGTGTTGATTTCCACTTGGAGTTGGGTTCCGGAAGCGAGCCATTGGGCTCTCAAATTGTCATATTCGGGAACGGCTAGATTATTGGATTCGAAGCTGCCTGTTCCTGAGCCGCCGATCAGATTGAGTATTTCGGTTTGCGACAGCGCGCGGCTCCAAATTGCCGTTTCGTCAATCGCTCCGTTCCATGGCCGGTCGTTTTCCGAGCGGCGTCCGATGCTTACCGTGAAGCCGTCATCAAGGTCGCTCATGGTTTGCGTTTCATTGGATGAGTAGGGTTGACCGTTGATGTAGATATGCCATTTTATTCCATCGATCACCCAGGCAACATGAACCCACTGATCCAGGGTTGGCTTATAGCCGGTGACAATCTCGGAGCTTCCTTGGTTATCGATGTCATTGTAGATGCGGATGCCTTCTTCCGACGTGTACCAAAGATAGACTCGGTCCGTGGACGACTTGTAGAAACTGATGAGAGTTTGATTATCCTGATCAACCGCCATTTTCACCCACATCGACGCGGTCATTGTATCGAGCGTATCAAGACTGGTTGAGCTGGCGACGTCAATCTCATCTTGGAGTCCATCATAGAGATAGGCGTTGTTAAACTTGCCGGCTATCTCCGTGGGGCAGTTGATGCCGTCGCAAGTGCCGCGGTTGCCATTAGTCGTGGCGTCATCTGTGATGCCGTCGCCGATCGGGTCGTTCATGCGCCAGAGCGCCACCAGTCCGGGACTGCTTGCCGATATGGGGCCTCCGCTTTCGCTGTTCAATTGATAGGACGAAACACCATCCCATTCCACGTTCTGGATAGTGCCTTGATTGATCGTCGGATTCTCCGTGATGTTGGCGGTGTAGTCGTCAGAGAATTCCGTGAGATATTCGGTTCTCGGCAGTACGGTTACAACGGTGGAACATTCAGCTCCGCCTGCTACGGCCGAGGCCACAAATTCAGTCGTCTCAGTGACAGTTGAGTAAAGGCACGGCCGATAAGCCCAGTCGCCATTGTAGATATTGCTGTTATGGCCGGGATCATCAGCTGAACAAGACAATAGCGCGCGCTCCTCGTCTTCTGGTAAATTACTGAATCGTGCTTCCAGGTAACTGGTGAAGGGCCCGACTCCGGTCTGCGGGTGGGCAATGAGCGTGCATGTTGGCACGGGGTCTTCCTCGCCGCCCTCACCGCTGAAATCAATGGTGAACGACAAGACGCCTTGGTCTGTACTGCGCTCACCGGAGCCGGTTCGGATGCTTACCCTTTGTTCATTGCGAGAAACTGAAAAGTTTGTGTCCGGTCTCATTCCAAAAATACGGAATTGCACAACACCCTCTGCAGGAATCTCCACATCTGTAGAAGCTACCTCACTGCCGTCCTTGCTGAGCAGTGCCACCAGACGGCCGTCAATAAATGAGCCGACCATATTTTGGTTTTCTGAACGGAGCAGCTGAGTGTCGACCATCGGCAGATCGCTGTTCTGGTAAGACAATTTCATCGCATCGGCCGTCATATACAGACTGCCATCGGATGAATCGGTACTGAGCTCCACTGTCGCTGTTCCTGGATCGAATTGGTACGAACCGAGGTTGACCCAAAGCGCCTGGCCGTCGTTTTGATCTAGTGTTATCACAGTCTCACCACCAGCATGCCTGATGGTGTATTTGGCCTCGTTGATTAAATCACGATTATTTTTTTTCGGCAGCCAGACGTTGACGTCATAGGCTCCGGTTTGGGTAACGGTAAAATTCCAGGTTGCTGTTCGGCTGGTGCTGGGCCGGGCTTTGACCAGCGTATTACCATACATTCCATAGCCATAAGCATTGTAATTGCTCTCAGTCCAACCGCCGTCTGAGGTTGAAAAGCCAGGATCAGTATTATCAACAAATAAGTCGCCGTCGCGGACTTGATAGACGTGAAAGAAGTTGTCGATGGCAGAAACCGTATTCGGGCGAACCTCTATTCGCCAGTCTCCACCTTCTCCGCCCGCCGGGGTGTTTGAACTTGCGCCGTTGCGACCATAGCGTTGATCATCGTCGTATTCTCCCACATTTTCAAGAGAAGCAGGGGGCCAATTCCATTCGTTGAAGTATTCATACGACTGTTGCGGATCGTAGGTTGGAGGATAATTGATTTGGGAATTATTGTGACGTACCGGATCTCCGTTCGGATTCTGACCCCCGACAATACGAATCCTCGGGTTTTCCGGCAATAGTGTTTTTGAAAGAACCGCGCTGTCTCCATATCGAACTGTGACAACATTCGAATTGGTTGAATCAAAGATGCCGCCCGTGTCGTAGTTTCCTTCCTGTGTTTGGAGTGTTCCGTTCACGGCAGGCTTTTCGATCATGTGCAGGTAAAACGCCTTTTCAAAGGATGCTTGTGTCGCGTTCACCGCGTCAAAGACGATAAAGAGATTTGGTTCGAGCTCGATAAACGATCGTTCGACTTGCGTTGTTTTGTCGTCGTTGTACGCGGGTGTGGCGTCACCAAGAATGTATGTGTATTCACCTGGAACATATTCATAGCGTTTCACCTCGCCGCGCCAGCCGGGCGCGTAACCGGAATTGCCGTTGCAAGCCGCTGGCCAGCGGTCACAGCCTTCGTCTTTATCGCTGTTCCATTGCCCTCCGTCATTGGGGATCGGAACGCCCCGCGCATCGCCAAATTCTTCACCTGGCATGGTAATGCCAATCGAATTATGGGCAATTGAGCGGCGGTAATAGGAATTATACGTATAATCATAATCATCGGTGCGAACGCCGCTATCAATAAGCAGGCTGTCGTTGCCGCGCGCGAGATTAAAGTGATTCTGTGTTTTATGGCCAACCAAATCAGGTCCATTAAAGAAGCCCCAATGTATGGCCTGCGATACCGGCCCAAAACTCCAGTCGCTTCGGCCATAGTACATGCCGCTGCCGACACCTTCAAGTTTCAGTGAGAGCGGGTTGTTGGGATCATCAAGCGGTGTACTGGGGACGGTAGGGTTCCGCCACATAACTAGCTCGTAGAATGATTCTCCCGGGTTTTGTTCAATCAGATAATTCGCCATCCATTGGGCATGCTGGTTATTGTACCGGTATGCCGTGTGTGCCAAAAAAGAGTTTAACTTAATACCGCTGTAGTTATTTTTTCCTGGTGCTTTGCTTAACTGCAGATCTCCCCGCGTGCGATGAAGAAAAAATAATGCGGTGTTGCGAGCAAACTGCGAATCCTCAAACATGGACGTATATGTCGACCCTGACTTAAACAGGTCTGCAAAGGTCAAAATCGCATCGGAGCGCAGTCCTGCGTAGCCGTCGAGACCGCCGTTGGCGTACACCTCGTTTGTCGCCGGGACATTCACATTCTTTATTCCCTCGTAGTGCTGCTTAAGCATTGCCCCGGCCGCCGAGTCGTTTACTCCGTCACCAAAGACGCTGAAGGCATAGACGAGTCCGGAACTTTCTCCGGGGTAAAACGCGTGGTTGTTATCAAACGGCGTGGCTTGAGCGTTAGCGACCAGGTACTGGCCGATTAAGGTTTTGTCTGACTCGCTCAATTGATCGTAACACCAGTCGTAAGTCATGGCGACGGTTGAGGACCTGGCCGGGCCCTTTCCTTCCCGCCGCAAAGCACCGCTTTCCGCTTCGGTGTGTGAGACCTCGATGGGAACGGTACAGTAGCTCGCGTCCCCGGTTAATTGGTATAGCAGCGCGTATTGGTGAATATCATAAAACTCCCTGTCCCCATTAGCGAGTTTTTGATCCGTCACTGTTTTGAAGTTTTGGTAGAGTGTCGCGTTGCCGCCGCAGCCGGAACCGGAGGTGATGCCAGCCCAGCATTTTATTGAAGACAAGGTTTCTTGAGTGACCCACAACCGCGGATGGTCGTCCAGAATCTGGAGATCGGTACCAGGAACCGGGATATAACCGGTTAGCGGTTGAGGTTGTTGCTGGCCAAGCCGTTTCCACGGTATGAAGAAGGCCAGAGAAATTCCGACTACAATTAATAAAACTCCGACTAGGAACATAAGTCGGATATTAACACGTTGGCGTACAGCAGTCTCTTGCTCCGTGGAGGGCAGCTTTGATTTCCCCGTTTTGTTTAGGGCCATACAAATGTTTTATTTGTTTATTACTATAATTATAGTACAAACTTCAAAGAAAGTAAAGGGTGAGTTTTCCGCTATTGTCGGTAGCGGCATCAAAGCATTTTCGTTATAATCCTGAACAGGATAGCCAGCTTGAGTATAAATATAATTGTCACATGACAATGAAAACCCCGTTTGAAAAAAATGAATCCCCTCAGGAGAACGATGATGAGGAAGAAATTACTGAGGAGCATATCGAAGAAGAGGAAACAGTGATTGAGGACATATTGGGAGTGCCAGAGAAGTGGAAATGGTTTTCGATGGACAATCCTGTCACGTATGTCATCATCGTTCTCCTTCTCGGGGCGATTGCCTACGTAGTGTGGCGGCTCACAGGATTTAATATTACATAAAAAATTATCCACAACGAGTTGTTGTGTTTAATCTTTTATGGTATAATTATATTGATAACAAAAGTTTTTGTGTTGCTACCAGCTTCTTAGAGTTTTTTCGCATCATATACTAACATCCCAGACGGAGGGAGGTGAAAGCGAATGGCACGAAAGAAAAAGGCTACGAAGAAACGCGCTACTACCAAGAAGCGCACAACGAAGAAACGCGCAACGACAAAAAAGCGCACAACCAAAAAAAAGACAACAAAAAAGAGAACGACTCGTCGCACAAAGCGCTAAGAGTTCTCCCAACGAAAACTCCGCTAGTAAAATACAAAGTGGGGTTTTTGTTTGCAAAAAAATAGTTATGAGAATACACTAACGGGCTGCTGTAAAGTTGAACGAAAGAAGCGATGACTGCTGTTTGACATTCAGGAGGGTGTATGATTTTGCGCTTTTTCAGAACTCCAGCGTTGACTCACAGAAAGCTTGAGCAAGTAAGGAAAGAGGCTGAGGTGCGAGTTGGAAGACTCTTGCCTCAAATTCATTCCGAGTGGTGTTACGCGGTAGAATTGAATAGTGGCCTGACCGAGGAAGAAGAGGGTCGGCTATTCTGGCTGTTGGCTGAAACGTTTGAACCGGAGAACGCCGGACGTGAGTCGTTCCTGTCTTTCTGCCGAACGGTTCTCGAAATCGGTCCGCAGTTGAATTTCGAAACTCCGTGGTCGTCAGCCGCGGTGGCAATTTGTCACGCTTGCGGCCTGACGAAGGTTCGAAGGATTGAACGCTCCATCCGCTACGGGATGCTTGAAGCAGCTCTCAGCGATCGTGTGGAGGAGTTGTTTCTTGGTGAACTATACGACCGGATGACTCAGGTGCCTTATGTAAGTCCGCCGGAGTCGTTTACCATCAGTCGCGATCCCGATCCGGTGCGCGTCATTCCTTTGCTGAAAGAAGGCATCGAAGCGCTCCGGCGTATCAACCGCGAACTTGGATTTGGGTGGGATGAACAAGACATTGAGTACATCACACAGTTATTCACGAGAATCATCGGCCGGAATCCTACCGACGTGGAGTTGATCGAGCTGGCTCAGGCCAACTCGGAACACTCGCGTCATTGGTTCTTCAAAGGACGCCATATCGTTGACGGAGAGCCTTGTTCCGACACGCTGATGGATATTGTCAGGGAGACATGGCGGCGCAATCCGAACAACTCCGTGATCGCTTTTCACGATGATTCGTCGGCGATCCGGGGCAATGAAGTAACGATGTTGCTGCCTACTCATCCTGAACGGCCGAGTTGGTATCGCCGGGTTGGTCGTGTGATGCATCCAACACTGACCGCTGAAACCCACAATCACCCAACCGGATTGGCGGCCTACGAAGGCAGCGGAACCGGGAGTGGCGGGCGAATCCGCGATGTCCATGTTGTTGGTCGGGGCGGCCTGGTGATCGCCGGTGGCGCCGGATACTGTTCGGACAACTTGCGCATTCCCGGCTACGATCTCCCATGGGAGGAGGATGGTTGGTGGCATCCGCCTGCTCTGAAATCACCTCTTGAAATCATGATTCGGGCCAGCGACGGCGCTTCGGACTATGGCAACTGCTTCGGCGAGCCGCTGGTGTGCGGATTCGTTCGTACCAGTGGGATCGTTTTGCCCGACGGACGCCGGGGTTGGTATAAGCCGATCATGTACTCGGTCGGAACCGGACTGATTGACGATGCACATACCGCTAAGGGCGATCCAGAACCGAGCATGCTGGTGGTTCAGGTCGGCGGACCGGCCTACCGGATCGGTTTGGGTGGCGGCGCGGCTAGTTCCATGCTTTCTGGCGAGAACGCGGAAAACCTAGATCTTGATTCAGTCCAGCGCCCGGATCCGCAGATGGAGAATCGGCTCAACCGTTTCTTCCGTGCCTGTGTCGCGCTGGGAGAGGACAACCCGATAGTGACAGCGCACGATTTGGGCGCTGGCGGCGATTGCAATGCGGTTCCCGAAATCGTTGATCCTGCCGGCGCGCGCATCGAACTACGTGGTATTCCGGTCGGCGACGCGACGTTGTCCTCTCTGGTCATCTGGGCCAATGAATCGCAGGAACGGGACGTGATTCTGATCAGGCCGGAGAAGCTTGATTTAATCACAGCGATCTGTGACCGTGAAAGCCTGCCTATGGCCGTGATTGGTACCATTACCGGAGATAGCCAACTGGTTCTTCATGACGAGCAGGATGGAAGTGAGCCGGTCAATCTCCCTTTGCGGGAGGTGCTGGGTGAAATTCCCCAGAAGACGTTTGAACTTGAAACCATCGCGTCGGTACGCGTTCCGCTCGCTTTGCCTGAGAGGTTGACGGTGCGCGACGCATTGGAGAGAGTTCTGCGTTTACCGTCTGTTGCTTCCAAGCGTTTCCTGTCCACGAAAGCGGATCGAAGCGTGTCCGGCCACATTGCTCAGCAGCAATGTGTTGGTCCGAACCACGTGACACTGGCAGATTTCGCGATGATCTCCCACTCACTGACAGAAGAAACTTCCGGAACCGCTTTTGCGATCGGCGAGCAGCCGATGAAAGGACTGCTTTCTCCTGAAGCGATGGCACGTCTGGCCGTGACCGAAGCGTTGCTGAATTTGTCAGGTGTTGTCATCAGCGGGATTGCCAACGTGCGCTGCTCGGCCAACTGGATGCTGGCGGCCAAGCTTCCCGGCGAGGGAGTCTGGCTCCGTCGGGCGGCTGAGGCAATGCGCGACTTCATGATCGAGCTAGGCATGGCCGTGGATGGAGGGAAGGACAGTCTGTCCATGGCCGTGAGGACGAAAGCGCCTGACGGTTCGGACGCGACGGTGAAAGCTCCCGGTGAACTAGTCATCAGCGCATACGTCGACGTGCCCGACGTCCGGATGAAAGTGACGCCGGAATTCAAACAGGAAGGAGATCAGATATTCTGGATTCCGCTTTCTGCTGACGATTATTCACTAGGCGGGTCAGCCCTGGCTCAGGTCTTTAGTCAGGTTGGCGATGAGTGCCCGGACGTTTCGGCAAGAAGTCTTCAATCCGCGTTCTCGACGAATCAGGAGTTGATTCGCCACGGCTTGATCAACGCGGTGCATGATATCAGCGATGGAGGACTGATAGTCACGCTTCTGGAGATGGCTTTTGCCGGTAATCTTGGATTTACGGTTCGCTTGCCGCGAGCTGACACGATCGCCATCCTGTTCAGTGAGTCACCGGGCTTGGTGTTGAGTTGCAACTACGACGATTGGGATGATGTTCAAGCGGTGTTTGTCGCGCACATGATCCAAGCGCTGCCGATCGGCCGAGTTCGGTCTGAGCGAGTCGTAGTGATTCACGATGGGGAGACGCGGCTGGACGAAGCAATGGTCGACTTGCGCCAAGTGTGGGAAGCAACCAGTACCGCCATTGATCGACTTCAGACTGACCCTGACTGCGTGAACGAGGAAGCGGAGGTGAACGCTCATTTGTTGACACCTCCCCCGTATCTCTTTTCCTTCGACGCCTCACCGACGCCGCCGTTAATTCTCAGCGCAGGAGAAAAGCCACGAGTGGCAATTCTTCGCGAGCAGGGGTCAAATGGCGATCAGGAAATGGCTGCAGCGTTCGAGCAGTCTGGTTTCGAAGCCTGGGACCTCACAATGACGGATCTTGTCAGCGGCAGGATCACGCTCGATCATTTCCGCGGGATCGCGTTTGTTGGCGGCTTCTCATTCGCTGACGTGCTGGACGCTGGCAAAGGTTGGGCCGGCGTCATCCGTTTCAACGAACGGGTAGCCGAACAATTTCGACTGTTTCAAGAACGGACAGAGACGTTCTCTCTCGGAGTTTGCAACGGCTGCCAGCTCATGGCTCTCTTGGGTTGGGTGCCTGGCTTATCACTGAATCCGGACACGCAGCCTCGTTTTATCCGCAACAGGTCAGGCCGGTTTGAATCCCGGTTCTCGACGGTCGAGGTGAGGCCAAGTCCTTCGATCATGTTCCAGGGCATGCAATGGTCAAGGCTCGGGGTCTGGGTGGCTCACGGTGAAGGACGGCTCTACGCGATGGGGGAAACTATAGAGCAGCTCGTCTCCGATCATCTAACTCCATTGCGCTTCGTGGATGAGGAAGGCATCCCGACTGAGCGTTACCCGTTCAATCCCAACGGCAGTCCGCAGGGGGTCACGGCTCTCTGTTCGCCAGATGGCCGGCATCTGGCCATGATGCCGCACCCCGAGCGGACTTTCTTGACCTGGCAATGGCCCTGGATGCCGCCTGAGTGGCGCCAGTCACTCACGGCCAGTCCATGGCTCAGGCTCTTTCAGAACGCGCATACGTGGTGCCTCAAGTGACACGGTCCCCGTACGAAGTTTCGGCTTCGGACGGGGTTTTTGTTTGCCAAGAGCCGGCAATGATATGGTCACTGGGGTGGCTAAGGATATATCCGCCTTCGTTTCTTGCTGCCTTTTAGTGAGGCGGCTTATTAGTAATGATTATTTTGTCTTCTCGGGACTAACCGTTGAAACTTCGGCGCCCGCCTTGCCCACGATAAAAATCAATAAGTAGGCGGGCAGGGATTATTTGCCAAACTCGACATACCCGCCTGCGCATTTTTGCTAAAGAATTTTTAGAACATTCATCCTCATTTGTTCTATCTTACAATTTCGGGAAGTTTCTTAGGAGCTTCGGCGGGTTATTGACCGGTGGCTGAAGCAATGCTCTCGCTATATTTATTTGCAAATTGTGTTTTTATACCGAGCTCTAGGTCAATAAAAAGAACCCGCCCCGCTCATCAGATCAGATGATCCTTAGAGCGAGACGGGTGTCGGGGGTGCAAAGGTTCAAGATACGGGCGCGGCTTCGAGTCGCGCCTTGAGATCAGTCGCGATGCGGCGGATCTTGTCCGTGCCGGGTTCGCCGACACGGAAGAGAAACTTCCGAAGGCCGGACCAGTTCTCTTTTTCGGCCTCAGAGAACTCGACCCAGCCGTACCGGATCTGCATTGGCGAGTCCCAGGCGATGTCCTGGGATTCCTGGATGATCTGGTCGCAGGCGGCGACCAGACAACCGTAGAAGTTGTCCGGCAGCCCACCGTTGTTGTTGAGCTGGTAGAGACGGTTCAGGTTGCCGTAGTCCGCCCTGACCGCCTCATAGATCACTGGCGTCACGACGCTCGGCGCCAGGATCTTTCCAAAGATCTCCATCTTGAAGTCACGCGTGACTTCTTTGACGGAGGTCTGCGTCTTGCCGGTCGAGTCCGGTGCCGACTCAGTCTCAACCCGGAGGATGACTTCTCCTCCATCTTCGGCCGAGTAGCCGAAGACCTTGATGACGTTGTTGACGGTGGGGACTCGCTCGGGACCGTTGCCACGAGCGGTACGGATGGTCTGATCGACCAGCTCGCGCGAGTCGAAGTTTATCCCGGCCATTTGGCCGAGGTTGAGCTTGTAGAGCTCGGCGATGGCTCGGGCCCACACAGGTGAGGAGACATTGTTCACGCTTCGCGCTTCGAGCTCGTCGCTGACGCGCTCGACAACCCGACTGTCGCTCGCGTAGCTCTCCATCCTAACCCACTCCGCGAACGAGTCGCGAGCGTCGGGGTCAAGTTGGAAGTTAATCCACTCCTGCACCTCGGCCTGCGACGCGTTCAGACTGTCGGCCACGTTGCCGACGATGGCCTGGCGCTCGAGGAGACGCTGCTCCTCGTTGCTGTTGCAGCCAGCCATCGCGATGACAGCCAGCAAACACCAGACGAACCACGAAAAACTCTTCAGCATTTTGCTTCCTCCTTCGCGACTCATCGCCGCGGTGTGTAGACAAGCGGCAAGCCGCCCGACTGAAAGCGCTACCCCCGTGGTAGAGTTACTCTGAGCCTTGTTGCAAGGTACAAACTGTATGCAAGATACTCAACTCAAAGTAACGCGGTATTATACAGGTTTTCCTGATTTTGTCAAGAGGTACCGCAAAGTCTCTTGACACTCATTATGTGCTCATGTACTATAGATGTAGCGAAATAAACAGTTTATCCACAAATTGGAACTCATGACAGCAAAAAATCTTACTTCTAACCCACCAGGCGGCATGCTCTAAGCTTTCGCTCACACCTTGTTTGTGAAAATGCCCCGCCTGAACGGCGGATTTTTTGTGCCTCGTTCCTTGTACCTTTTACTGCAATTATTATAGAGATCTAAGGTCAGCTGGATCATCTCGGATGTCCAATTGGCTCTAGACCTTTGATAGTGTTCGTGAGCGTAGCGAGCCTCTGTGGAGAACACCACAGGCTTCTTCGGAAGCTCGCCGCTTAAAAGGCTTGTCACGCTCACATCTGATGAGCCCCAACGAAGGAGTTTGGCGCGTCGAGCGCTTTCACGCTACTTCCGAGGGGCTCATCCTCAATTCGCGCTCAGGCGGAGACCTCTCTCCAAAACAACGAAGCCTGGTAGTTCGTTTCCTGGGCGCGAATCTTTTACTTGAACCGATACGGGAATGTCCGGTGGAAGCCTGACCTTCCCGTGTCAGTTCAAGGATGGAACCTTGACAATTGAATAGTGGGTCCAACATGCAATAAATTATGGTTAACCCGAGTACATCGGGAAACCAAGAGCATACGGTGGATGCCTAGACATCAAAAGTCGATGAAGGACGTAGCAGCCTGCGATAAGCCTCGGTAAGGTGGCAAGCAACCTTTGACCCGGGGATTTCCGAATGGGGAAACCCGTTCTGATGGAAGATCAGAACATCATGCGCTGAATACATAGGCGTATGAAGAGCACCCAGCGAATTGAAACATCTTAGTAGCTGGAGGAAGAGAAAAGAAGCGACCCTTTGCTAAAGTTGCGGCGAGCACTTGTCTCCGTAACTTTAGTGAAGGCTATTCCCGTAGTAGTGGCGAACGAACCGGGAGGAGCCCAAACCATTGTGAGCGTCACGCTTCGGCGTGACAGGGGTACAAGTCCTATCCTTGCAGTGGGGTAGTGAGGTATTACGTCTGGAGCTTGTCTCTCCAGGATGGAGTTTACGCAAAGGAACTTCCCTAAAAGAATCCGTTGGAAAGCGGAGCCAAAGAAGGTGACAGCCCTGTAATTGAAAGGGGTTTCTGCTCTATGGTGATATTCTCGAGTAGCGCGGGCCACGTGAAATCCCGTGTGAATCAGGGACGACTATAGCAGTCTTGTCATTCGGAGCATTCAAAATGGATGTTCTGAATGGCGAGACGTCCCAAGGCTAAATACTTTTGATGATCGATAGTGAACAAGTACCGTGAGGGAAAGGTGAAAAGAACCCCGGTGAGGGGAGTGAAATAGTATCTGAAACCGTATGCTTACAAGGAGCCAGAGTCCGGCTTTGCCGGATGATGGCGTGCCTATTGAAGAATGAACCAACGAGTTAGCTGAATACAGTCTGGTTAAGCCCGTTCAGGGCGCAGCCACAGTGAAAGCGAGCACGAATAGTGCGTATTGAGGTTTAGTTTTTCGTCATTCCCTCGGGAGTGGCGAGGAACTATTCTCTCAGGATTGTATTCACTAGACCCGAAGCCAGGTGAGCTATCCATGGCCAGGATGAAGCGCAGGTAAAACTGCGTGGAGGTCCGAACTCACTCGCCGTGCAACACGAGGAGATGAGCTGTGGATAGAGGTGAAATGCCAATCGAACCTGGCAATAGCTGGTTCTCCCCGAAATAGCTTTAGGGCTAGCCCGGCATACTGCCTGCTCCGAGGTAGAGCACTGAATGGGTGCGGATGGCTTTTGCCTACTGCATCCAACCAAACTCCGAATGCGGACGCAGGAAATGCCGGAGTCAGACCGTGGGGTCTAAGCTTCACTGGTCTAAAGGGAAACAGCCCAGATCACTGTCTAAGGTCCCTAAATCTCGATTAAGTGTAAAAGGTGGTGAAATGACTACGACAACTAGGAGGTTGGCTTAGAAGCAGCCATCCTTTAAAGAAAGCGTAACAGCTCACTAGTTAAGTTGTCTTGCGCCGAAAATTTGCGGGGCTAAATCGAGTACCGAAGACGTGGGCTTCAAGCTTTCGGGCTTGGAGCGGTAGGGGAGCGTTCTGTATCTGCTGAAGTCGTTTCGCGAGGAACGGTGGAGGATACAGAAGTGAGAATGTTGGTATAAGTAGCAAAAATCCGGGTGAGAACCCCGGACACCGAAAATTCAAGGGTTCCTGGGCAACGTAAATCGACCCAGGGTTAGGCGGTCCTAAGCTCAAGCCGAAGGGCGTAGGCGATGGACAGCTGGTTAATATTCCAGCCCTTCCCACTGATTGTGTATTTCTGACGTATGCGAGGCGTCCGAGCGGATTCTTGGTTATGTCCGTCGCGGTGCGTTCGCAAGAGCGTACCGAGGAAGAGGAAGCTTCGGCTGAATCGATTCGGGCTTATCGCGTGCCAAGAAAAGGAGATACACGTTCGTCAGTGGGAATCCGTACCGTAAACCGACACAGGTGAGTAGCCACACTGGAGTGGTAAGGTGTACGAGAGAACCTTCGTTTAGGAACTCGGCAAAACAGCGGCCGTAACTTCGGGATAAGGCCCGCCTATCTTACTTCGGTAAGATAGGCCGCAGCGAATGATTCCAAGCGACTGTTTACCAAAAACACAGGTCCCTGCGAAACCGTAAGGTGAAGTATAGGGGCTGATGCCTGGCCAGTGTCCGAACGTTACGCTGAGGGGTGAGAGCTCCGAAGCTAAGCGCGGATGAACGCCGGCGATAACTATAATCGTCCTAAGGTTTTCCAAATCATAAATAATGGTTTGGAAAAGGACTGGGACGATTATAAGAGTGAATGCCAAAAGCTGCCTCATGTCATAGTAATATGACAATGGTCCAAAAATACTTGGCTATATCGGTGGAACTCCGATCGAATGATCGGACAATACCGAGGGAAGTCTCCCGCGAAGCGGGATGACCCCCTAGAGACTAGAACGCCAAGCTCCGTAGAAATACGGATGAAGATACAGTCCAATCTCACTGGTAACAGTGAGGAAAAATGAGCGAAATTCCTTGTCGGGTAAGTTCCGACCTGCACGAATGGCATAACGATTTGGAAACTGTCTCAACGAGGGACTCGGCGAAATTGCAAAGCCGGTAAAGATGCCGGCTACCCACGGCTAGACGAAAAGACCCCGTGAAGCTTTACTACAACTTGATATTGGTCTGACGCTGCTCGCGTTTGAGCATAGGTGGGAGACTGTGATCTCCGGACGCCAGTCCGGAGGGAGTCGCCAGTGAGATACCACCCTTGGGTTGTGTCAGGTCTCACCGTTCGCCTTAACAGAGGCAGCGGGTCAGTGTCTGGTGGGTAGTTTGACTGGGGCGGTCGCCTCCCAAAAAGTAACGGAGGCGTTTACAAAGGTTGGCTAAATCCCGATGGAAACGGGATGCGTCGTGCAAAGGCACAAGCCAGCTTTACTGCAAGGGCTGCAACCCGAGCAGTTGCGAAAGCAGAACTTAGTGATCCGACCGTACGTAATAGGACGGCGGAAGCTCAACGGATAAAAGTTACTCCGGGGATAACAGGCTTATCACGCCCAAGCGTCCACAGCGACGGCGTGGTTTGGCACCTCGATGTCGGCTCATCGCATCCTGGGGGTGGAGAAGCTCCCAAGGGTTTGGCTGTTCGCCAATTAAAGCGGTACGCGAGCTGGGTTCAGAACGTCGTGAGACAGTTCGGTCTCCTATCTGCCGTGGGCGTTGGATGTTTGAATGAGGGCTCTTCTCTAGTACGAGAGGACCGAGAAGAACGAACCTCTAGTGAACGAGCTGTCTGACCACAGGCATAAGCTCGGTAGCTACGTTCGGCCAGGATAAACGCTGAAAGCATCTAAGCGTGAAACCTTCCTCGAGATAAGACATCTTCGATCCCAGAGAGATTATCTGGTTAATAGGCTCTAGGTGTAAGGCCAGTAATGGCTTCAGCCGAGGAGTACTAATGATCATCTCTCGATGTACTCTGATTGATCATAATCGGACCCATGCGTTTGTGTATAACGCGTGCAGTTCCACTTAGTTGGACCCTACTACTCTATGGTACAGAAAATCAAAATTTCGCTGACCTTGATTTTACTCGTTGTTTTAGTGTCGGTATTTTTTGGAATAATCTTCCTCCTGACACCTGATTCGACGCTGTTCTAAGGTCGGTTTCCGTTCAATGCAATACAATCAAATCCGGAATTCCGGGTGTCTCAAGTGATGGGGTCACACCTGTTTCCATCCCGAACACAGCAGTTAAGCCCATCAACGCTGATGATACTTGCCCCTCGAGGGCGTGGGAAAGTAGGCCGGTGCCCGGAATCTCGGATTTGATTGACGGAAGACAATAGGCGAAAATTGACCAACCTTGAACTTGACTTTTTTCAGCTCTAGGCTGATAGTGAATATGAAAAGACCCCCAAGAGGACGGGGGTTTTTTCGTTGCAGCTAATGTGATAGAATAGGAGCGATATAACATATAAGTATAAGCATATTGATATGAAAAAAAATATTCTTAGTATTGCTATAATAGCTGTTTTTGGCGTAATCACATCAGCGTTTGCGTATAATCAAGAAACAGGAGCCACTTTTTCCGGTCCAGGATTTTTTAACGATCCAAACACTAAAGCAGGGATAGATGTGCTAGCTTTACCAGCCAGTTTGAAAGTTGGCGGTGAACAGTATACTGACAAAGTGACGCCTGACGCCAAAGTATTTGTTGCTGGAATTGGAAAACAAGATGAGGACTTTATCGCCTCGCCCTATGTGTTTCGATATTCATATAATTATTCGGAACAGAATGGAAATAAAACAATTGGTTCCTTTTGCCCATTCACCTGTCTGTATCAAGGCGGTTTTCGGTTGGGATCAAGCACCAATGACTACGAAGTTGTTGTCACGCCAAATGAAAACGCGCAGCCATTACTCAAAATTTATGATGGCAACACTCTTCAGGTAGTTGACTCGTATTACGCTTATTCCAAGAATATGGTCGTAGGATTAAAGGCCGCTGGATTTATTGATCAGAGAGGTGGGGAGCATATAGCGGTAGCGCCAAATAAAGGTGCTCCACCACAGCTTCGCTTACTGAATAAGTTTGCTGTAAGATGGGAAAACGATGTTGCAATTGGTGGAAACTTCATGGTATATCATCCCGACTTTCGGGGCGGTGTTGATTTGACTCTTGGTGATGTTGATGGCGACGGCGATACAGAATTGGTTACCGTGCCGGAGACAGATTCTCAAGCCCTGGTTCGGGTTTTTGAGCTTAGCATTAACGGTGGTGAAATTATTTCCTTAGAATCAGAATTTGTTGCGTATCCGGGTGATGACTACGGGGCGACAATCGAAGTAGCTGATCTTGACGCAGACGGGACGGATGAAATAGTAACCATCAATGGAAAAGGGAGTAGCGGAGAGGTAAAAGTGTTTACTATGGCCGGCGAAGAAAAAACAGGTTTTAGCGACTATTTTGCCTACTCGTCACAATTTAAAGGAGGGGCAAGAGCTTCATTTGGAGGGTACAAGAATGGAAGCGGCGGGCAGGATGACTATGTAAAATATCGGATGTACTTTGGCGCCGGTCCTGGTGGAGGAGCGCATATTCGCTACGCCGATTTTCCGATCAGCGAGTAATTCCGTAACAATCCAGCAAAGACCCCCAAGAAGACGGGGGTTTTTTCGTCGCAAAAGCCAAGAATACAGCATCCCGATGGAATGAGCTGTAAGTAATGACATTTTTTTGTACCAGTCGCTTCACTTCGGTACAGGGTTGGATTCGACTTTGCTCACCACAGGCCGGTCGCAATGACAGACCTGGTGTTAAGTATGATGAATAGAGAACAATAATTACGCGCCCAAAAAACTCAACATGAGCGTTGGATGCAAATGTTCATACTCAGGCCCTTAGCTATCTTTCCTTGAACACAATTGCGTTCGGCAAATGGCGTCCCGGGCCGAATAGATACGAATTGTCGTATAGCAACGCGGCTGAGCCGCCTCCATCGAGATTGATCGCGTAATCTGTCCCGAGCGAATCAAATATGTAGGCCAAATCAATGACAGAAGCAGATTGTGCGATGACTAAAAAGTACCATTCGTCATTATAGCCGATCCCGCCGCGGACAGCCTTGGCGTGCATACCAGACTCCAGTGGCTCGCTTTCCACAATAACGCGGTTGGCTTCGACTAATGAAGGATAGTTGGTAATTGCCGCCGTGACGTTTTTCCCTGAACGTAATTCGTATTCAGCCACGGAATATCCAAAGTCAATCGTACGATGAAAGAACGTTAGCGTGCCGTCAGAATTTTGTACTATCATCGGACCGGCGTGAAAAGGCAGGGCGTCGGCGTTAAGCATCTTGCCCAGAGGGCTATTGAAAAAAGGAGGAAGGTAGCTGTAGGTTTTGTTGGCGCAGGCCGGATAGTCGGGCGGGCAAAAGTAAGTACCATGGATACCGTAACGCGCGCTGTTTTCAGCGGTGTAGGCAGCGAGGCTTTGGGCTGGACAGTTATCGTCGCAGTCGTTCGAGTTACCCGTTTCTGAGATCATGCGCATGGCGGTTCGGCTGAGTTGAACAACATGGATCGGAAAAGACCCTCGATCAAGCGTGAGGGTATAACTTTGCTGGACGGCAGCGTTTTGTTCTGGTGTCATTGGCGTTCCGCCGTTCGGGATCCTTGCCAGGTCGTCAGCGGTGATACCGAGTCCAAAACGGGTCATAATGTCGAACGCGTCAGCGGGACGTCCGAGATATGTGCGTTGGGTGGTTTCCGGGTGGACATACCACGCCTCGCCATGCTGTTCCACTTGAAGCAGAATGCGTCCGGCCAAGCGGTCGCGCAGTGCCTGGTCGCCTCCCCCGCTTCCTTCTACCGGAATTTTCGCCAAATCAGCATCGGTAATTCCAAGTGAAAGAAAACGCATGATGGCAAAAGCGTCATCGGGACGACCGAGGTAGTATCGTTTCAGATCGGTCGGCCAGACATACCACGCTTCGCCGTTATGCTCTACGTCAAGAAGAATATATCCGCTGGCCCGTTCCGCGATCGTTGCGGCCGAACTTGGCGCAGGTACAATGATGATCAGCCAGCAAACAATGATGGATACAATCAGTGTTTTTTGCATAGGTTTTCACAGTGTAACACATTTGATTTATGATGGGTAAACGGGCGTTTACTTCCCATATTGCCCCAGAACCCTGATTTTACTAGGTGGCGGAGGTAGTCTGGTAATCGTTGTACCGCTACAATACTGAAGAATATCTGGCGTGAAAGTCGGAAAGTGGTGAAAGAAATTGGATGTGCTGCCGTGCATTGGTGCGAAAGCTTGGCGATATGTTGCTTCGTTGCCTTAGTCGTTGTATGATTGTGCCATGAAGAAACCCGGCCGCTCTCGTCTTACTATCACCTTGCGTAAAGACCTGCTCCCCCAGCTGGACGCGATTATTGACGGAGAAAAAATTCGCAACCGCTCACACGCGATTGAATTTATTTTGAGCCAGCATCTCGGACCGAAGATTCGCCAGGCAGTAGTGCTGGCCGGCGGACAGGGAGTGAAGATGCGCCCCTTTACGTATGAACTGCCCAAGACCATGATCCCGGTTAAGGGTAAACCAATATTACAACACATTTTGGAGCAGATACGCGGCGTCGGGATTACCAACATCCACGTGGTGATCGGCCGAGAGCTTGGTGAGAAAATCACGCATCATTTCGGAGACGGGTCAAAGCTAGGTTTGAATCTTACCTACCACACTGAAAAAAACCCGGCCGGAACAGCCGGCGCGCTCCGCACGGTGAAGGAAGCTATAAACGGGCCATTTTTGCTGTATTATGGCGACGTGTTGGCCAATATTGATCTCAATGAGTTGATCCGTTTTCACAAGGACTCGGGTAGTATGATGAGCGCGACTTTGACCGCTACTGACAAATTTTCCGACTACGGGGTGGTCAAGCTCAAAGGAAATAAAGTAGTTGACTTCGTGGAGAAGCCGACTACCAACAAATATCTAGGCTTAGTCAATGCCGGAATTTTCATGGTGGACCCTGAGGTGATGGATGTTCTTCCCGACTCCACTCCGGCCAGCCTTGAGCAGGACGTTTTGCCAAAACTGGCACAGCGTGGAATGTTAGCCGGCTATCCTTTTGACGGGCAGTGGTATGACATTTCTACGCCCGAAGTCTATGAGCGCGTATTGAAAGAGTGGATCGAATAGTCATGACTGCTGACAATATCCTTCATGAGCTGGGTTTGAGCGAGAAGGAGGTGAAAGTATACCGGGCGCTGTTGCAAAGCGGTCCCGCTTCCGTGCGCAAAATCGCCAGCGCGGCAGATATCAATCGCGGGACGACTTATGACATCCTCAAGTCTTTGAAAGAACAGGGGATCGTTTCATATTATCATCAAGATAAGCACCAGTTCTTCACCGCCGAAAACCCCCGCAAACTGAAAGAGTACCTAGCGGCCCGGATTCGCGCCCTGGAGGCGACCAAGAATGACCTGGAATCGGTGATACCTGAGCTGCAGTCTCTCTACGACCGAGCGGATACTAAGCCAACCGTCAAATACTATGATGGTTTCGCCGGCATCAAGTCAATGTTAATTGACGTGCTTGATACGATGGGGCGCGAAAAGATGCCGCGGCTCTATTTTGTCTACTCGTCGGCCAATATTCGTGAATACTTATACAAAGATTTTCCTGATTTCAACCGGGAAAGAATTAAAAAGAACATTGCCGTCCGGACAATCGCGCTCGGGCCAGGCGGGAAGACTCATGGTCTCGATGAACGAAAGTGGCTGAGAACTCCAGCCGGCTCCAGTCCGACTTATACGATCTTGTATTCTACCAAGACCGCGTATATTTCAGTCAATCAGGCAGGGAGCCCATTTGGGACCATCATCAAGGATGCCAGCGTGGCCGAAACGCAGCAGCTGATTTTTCACCACCTGTGGGAGACGCTCTAAGCCCAATGCCGAAGTTCATCACCGATTTTCACATCCATTCCAAATACTCGCGAGCCGTCTCGCAGAACATGACGCTGGATAATATCAGCGAGTGGGGTGTGAAAAAAGGAATTGAGGTGATTGGCACCGGGGATTTTACCCATCCCGAGTGGTTCAAAGAATTGACGGAGAAACTAGAGCGGCAGAAGAATGGGCTCTACAGTCTCAAAGGAACAGATCAAGCCATGTGGTTCGTGCCGTCCACCGAGCTGAGCTGTATTTACAGTCAGAACGGCCGGGGTCATCGAATTCACATCGTGATTGTCGCACCCGATCTCGAAACGGTCGAAACGATTAACGCTCAGCTTGGCTGGCAAGGAAATTTGAAATCCGATGGCCGGCCGATCCTTGGAATTTCATCTATTGAATTAGCCAGTGTTGTGCTGGGTGCTTCATCTGATTGTCTCATTATCCCGGCTCACGTCTGGACTCCGTGGTTTTCGCTTTTTGGTTCAATGTCGGGATTTGACCGGCTGACAGATTGTTTTGGTGAATTTTCCGATCAGGTTCCAGCCATTGAGACCGGTCTTTCCTCAGACCCGCCGATGAATTGGCGTTTGTCCCAGCTCGACTCGAAACAGATTGTTTCATTCTCCGACGCGCATTCGTTGCAGAATCTGGGACGCGAAGCAACGGTCTTTGAATTGGAGTCGCTTTCATACAAGAATATTGCTACTGCCTTGCGCCGGCCAACGGAGCAGAACAAAATTTCCCATACGATTGAGTTTTACCCGGAAGAGGGAAAATATCATTGGGACGGGCACAGAAATTGCGACGTTCGCTGGTCACCCGGACAGACCGCCCAACATAACGGTCTTTGCCCGAAGTGTGGAAAGAGCGTGACGGTGGGTGTGATGAATCGGGTATCAGTTCTCGCTGACCGTCCAGAAGGATATAATAATGATGCAAGGCCTCCATACAAAAGCCTTGTTCCTTTGGCTGAAATTATCGCTGAGGTTCTTGGAGTCGGGAAAAACAGCAAATCAGTCCAACGTGAGTATGACCAACTTATTAACGGCGAACGGAATGAATTTGGCGTGTTGTTGGATATGCCGATTGACGCTCTGCGTGAAATCACCCTGCCTAAAATCGCCGAAGGTATTCAAAGAGTTCGAAAGGGCAGGATTCGCATTGAACCAGGCTTTGATGGTGAGTTCGGAACAGTAAAGGTTTTTACGGAAGATGAAGCCTTTGATGAGGAGAATGCACAGGCTTCGTTATTCTGACGCCTTTGTTTGGGGTTTCAGCGGGTGCTGCTTGAGAAGCTGTGAGTAATACACCAGGTTCCGCGCCATATTCTTCGCCATATGCGAAACAGCTTCATTTTTACGACGGCGTTCAGCGTCGGTATTTGAAGGCAAACCAACCTCTCCCACCCAATAAGCGGCACACTCAGGAGGAAGAGTGAAATTCATGAATGTCAGCACTTCCATGATGGAAGCAATCACTTGTTGCGCTCCGTCTTCACTGCCAGTGACGACTATACCGGCTACTTTATTTAAGAGGGCGCTGCGGTTTGAGGCGCGGTATTCTTCATCAAGAGCGTCCATCCGCTCCATTACCCTTTGCATCAGGCTGGAGCGTTGTCCCCACCAGATCGGCGTGGCGAATATTACGATATCAGCCTTTTTCATTTTTTTGACAACCGCGGGCCATTCGTCGCTGCCGCTTTCCTTGAATCCAAGGCCAACGGGAATAACCATATCGGACAAACGAAGTATTTCTGAAGTGATTGGGCAGTACTGTTTCATCGAATCAATAACGAGATTTGCCACCTCGTCAGTATTTGAAGAATCAGGCTTGTGCTTTAGTGAAGCATTGAGTACTAAAGCATCCAGCGAAACGTCGGCGGGCATGTCGCAGGGATGGGATTTTTTGGGCTTATACATAGAAATAAATAAGTAGTTTGGTTAAGTATAGCACACTTGATTTTGTCATCGAAAGACGATACACTCGCAACGCAAGCGTCCTGTCGCACACAGAGTGGAGGAATGCTAGAGTGTTGCCCGCCCAAGGCGGGTTCGCCTCGGGCGTGGAAAACCAGCACTAGAGTGGAGGAGTGGCCGAGTGGTTGAAGGCGCCGCTCTCGAAAAGCGGTATACCCGAAAGGGTATCGTGAGTTCGAATCTCACCTCCTCCGCCCTGGTGCTGGATGAATCTTGACGCCCGACAGCAATTTAAAACAGTGCGGAAATCCCGCCGCATGAAGGGGCTCCCGCCTTCGCCTTGGCGCGAACTTTTCCTAAGGTTCCAGCTATGATCAAAAAAACAATCGTCGAGGTTCTGCCGGCCGAACTGTTGAAGAAAAAAGAAGCGATGCGCAAAGTGGGCGCGACCGGGCTTCACGTGCTGGCCGATTTTGACAAAACCCTGACGAAGGAATTTGTTCGGGGGCGGCGCGTGCCTTCTCTGATTTCAATATTGCACGACTACAATTATCTCACGCCTGACTATCCTGAAAAGGCGAAAGAACTGCATCTGAAGTATCATCCGATAGAAGTTGATATTCGGGTTCCTCTGAAGGAAAAGAAGCGCGCAATGCTGGAGTGGTGGAGGAGCCACTTCAGGCTACTCATAGAGTCGGGGTTACGCCGCCAGGACATAGAACACGCGATGACATCAGGATATGTTGAATTGCGGGACGGCGCGAGGGAATTTTTTGAGACGCTTCGGAAACTCGATATCCCTTTCGTGATTCTTTCGGCCAGCGGGATCGGTCGGGAGGGTATAACGGCGTTTTTGAAAGATGCGGGCGTATTGACCGGTAATGTGCACATTATCTCAAACGAATTTCGTTGGGACGGCAACGACCAGGCAATCGGTTACATTGAGCCGATTGTGCATACATTTAATAAAGACGAAACCCTGATCAGGAATTTCGCACCAGCCTATACGGCGGTTCGGAAACGAAAAAACGTCATTCTCCTCGGTGACAGTCTGGGGGATTTGGGAATGATTAGCGGTTTTGCCCATGATTGGCTGATCAGTATCGGGTTTATGAACGAGCGGAATGATGAATGGCTGGAAGAGTATCAGAGGCATTTTGACGCGATACTTCTTGATGACGCTCCGTTTGATTACGTGAATGCTCTCCTTCACTACATTCTCTCGCCAGAATAATTAATCATATCACGATCGTCGACGATATATTGAACAGAACGGAAAAATCCTGATGCTTCAGTGGAAATATGAACCTGGCTTATCTAGTTTTCGAAGGAAAGACGTGCTAGAAGATAAGAAATTGTAGACTCAGCGCCTTGGTTTAAGTTGATGGATTTGTTTCCAACTCCGTCATAACATCCGCCGGTAGTTCGATCATATACTACCTGTCCCAGAACATTGTCTCCCAAAAACCAATTGAAAGCAGCGTACGCCAGGGCTTCATAGCGCTTGTTGCTTGTTAGTTGAAACATCGTATTAAGTGCTTGGATGGTGGCGGTTGTGTCTTCCGGCTGTTGGTCAAAATATTGTCTTGCCCCTCCCTTGGGAAACCATCCGCTTTGGCCGATGGGAATATAGGTCGTTTCACGCTGGCTGGCCGGCTCCGCGCCTTTGGAGGAAAAGGTGTGTTCAATCAGGAAATTGAGGGTTTTATTGGCCACTTCGAGGTAAGGTTCTTCGCCTGTTATTTTGTATCCGAGAAGAAGCGCTTCCGGCAGAGTCGCGTTCGAGTATGTTAAATAATGTTCGAACCATTCCCAGTCGTGAGAACGGCTCTTTGCGAATAAATTCACGAGTAGTTCGCATTGGCGCCTTAACACAGCAAGAGCTTTGGGCTCGCGGCCTGCCCGGCTGACGCGCGCTCCGTCATTATTTGAGGCAAGGCGCGGGTAACTGCCCAAGCCTGGCCATTTTGAAAGAAAACAATACAGAGCCTTAGTATAAAAAGCGATAGCGCGCGGTGAAGAAAAAGCAATGTTTTTCCTAAGACTTTGTTCAAAAAGAGAATGAGCTTCATGTCTTAGATGTTTTGGGATTTGGCTGGCGGTGGCAACCAGAGCGAGCGCGTACAAGCAGCGCGCGCTGGAATCCTCAGAATATTCCTGAAGATTTCTTTGTGTATCAATAGTTCGGTTTTGATTGACATAGTTATCAAAAAGTCCATCTGGTCTGGTCACCCGACGGAGAAAGTTCAGGTATATGGACGCGAGTTTTAATGAAGAGGGAGCTTTGAATTTTTGATAGTGGAGAGTGGCAACGATTAAGGCTCGGGCGTTATCGTCTAAAGTATATCCAGAAGAAAGATCTGGTTCAGTCAGCTGGGCAAACTGGATAATGCCGAAATCATCAGTCAATTTAGCCAAATGCGCGAGTTTTATGGGCGGAAGTTTTCTTTGCCTCAGAGTTTGTTCCGGCACAAACTGGGAAAAATATTTCAGATACGAAAGAGCAACGTTTTCCCAGGCCATGTATCTGGTACGGAAATAGGCTCTTTTGCCCATCTGCAGACGCAACGCGTTATTTTTTAAAATTTTAATGATAGCATCGGTGAAAGCCCGCGGTTTCTTGAAGTCGACCAATACGCCGACTCCCTTCGTTACGTCTTGTTTCGCTTGGGCAAAGGCCGTGGATATTACCGGGCGTCCGACGCCAAGGGCGTAAGATAAAGTGCCGGAAACAGTTTGGTTTGGATCTAAGGAAGTGGAAAGATAGATATCCGTTGCTTCCAAAAATTTGAGAAGGTCGTTAAGGCCAAGATAGGTGTTATAAAAGGAAACATTGCCGCTTAAGCCAAGTTGTTTCACTTTCGTTGTAAGAAAATGGCGGTAACTTTCTCCATCTTTTTCCAGCACGACCGGATGAGTGACGCCGGCAACAAGAAATCGAACATGAGGAAATTTCTCTACCACAGGTGGTAAGGCCTCGATCACATATTCAATCCCCTTATTAGGACTGAGAAGTCCAAAGGTTGAGAGGGTCAACTTATCAGAAAAACCAAGAGCAGACTTGGCCTGCGTACTTGCTCGATAGGGAATATGATGGATGCCGTGGGGGATAACCTTTATTTGATTGGTATTCAGTCCGTAATCTTTTACGAGTATTTCCTTTGATGATCGGGTCATGACGATGATTCCCTGGGAGTGTTGCGCTATGGCCTGAACAACTCCAAGCATTTTTTTGTTTGGAGCAGGAAGTACAGTATGGAACGTTGTCACAACCGGTTTTTGGAGTTTTTTCAGAAAGGAAAGCAGGTGGGTGCCGTATTTTCCTCCAAAAATGCCAAATTCGTGTTGAACATTGACCAGCTTCACCTTATTCAACTGGTTAATCTTCATGGCCGCGTTACTATAGTCCTCTTCAAGGTGCTGATTTATCTGGAGAATCACCTTTTCAGGATATGGAAAACTGCTTACTTCGCTCAGGTTCATCGCGATAATCTTTGATTCAACCGAGGGTCCAAACATTTGATCAGTCGCGTTGGTCAGGTCAGAGGTAAAAGTAGCTATGCCGCACTGTCGGGGAGGGAAGGTGGACAGGTACACTATCCAGGATTTATTTTGCGCGTCAGAATATCGCCCGTTGGAAATTTCTTTGTTTAGCTTTGATGCTGTTTGCTGTTTCATGTTTTTTGAAAATCTTTTTTAAGCTCAGCCAGCAGGTCGGCCAGTTCAACGGATTTCGCGGCAATTAATTGATCCGCTGCTCCATAATAAATAAAAAGTCTTTTGTCCCGCACTACCGCACCGGTGGGGAAGACAACATTATTAATTACGCCGCTTTTCTCCCAAGAGGCTTCTGGTGAAAACAGCGGTTTTTGTAGTCTACCTAGAACTTTTAAGGGGTTTTTAAGATCAAGCAAAGCGGCAGTGGCATGATATATTTTTCCTTTTGAGGTTTTCTCTACAGCGTGATAAATAATCAGCCACCCATCTTTTGTTTCAATAGGGGGACAGCCGCCGCCTATGTTTCGGTTTTCAAATGAAAAAAGCGGATCAAGCACGATAAAATCAGATAAATTCTTGAAATATTCTCGCCAGCGGTCTTTGGTCAATGCGGAGAAATCATTAAAAAACACGAGCTGGATTCCGGGCAGAATACGATGAAGAAGCGCGAATTTATTATTGAATTTTTTGGGGAAAAGAGAGGCGTCTTTCTCAAACAATAAGACGTCTTTTCCCGCTCTTTCTTTATAAAGCTTCTCAAACATAGTGTAATTCTCTTTGACTTTCGACTCACGAAAAATATCTTCCGCTTCATCGTATGAAATCTTTGGCGAAACCAGGCCTTTTTTGGAAAAATGGACAAGATCTTTACTGGTGGCGTAGGCAATGAGAGCATTTTTACCGTCATAGGCGGTGTAGAAAAGGTAATATGTTCCCCCCAAGAAAGTGATTCTGGGATCTTCCACGCCATTTTTTTCGTCAGCAGTTTCGGGAACAAGGATTGGTTTAGTAAATCTCTTTACGACTACATTGTCTTTTAACTGGCAATAGCCTATGGAAGAAATATTGTTTTGGTCTACCGCCCGATAGTACATATGAGTAATGTCGCCCACCTGGATGCAGGCAGGATTCAAGACGCTTTTATTTTCAAATTCTAGATTTGTTTTCTCTAAAATTATTCCCTCGTGTTTAACAGTGATCATGATTCTTTACTGAATTGTGTTTCCAATTTTCTCAAGTAACTTTTTTGGGGTAGACCGACTGAGTATCTTAGAACTGTCAGGTTAGTGCGTATTTGATCGCGCTGATCACGAATACGCTATTTCCAGCAATAATGGCGCAGTGATCATTACTTGAAAAACTCCGCCAGGTGGTGCTTTTGGGTTTTATATCGTTGCGGGCATCGATTTGGCGCTGTGTGCGATTAGTCAAATCGGTTGTTTGGGCAATACCTACCGGGCAGCGTTTGGTCGGGTTCATTTGTTCATTATACTTGATTAGCCAGAAACCGTCATGGTCTGTGATTCCATTGTTAAAACAGCTGTCCCTCGACGGTCGATCACGAGCAACTCCTAGAGGATTGACGGAATCCAGTATGCTGTGGTAGCGTTGATCATGACAATGATGAACAACATATTTCCGAACGATGGATAACGATGGATAGTAAAGTCCTGATAGTACAAAACGTCACTCGAGAAGAACCCGGCCTCCTCAAAGAAATCCTGGAAGAAAAGGAACAAGGGTATCAGATCGTCAATCTGGAGGCTGGCGATGCTATACCGGAGTTGAAGGGATACTCCGCCTTGGTGGTTCTAGGAGGTACGCAGAGCGCCAATGACGATACCGAGCATATGCGGCTATTAACCAAGCGAGTCGCTGAGGCGCTGAAGCTTGGCTTGCCTTATCTTGGCATCTGCCTTGGTTTGCAGGTGCTGGTGAAAGCAGCCGGTGGCACAGTGGTTCCGAGCCCGGTGAAGGAAATCGGCTGGAGAGACGCTTCGGGCGAGATACATGAGATTGAGCTGACCGAAGAGGGAAAAAATGACGATCTGTTCTCTCAAGTGATGGGAGAGCGATTTCCAATTTTTCATCTCCATAACGAAACAGTGGAGTTGACTGATGCCATGACCTTGCTGGCCACGGGAAAAAATTGCCAAAACCAGGTAGTACGCGTGGGGAATGCTTTCGGCGTCCAAGGTCATTTCGAAGTCACCCCGGCGTTGTTTGATAAATTGGTCGCGGAAGATGAGGAGCTTCGTCAAATTAGCGCGACTGAGCTCAAGTCCGACTTCCAGAAAGTGGAGAAAGAATTCCACGAATTTGGCAAGCAGGTGTTGAAAAACTTCCTAAGTATAGCCGCGTTCGAGTACTACACCAGTTGAGGTATAGCATATTACGAATTGCGATTTCTTCGGCAATAGAATAAAATTCGGGAAGCTTTTGAGAGTGTTCGCGACAAAGACCCGTCGTTTGTTTTATGCTACAATGCTCGTATGACAACAACCAAACAGATACTCTTGGGAATAGTCGCCCTGGCTTTCGGTGGCGTGATGATCGTGTATTTGGACAAGATTGAAAATGGCGGCACGGCTGAACCGCAATACTCCGCGCGGGTAAATGAATTGTGTCGTAAGGAAAACAAGGTTACCTGCGTAAGCGAGTGCGTGGACGGTTGGCGATCAGAATGCTATTACGATTCCAGAAAAGTGACAGCTGAAGAAGCGGCCAACGCGTCCAGCTGTTTCGCCTATCGTTACTTGAGCCAATGCGGTTCTTGTGACAATGATTTCTCGCTTCGACAGCATCAAGTGCTGCAAAAAACCAGCTGCGAGGAATTTTATACGGCGATAGATATGAAAAACGAAGTCTGCGATGATTGCCTGGCCGTATCGGTACAACAATCATAGCGAATGAACACCATGCGTCAACTGAATGGAAAAATCGTACTAGTTACCGGCGCGGCTAGAAAGCTTGGCGGTTTTCTGGCGCAGAGACTGGCTCGCCAAGGCGCGGTGGTCGTGGCGCATTATCACACCAGCGAAAAGACGGCCAAGGCGCTGGAATTATCTCTGAAGCGTGTCAATCCGAAAAATTCCATTATGAAAGCGGATCTCAGAAATGAAAAACAGATTCGCGGACTGATGAAAAAAGTTATTCAAAAGCACGGCCGGATCGATATCCTGATCAACAACGTCGGAAATTTTATTTTCAAGCCTTTTGACAAGGTCACCTATGACGATTTTCAAGACGTGATGGAAACCAATCTATCCAGCTCATTTCTCTTGACTCAGTTAGCGGCCCAAAACATGAAACGCCGGAAAAGCGGCTCTATCATTAACCTTGGTTGTGCCGGGGCGGATCGTTTAGTCATACGCCCTAAAACAACCCCTTACTATATCGCCAAGACTGGCGTGATCATGCTGACAAAAATTCAGGCGCAAACCTATGGGCCGCGCGGAATTCGAGTCAATGCTATTTCGCCGGGTATCCTGAAAACCAGCGTGGTCAAACCGGAGGTGCCGGTTCGACTGACGGATTTTGACGACATCTGGGCGACATTGGTATTTCTTCTCGACCCGGTCTCAGAGCAGGTGAACGGTGCAAATATTGAAGTGGCGGGGGGATGGACACCATAAGGCGTTTCGTGTAAGGTGGGGGTAGTTGATTGGGTAATTGGTTGATTAGTTAATTCGTTAATTGGTGGTAGAATCGAGCATGAAGAAATTTTTCAACAAAAGAAACGGCGTATTCGTTGGAATTTTTACGGTTCTCGGTCTCATCGCCTTGCAGTTCCCGTTGACCAAGCTGATCGGATCTGACGTGCGGTTTACGATTTTTGACCTCTTTGGCCCGCTGGCCACCGGCTTCATCGGACTGATTCCCGGTCTCGTTTCTGTGGCGCTGATGCAGCTTGGCAATTTCTTTATTCACGGCGCTGAAGTGGTGGACGCGGGAGTTATCGTCCGATTTTTCCCGATGCTCTTCGCCGCCTGGTACTTCTGGAAGAAGAACACCGCCTCAGTCTGGGTTTCCGTGTTGGCTATCGTCGCTTTTAACCTTCACCCGATTGGCCGCTCAGCCTGGGTGTATTCGATGTTTTGGCTGATACCAATCATCATGCATTTCCTGCGCGACAAATCACTGATGGCTCGCGCTCTGGGCACCACTTTTACCGCTCACGCTGTTGGCGGCGCGCTCTGGGTCTGGGTGTTTGGCCTGAGCAAAGAGATCTGGCTGGGACTGATCCCGGTGGTGATGATAGAGCGGACGCTGATGGCGCTGGGAATCGTGACGGGTTTTCTGGCCTTCAACAATCTTTTGGCCTATCTCCAGCATAAGCGGCTTATCCGGCTTGGGTTTACAGTCGATCAGAAGTATCTCTGGTTTCGGGCAAAATAGTTTTTGAAAACAAGCGAACCGCTCTTCTAATCTTTATCCGGTAGGAGCGGTTTTGTGTTACAATAACTCTTGAAAATCATTATTTCTTCGACAAATGAAAACACAGCATTCCTTCCAGGAAATTGTTGAGATGAACCGCCAGGTGATCAAAGCCTTTGAGAAGGTGGAACAGAAGCCCTGGGGAATTGAAGGTTCAATGATCGAACTGGCCAAGCAGGTCGGCGACTTGGCCAAGCACGTCATGGTTCAGGAGAAATATTACCTGCCAAACAGGGAGAAACAAGACGAATACAAAACAACCAAGACAGAGCTGGCGGATGAACTGACCGACCTTTTTTTCATGATCGTACGAATTGCCGATCATTACGATATTGATTTGGAGCAGGCGCTGGTGGAAGTGCGGCGGGATAATTTGAAACATCTTGGTCAGTCCGTAGATTTTTAAACCGGCATATGTCTCCCAAGAATCAGAATATTTCTCAGGCAACGATGCGCCTGGCCAAGATATTGTGGGATTATCACCATGTCCATCACGCTTTAAGGCCGGCGGATCTTATTATTTGTTTTACCTCTTTAGATCTTTCTGTGCCCGAATACGTTGCCGAACTCTTTCAAAAGAAGTTCGCGTCCCGAGTGCTGTTTGCCGGTAATGAGGCAAAGAGCGGAGATATTCAAGATGAAAACAATATTCAACGAGTGGACTGGGGGATGTCTGAAGCGGATAAATTTGCCGAAGTGGCTATTCAGCGGGGGGTTCCAGGGGACGCGATACTGATTGAGAATCAGTCAAACAATTCTGGTGATAATGTGCTGATGAGTCACGCGCTTCTTAAGGGCAAGGAGTTGATTCCCCGGATAATTATCTTGGTTCAGAAGCCGACGATGGAGCGTCGGGCTTACGCGACGTTTAAAAAACTCTGGCCGGAAAAAGATTACGAGCTCATGGTGACATCACCGCCTCACACCTTTGAGCGGTACATCAAAGAAGTAGTGGACGCTGACACAATCATTAATATTATGGTTGGTGACGTTCAGCGCATTCAGTTGTATCCCGCGAAAGGATTTCAAATTCCACAGAATGTTCCGGCTGAAGTTAAAGAGGCATTTTTTCAACTGGTACAGCTGGGGTACACAAAGCATTTAATTCAAAAACCATAAAAAGAATCGACTTTTACAGAGGGCGACTTGACCTCGACTCTCCAAGAGAGCTAAAGTAACAGTGGCATCAATCGCAAGTGGGCATAGGAATAGAAAAAGTCGTGGTTGATGCCACAGGTGGCTGCAACAGCTTTTCGTCTTCCGACCAAGTGGACAACAGTGCTTTGCGCCACCTTTTTTATTAATTTTCCGCGGTGGATAACTTGCTTGTTTACCTGGAATAATTGCGCTACAATGATCGGGTCACTTGTCTGGGTTGATGATGTGTTTGGGTTGAGGACTCAGCAAGTGATTGGACAACCCAAAAAGGGGAGGTTCCATGTTCCATCAGACGGCGATGTTCGCTCGTCCGCCCTGCCAGGTGTCGAAGACGCAAGGTAAGGGTGCGGCGATCAAGGCCGAGCAGAAGAAGACCGGTTCTCGGAGCGACGAGACGCAGTCGACCACGGCGTGACCGACGCGGAGGCTCTATGCCCTTGACACTCCGGCCGCCGTAGCGGCACATTCCATCATTCTCTTCGACCAGGTGAGCAACGCTGCTCACCTTTTTCTTTGCCTAGAGTCCGTATTCAACAGGGCATCCAAGGTAAAAACACACCACAAGGCATTTGCTTTAGCCACTGGCAAAGAATCCGCGTGAAACGAAAAAGTAATCGTTCACAATCCTTTCACCATGTAGGTATCCCGCTCTTCGTAGCCGAGTTTTTTGTAATATTCCCGGACGCCAATGCCGGAGATGACGGCGAGCGTTCGGTACTGGCGTTTTTTCGCGATCTTCTCAGCTTCTCGCATCAGCCTTTTGCCAAAACCAGTGTGCTGGGGATGGATAGATGAAGGGTTGACTGGTGAATTGGATGATTCGAGGATTGGCACCAACTGGCCGTAAGTGTGGAGCTCTCTGACGTGGGCGGCATTTTTGAGCGCGGGGAAGCGGTTAAGGATTTTTGGCGACACATTCTTTGGCAATCGCAAGCGGACAAAAGCATAGAGCGCGCTGCGTTCGGCGTTTTCATAGGAGATGAAATATTCAACTCCTTCGGAAGCTTGATATTCTTCGACGAATAACGTGACGTCATTTTCGGTGACTGACTGATCTCTGGCTTCACGGCAGCGGATACACTTGCAGACAACGCCGCGCTTTTTCAGCACCTGGCGCAGGTTGGTCATTTTGTTTCCGGCGGTGATTTCGGTGCCGGGGATGTCGCGGATCAGCCGTTCGATTCTCACCCAGTACGGGACGAGTTTTTTCATCTCAGGAATCAATTCCAGAAGGTCATCCTCGGTGTATGGCTGGTATGTTCCTTTTTTCCACCAATGATAGAGTTCGGAGTTTTTCATCACCACGGTGGGATAGAGCTTGAAATAATCCGGCTTGAAGCGTTCGTCATTGAACACGGTTTGGATTGATTCCAAATCCCGTTGGCGGCTGCTGCCGGGCAGGCCGGGCATGAGATGATAATTGATTTTGAAACCAGCGTCTTTCAGGAGTTTTGTCGCTTCGGCCACTTGCTGGATCGTGTGGCCACGTTTGATCAGGCGAAGGATATCGTCATGCGTGCTTTGTACTCCCAACTGCATGCGGGTAACTCCATAACGGCGCAGTAGAGCGATTTCATCAGGGGTAATCCAGTCGGGTCGTGTCTCCAGCGTCAAACCAATAACACGGTTGTCTGTGGTTTCATTGATTTTCTGTGCTTCCTCTAACGAACGAGACTCTTGGCCATTGGCTCCGTCATAACAACGCCGGATAAACCATTCCTGATAGTCTTGCGGATAGGCCGACCAGGTGCCGCCCAGGACTATCAGTTCAATTTTATCAGTCGGATGGCCATTGCGCGTCAGTGCTTCAATGCGAGATTGTACTTGGGTGAAGGGGTCAAAATTGTTGCGCAAGGCTCGCTGGGCGGCTGGTTCGGAAGCGACGTAGCTTTTTGGCATGCGGTATTCGGTCGGACAATACACGCAGCGTCCGGGACAGCCATAGGGCTTCGTCAGGACGGTGATGACGGCCACGCCAGACAGGGTACGGACCTTCCTGACGCGAAGCAGCTCCATCAGTTTCGCGTTCTTCTCAATTTTGCCGTCATCAATCAATTGCCGATACCCGGTCAACAGGGTATGATTTGGAGGCAAGGGAAACCCTTGCCGCTTCGACCAATTGCGCTTGGCTTGCATCAGCTGGTCGATGGTGGACACGTTTGTCCGAATCAATTGTCTGACGAAAGGATAGAGGTCTTTCATGGATCGTGATTATGCTCAACTGCTTCTCCGCAAGGTTCGCAATGATTATCAGATTATCGCGGATCAATTTTCCGATACGCGTTCGCGGGAGATGTATTGGCCGGAATTCGATGAGTTTCGGGCGCTGATACGGCCGGAAGACCGTATCCTGGATGCCGGTTGCGGTAACGGCAGGATAACGAAAATACTCGACGGAGTAAAGGTCGAGTACCTGGGAATTGACGCCAGTTCTCGTCTGATTGAAAACGCCAGAAAGCTGTTCCCCCGGTTTCGTTTTGAAGTCGGTGAAGTGCTTCATATGCCTTTTCCGGATGGGAGTTTTGATTGTGTTTTTTCCATCGCGGTGATTCATCAGATTCCTTCGCGGGAACTTCGTCTGCAAGCCATTCGGGAAATGCACCGGGTGCTGAAGTCCCCTGGCCGTCTGTTCCTCACAGTCTGGAATCTGCATACCAGCAGGCGATGGAAAATTGTTTGGGCGAACCTGCGGCAGGGCCTGGGCATGAGTAAGTTGGATCATGATGACATTCTTGTTCCCTGGAAACGGCTGGGCGTCGACCGCTACTATCACGCTTTTCAAGAAAGGGAACTGCGAACCTTGATTGAAGATGGAGGCTTTGCCGTTGCCAGGAGCTGGATCAGCGGTGGGGTGGAGCATTCGCATGGCCGGAGTGATAACTTCGTCGTGATCGCGCGAAAAGAATAGCTGGAAAAATGTTCGCGTTTTTGCTATTATTATCGTATTGAAATTATACACGGATCCTATGACGCGAAAGCAATTGAGCAAAATTTTCATAATAAGCGCGGCAATACTGATCGTGCCGATTGCCACATGGGCGGCGATAGAAAAAAATATCCACGTAGCCGAGTCCGAAACCATAGCGGATAATTTTGTGTCTTTCGCGGACAGCATCAGGATCGACGGGAATGTGGAAGGTGACGTGATCGCGGCCGGCGGCACTGTCACGATCAGCGGAACGGTCAATGGCGACGCTTTGATCGCGGCCGGACACGTTCGTATCACTGGAGCCGTTTTAGGTAGTGTGCGTATCGTCAGCGGCGATGTGCTGATCGAGGGTCCGGTGGCTAAGAATGCCACGATCGCCGCCAATACTTTGCGTGTCGCGGAAAACGGGTCAGTCGGATGGAGTATGGGATATCTGGCCTGGAGCGCAACTTTGGAAGGCCCGGTCTATGGCAACCTGAATGGCCGCTCGCTCGGACTGACTATGGCCAGCTCAGTTGGAAATAACGCCGTGGTTGCGGTGCGCGGCAGTGATTTCAAGATACTTTCGAGCGCTGAAATAGGCGGCAGCCTGGACTATACTTCTGATACCGAGGTCAGTATCGAAGATGGGCAGGTCTCGGGGCTGATCACTCATACACCGGCAGAAAGTCGCGAAACTGATCTAGAGAGCTGGCTAACCGGCGGAAGCACTATGGCCAGAATACTGTCTATTCTCAGTCTGATTCTCATTGGTCTGTTGCTGGTGGCGCTGGTTCCGAAAAGCGTCGATAAAGTGGTCACTAAAATGCAAAACAACCCTTTTGCCAGGATAGGCTGGGGAATCGTAGTTTTCTTGGGCGTACCCTTGGGAGTGATGGTGCTGTGTATTTCGCTGATTGGTATTCCGCTTGGGATTATCACATTGCTTGGGTACTTCGTGGTCATCTATCTTTCAAGAGTGTATATCGGGCTGATGCTCGGTCAGTGGCTGGTCGGTCTTTTTTGGAAAGGTAGGAAAATGACGCCCTTGCTTCCCCTCATCGTCGGGGTGACGATTTTTGCCATGCTCACCTGGCTGCCCTACGTGGGCTGGCTTATTTTCTTGGCCGGTATCTTTTGGTCACTGAGTAGCATGATCCAGGTACTCTTCGGGGATCTCCGCCAGCTGAACCGGTCGGCCAGTGATAAAAAAAGTTGAACAGAGGATGACAAGGGCACCTCGAAACGTTATTCCGGCAATCTTCCGATCGTATGATATTCGCGGTCTGGCGCCGGAAGAATTCGACACCGAAACGGCTGAGAAGATCGGCCGGGCTTTTGCTCAATTGACGCGGGCAAAGAAGGTAGTGTTGGGGCGTGACGCGAGAATCACTTCTCAAGAACTCCACCAGGCCATAATGAAGGGCTTGCTTGATCAAGGCGTCGACGTGGACGACCTCGGTTTGATTCCTAGCGAAGCGATGTATTTTGCCGTAGGAAGGTACGGCTATGATGGCGGATTGATGGTGACCGCGTCGCACAATCCGAAAGAGTACAACGGGCTTCGCATGGTTGATCGCGACGTCAAGATGATACCAGGAAAGCATCTATACGAGCTTGTTGAAAAAGATAATTATGCTGTAGTGCTTAAGAAGGGAAAACGCGGCCAACACAAAGTACTTGAAGAATACATCGATTATGTCCTTAGTTTTGCCGACCTTTCAGTGATGAAACCGCTGACGGTAGTGGTTGACGCTGGAAACGGCATGGCCGGGGTGACCATCCCGAAAGTTTTTGAGCGTCTGCCGTTTCAACTGCACGCCATGTACCTAGAACTTGATGGGAATTTTCCCAACCGACCGTCTAATCCGCTTCTGCCCGAATCGCAGAAAAAAATCAGGCAACGCATTGCCGAGACTAGGGCTGATTTTGGCGTGTTGTTTGACGGCGATGCCGACCGCGTGCTGCTGATGACGGAGAAAGGCGAGTTGGTTCGCGGTGATATCGCTTTGCTGCTGATGGCCAAGAATTGGCTGCGACGGGAACCGGGCGCCGGAATTGCCTACAATCTTATTTCAAGCAAGATCGTCCCAGAGAAAATTGTGGAATGGGGAGGCCGTCCTCTCCGATCACCGGTGGGTTTCATCAATCTTTCAGCCACGGTTCGCGGCAATAATGGAGCGTTCAGCGGAGAGACATCGGCGCACTACAGTTTCCGTGATAATTATTACGCCGACTCGGCTTTGATCGCGCTAATGCTGTTGCTCAACATCATTTCATCATCCAAGCGGCCCTTGTCGGAGCTGGTTCGAGAACTCAATCCCTATTTCCGCAAGGAACGGTACGTCGAGCTAGATGGTATTAGTGAAATTTTGGCTGTCATGCAAGAGGCGTACGCGGCCAATTATGTTGATGATCTTGACGGGTTGACCTTTGATTTTGGCGAATGGTGGTTCAACGCCCGCCCTTCGAATACGGAACCTTTGCTTCGATTGACTTTTGAAGCGAAAAATGAGAATCTTTTGAATGATAAAATACAAGAAATAACTCAATGGCTTCAGAGCCGGAGTGAAACATTAATTATCAAGGAGACTATATGAAAGTAAATCCTGAAATGTTCCGTGCCTATGACTTGCGCGGATTGGTGGATAAAGACTTGAATCCTGAGATTGTCGAACATCTTGGCCGCGCTCATGGAACCTACATGAAGCGAAAAGGAATAACCGAAGCGGTGGTGGCCCATGACGCTCGTCCAACCAGTCCCGAGTATTCTGATGCCTTAATTAAAGGATATAACTGGGCCGGAATCGATGTTGTCGATATAGGGCTCAATCTGGTCGGAACATTTTACTGGTCGCAATATTACCTGCAGAAAAAGGGCGGGGCAATGGTTTCAGCTTCCCATAACCCTATTGATTACAACGGTTTTAAATTCGCGATTGACTACTCCGAGACCTTGGTGTCCGACGGCATGAAGGAGATTTTACGCATGGTACAGGAAGAAGATTATGAACAGGGTCAACAACCGGGAAAGCTGGCTCAGCAAGATATCAGGCAGGCGTATTTCGATGACATTATCAAACGATTGCCGCTGAAGAAAAAATTCAAAGTGGTAGTTGATTCCAGCTATTCAACTTCAGGCAGCGTCGCCCCAAATCTGCTTCGTCAGGCTGGCTGTGAAGTGATAGAGAAGTACACTGAAGTGAAGCCTGAACACCCTTTTGGCACGCCCGATCCCACCGAACACGAACTGGTAAAACGCTTGAGTAAAGAAGTGCTGGAAGAAAAAGCGGACATTGGTTTTACCTATGATCCTGACGGTGACAGGATAGGAATCGTTGACGAAAAGGGAACGATAATCTGGAATGACGTGCTGGTCGCGTTATTCGCCATAGACGTGTTGAAAGATCACCCTGGCGCGAAAATCATGTTTAACACGCTTTGCTCAAAAGTTGTTCCGGAAACGATTGAGAAATACGGCGGAGAACCATTCATGTGGCGTACGGGGCATTCTTTCTTGAAAAAAAAGAATCAAGAAGTGAAGGCGGCGATGATCGGCGAACTTTCCGGACACTTCTTCTTCTCGGCCGACTTTTACAATCATGACGATGGGCTCTATTCGTCCATGCGCTTGCTCCACTACCTTGACCGGACCGGATTGACCTTGAACGAAGCTTTGCAACAGTTACCGAAATACATTTCCAGCCCGGAAATTAAGCTCTATTGCGCTGATGATAAAAAGGAGGCTTTGATGGAGGAACTAGGTCCGATTCTCCGAGAAAAATTCCCTGAAGCGGAAGTAATTGATGACGAGCGGGCCGGAGACGGCGTACGCTTGGATTTACCCGACAGCATGTTTATTGTGCGGTATTCTCAGAACGGCCCATATCTTACGATCAAATTCGAAGCCCAAGAACAGGCACAGTATGACATGTTGAAACAGTACATTAATGAACTACTTCACGAATTTGATGAGATTGACTGGTCAAACAAAATCAACGTCAATCATGACGCGCTGGAATAATTCTAGTCGCATTGATAGTAGCGTTTTTTCAAGTTAATGATCTTACGAGCCATTATTTTCGACATGGATGGGGTACTGGTGGACTCCGAGACGGCGATTGAGGCTGGTTTGCGCGTTATTCTGCGGGAAACGCATGGGTTTGAGCTGACGCCGGATATTTTTCAGCAATTTTTCATAGGCCGGACACATCAAGAAGGATATACCGCGTTTCAGGAAGCGTATCCGGATATCAATGTTCCGCTGGTGCGTGAAAAAAGTCTGGGAAAGTATCAAGAGTTGATCGGTAAAGAAATTACCCTATTCCCTCAGGCGCATGAAACGATGCAACGCGCTTTGAGCGTAGCCGCGCTTGCTCTAGCAACCAGCTCTCAACGCTGGCAGCTTGAAGCACTGGACGAAGAGTTTGGTTTTCTCAAGCATTTTTCCGTGGTTGTTTCTTCTGACGATATTACGCATTCAAAGCCCCATCCGGAAATATATCAAAAGACAATTGAGAGGCTAGCAATACCGGTTGAAGATTGTCTGGCTATTGAAGACACGGTGGCGGGAGTTCAATCTGCCAAAGCCGCCGGACTGGCGTGTTGGGCAGTGACGCATACGACCGCGCGAGAAAAACTTTCAGCCGCCGATGCTGTTTTTGACTCACTGGAGCAGCTTAATTTTGATAGTCTGACATGATTGGAATATTTGATTCAGGGGTAGGCGGTTTGACGGTAGTCAAAGAGGTGATGAGGCAGCTGCCTGAGTATCGTTTCGTGTATTTTGGCGATACCGCCCGGACGCCTTATGGTAACAAAAGTCCTGAAACCGTGGCAACCTACGCGCTTCAGGACGCGCGCTTCTTGCTTGAGCAAGGGGCAAAAATGATTATCATTGCCTGCCACACCGCATCGTCGGTCGCGGCGGAAATTCTCAAACGTGAATTACCGGTTCCTGTCTTTGAAGTTACACAGCCGGCCATTCGCCAGGCTTTGGCAGTGACAACCAAAAACCGGATTGGCGTGATCGGCACCAGCGCGACGATAGCCAGTCAGGTGTTTCAGAATGGTCTGCGTTCCCGAAACCGTGACATCCACGTGGAAACTCAAGCTTGCCCCTTGTTTGTGCCGCTGGTGGAGGAGAATTGGATGAAAAGGTCGGAAACCAAGATAATCGCCAAACGTTATTTGCGGCCGCTTAAGCTCAAACAGATCGATACCTTAGTGCTGGCCTGCACGCACTATCCGATTATGCGCCAGGTGATCCAGCAGGTAATAGGGAAGCGCGTACGGCTGGTTGATCCGGCGGAAACTGTCGCTTCCCAAGTCAAGCAATATTTGCTGGACCATCAGGGATTCGAAGCGGAGCTGGCGCGCGATGGCGAAGATCGTTTCTACCTCAGCGACGTGACGGATAAAAACAAGCTTAATGCCGAACGGTGGCTGGAACGTCGTATAGTGTTGCGGAAGCACCTATTGGAATAAAAAAGAACCGTATTAGCACGGTTCGGTCATGTGGAATAGGTGCGATCGATCGGCTGGCCCACGATAGAGTTGCGAGGAATCGCGAGATGGACGAAGTCAGGGTTGGGCCACGACCTCTTCCATCCATCGGGCAGGTGGTCTGAGTGGCGTTGAGGGGCTAGAACCCTCAGGTTTCTTTCGTGTCGGCCTGAGAGACGGACGCCGATGATCGTGTGACTGCTGCCTCCGGAACGCACGGTCACGGCGATCTGATGGTGCCAAGGCCTGGTTTGATCGTTGAGTGTGAATCGAACAGGAAAACTCACAGCGAGTCCTGACATTGCACGTCCCTCCTCTCTGGGCGTCGGGAAAAATACAAGGTTCTATGCCATCATGTGTAGCATAGGCGTGAATTTATGGCAAGGGGGATGTTATTTCGACTGACTTGGAGCTAAATGTAAAAATCTTAAAATTCCTGAAAGAGATTTTTCGACTTCGGTCGAAGTGACGAACAAATGCTTATATCAACCCCATTGCTTGTTTTACCCGTGCCATAGTTTTTTGGGCGATTGGTCGGGCTCGCTCAGCGCCGTGTTCGAGTATCGCCCAGATTTTTTTTGGTTCTCGGGCAAGAGCGGAGCGTCTTTCTTGAAACGGCGTAAGATGCTTTACGATCCCGTCGGCCACGGCTGCTTTCAGCTCGGAGTATTTGATTGTGCCCCCGGCATGGGCGTTTTCGAAGCGGAGATAGTCCGCAGTCTGTCCGAACTCTTTTAGCAACATGAACAGATTTCTCACGCCTGGGCTGAGCTCGCCTTGGGGGGTCCCACCAATGTCAGTGACAGCTTTGGCGACTTTGGCGCGAATCGTCTTTTCGTCGTCGGTCAGAGCGACGTAGTGCTTTGGGCCGAGCGATTTGCTCATTTTCCGGGTCGGATCGGCCAGAGACATCACGCGCTTAGCTTCGGTCAGCTGGACTTTTGGAACGGTAAATGTTTCACCAAAGCGTTTGTTAAATTTCCTCGCGATAGTCCGTGTCAGCTCAACGTGCTGTTCCTGGTCTTCACCGACAGGGACGACGTGTGTGTTGTAGAGTAAGATGTCCGCGGCCATGAGGATGGGGTATGTGATCAGGCCGGTGTTAATCGCTGCAGAATACTGAGCAGCTTTTTCTTTATACTGCGTCATGCGGTGGAGCTCACTCAGCGGGGTAACGGTCGATAAAAGCCAGGCCAGCTCAGTGTGTTCCGGAACGCGGGATTGAACGAACAAGGTTACTTTCTTAGGGTCGAGTCCGGCGGCCAAATAGTCGAGTGCCGCGTCCAAAATTCTACCCCGCATATCTATTGGCTGGTAGGGCACGGTGATGGCGTGATAATCCACAACCGCGAAAATACAATCGTGGTCGTTTTGAAGTGGCAGCCATTGTTTAATCGCGCCGAGATAGTTGCCAATGTGGAGCGTGCCGGAGGGCTGAATGCCTGAGAAGGCAGTATGTTTCTTGGTCATAACGATATTGTAGCATAGTGCGGAGGCTTTATTAAGTTTATGTTGAATAATGTATCAACAGGCTTGGCATACGTTATTGACATTTTTCACAGCTCCCTTTTATATACATGTATATTCTTTGCCAACAGAGGAGATGACGATCATGAGTCGACGCAAACGCGGCCGCCCCCTGGGCCAACGCATCATCATCACAGTGGATGGCGTGGACCGGCGACTTGATTGGGTGGCTAAAGAACGGCCCGACGTCCTGCTCCGCTTACTCTGTCACGCCAAGCCGGATGATCCCCACGTCGGTACCAACGCCATACTGTCAGCCTTCGCTCGAAACGGTCTGCGGCGTACGGAGTTACTAGAGCTCATTCAAGACCATCCTGAATGGGAAGTGAATCCAGGCGTCTTCATCCAAGTCTAGCCTGGATTTTTTATTCCCAAACACAAAACCCCGACACTGGCCGTGCCGGGGGTTTCGCGTCCCTATTGAATCGGGAAAGTTGCTCTAGAGGGCTTTCATGATCGTGATGCCGCCGCGGAAGCCCGTGTGGTGCGAGAAGAACTGCGACAGGGCGTTTCCGTTCTGGTCGAAGGTTCGCACCTGCGGTCCCATACCCGCGCCCGGAGCGGTGACGATTTCCACCGTGCTGTCGCCGTTTAAGTCGGCGACAAAGGAGGTGAAGTTGCCCCGAAGGTGGGAAGCATAGGCCCAGAACTGCGACAGGACTGATCCGCTGTTATCAAAGACGCGGATTTGCGGGCCGGCTCCGGATTCGGGGCTGACCACAATATCATTGTCCCCATCGCCATCTACATCGCCAACCGAGGCGAAGATGCCGCCGCGGAATGTCTCAGCATAGGCGAAGAATCGGTTCATCGAATCGCCGTTGCCATTGAAGATGGCTACTTGCGGGCCGTTACCAGCTTTCGGGCTGACTACGATGTCAGCGGTGCCATCGCCGTCCACGTCGCCGACGACCACGTTGTAGCCGCCGCGTACATTCTCAGCATAGGCGAAGAATCGGGTAACAGCCGTGCCGTCCATTTCGAAGATGCCGATCTGGGGTCCCGCGTCGCTGTACGGAGCAGTGACAATCTCATCCACTCCATCGCCGTCTACGTCGCCTGTGGCCACGGAGAGGCCGCCGCGATAAGTTTCAGCGTAGGCGAAGAATTGACTGAGCGCGTTGCCGTCCGCGTCAAAGACCCGCACCTGCGGTCCGGCTCCCGCCATGGGAGAGGTGATTATTTCAGCCGTGCCGTCGCCGTCCAGATCAGCCGCGGTTACGTTGATGCCGGAGCGGACACCTTCACCATAGGCGAAGAATTGCGTTTTGATCTGTCCTTGGTGATCGAAGACCCGCACCTGCGGTCCGGCGCCCGCGCCCGGCGCAGTGATAATCTCGTATTCTCCGTCGCTGTCCACGTCCGCCGTGACTGACTGGACGCCGATGCGTAGAGCGGAGCTGTAGGCGAAGAAGTTAGCCAGGAGACTGCCGTTTTCGTCAGCCAGGATGACCTGGGGCCCACCGCCCGAAAGCGGGGTGACCATCACGTCGTAGTTATTTACCGATGTACCGCCGACGCCGGCCGAACTGGCTAGGGCGAAGTCGGTAAAGTGATTGACTGAGAAGCAGACCTTGTTCGCTTCGGTATCCTGCGTTACTCCGGTTGGGAGCTTCCAGGTTCCGGTCTGGTCGTCAAAGTATTTCGCGACGATATTCGTCTCGTCTTTGCCGAGTTCATCCAGCAGTTCCTGGTCGTACGGGATGCAGATGTTGACATTCTGGTTGAAGTTCTCAACCAGCGCTTGGTTGCTGTCGAGAGCCGAGAAATCCCAGGCGTAGTTGATAGGCTTGGTGTCCTCAGTGTGGAAGATGTTGAAGTTCGGGGTGGCGATGAAGGTAACTTCCTCGTCTTCATTGCTGAAGGCGTTAGCCGGAATAGTCACTTCGGTGCCGTCAGGCAGGGTCAGCGTTTTCTGAGAAGTGGCGCTGAAACGCGTGGTCAGACCTTCCGGGATGTCGAAGCGCTGCTTCACCAGCGTGAAATCCTGGGTCAGATTTTTTCCTTTGACGACCGTCACGATTGTATCATCTGATCGGTAGAAGCCATCGGTTGTGTGCGTGTCGCAACCGATAAACCAGGTACCCTCAGTCAGCGGGATGGTGGTTTGCCCGTCAAAGACCTCGCCACCGGAGAAGTTGCCGTCATTGCTGAAGGCGTGGCACCAGCCAAACGGAGGATTGTTTCCGTCAGGTAGGGTTACCGAGCCGCTCAACGTAGCGTCAGCTTCACGGAACTGGAGAGTGATTTCAGCTGGGGAGCCCGGAGCTACCGTTACGTCTGACACCTCTTTGGGAGGCATCCAGGTGCTTTGGGCATCGGGTCCGGTACCAGCTCCGCAGGTGTAGGTCCCGGCCACCAGAGGTATGTTGGCCACGCCGTCGCGGATTTCACCGCCGGCGTCAATGACTGAGCCTCCTTCGAAATCACCCTGCACCTTGTCTTCTTTTTCCTTAAAGTCAGAACACCAGACAAAGCCGAAGGGTACCTCGTTGCCCTCAGGATCAAGCAGCTCGGCCGTCACCTGGGAGTCAGCGCGATAAGCAGTCAACACCTTAGTGACAGTTTCTCCGACCGGCACGGTGAAGGGAGCCTGATTAGGATGGGTTTGGACGAACTCATCGTTGTTGTGGAACCAGTAGCCCACAAAGTACCGTTTGCCGCCAAGCACCCCGATATTTGCCGATCCATCAGGGTTGAGACGGGCATTGAACCAACTGCCGCCTTCGTCACTGCCGGCGTTGATCTCGGCGTTTTCATTTTCGATCAGCTGACCATTCTGGTCCTGGAGCAGCACGCGAATGGTCGCGTTAGGTTCTACGCCAGTCAGTTTGATTTGCACAGTCGCGCCTTCAGGGACTTCGATCGTCACTTCTTCGCGAAGCAGGAGACTGGCTTCACCTGGAGGCAGATGCATGCCGACAACATAGGTGTCGCCGCCCAGCAATGGGATGGTGGCAGTACCGCGATCCAGATTGCTGCCAAATTCACTTCCCGGCCCAAAACCGCCGCCTTGCTTGCGAGCGAAGGCCCAACCCCAGACATCCGTCACGGCATTGCCGTCCGTATCCACGAATTTGACTTCGAGGCTGGCGTCCGCTCGTTTTAGAACGAAATTAATATCAGAAACTGTTTGGTCTTCTTCAATGCGATAGGTTCGGAATGGGCGAGATTCGGCCAGAATATATTCTGTACCGCCGTGGCGATCAATATCACATTCCCATTCACCGGGGGAAACCCAGACAGAGTATACTCCATTGGAATTGGTTCTGCCTTCACCCCAGCCAAATCCGCCGTTTGTCTGCCAGCAATTCACTCGGAAATCGGAAATCGGCTCGCCGTTTTCCAGAGTGATCTCACCAGTAACGCGAGAAGTTTTTTCGTCCATAGTTAACGTGCCAAGATTCTTATTCTCGTCAAGCACCACCGTGAAAGTGACTTCCGGCAAGAAGAATCGGGCCATATCGGGGTTGCTTTGGTCCGGCCACACGTTCAATTTGTAGGTGCCGGCGTTGAGATTGAGAGTGAAAGAACCGTCCTGACCGTTAATACCAGTGTGGTAGCCGGGCCCTTCGGTATTGCCTCGTGCTTCAATAGATCCCCCCTGAAGAGGCTGGCCATTGGGCATGAGGACTTTTCCTCGGGCGACGGCGTCCGTTTTTGTGACATTGAAGTTGATTGTGCGGGTCTCTTCTGAGGAATTGTTTGCGAAGGTTACTTGCGTCTGAGGCTGGTTGTAGACCCAGTCGACTTGCCGCGGTTGATTATTCTCTTGGTCCCAACCCGCGTTCAAGTTTAACTCCCAGTTTCCGCCAGATAGAGCCAGTTCATAAGTTCCATCTGAAGCAATTACCGCGTTCGTGCCACCGCCACCGCTCGGTTTCCAGGCGTTCACCTCGCCACCAGAGGTTACAGGACTGCCATCCTGGTATCGAACTCTGCCGCTAATTGTTTTCGTAGCTACTTGAAGCTGGAGGTTGACGGTCTGCGTGGCGTTGTTCCAGGTGATTTGTGCTGGATCCGGGGCAACATAGCCGCTTTGCTCCGGGCTGGGCCAGGCTTCAATAAAGTAGTTTTGGCCAACGACGAGCCCACTGCCGGAAAAAGCGTAAAAACCATATTCATCTGTGCCGCCGCCGCTGTTGTAGGAGAAATCGGCTGACCGGATGTTTACTCCGGACTGCGATGCTGGGGCTCCGCCGGGCACGGTGATGGTGCCTTTTACAACTTTGCCTGAGCCAAAAAAGAACGGGCTGGAAACGGTGCTGGGAGGGTTTTCGCCTCCATCATCGCCAGTACCCAATCTGCCTTGCGCACGGTAATGTCCCGGTGCTTGCAATGGATTGCGCACTCCGCTGATTACCACCGTGTACTCTCCCGTATTCCAGCTATTGGAGGAAACGCTAAAGCCATTACCAAAAGCCTGAAATTCACCGCTGATACCTGACACTAAACTCGCGTTGTTGAAATCGGGCTGGCAGGCCTCCCAGTTTTCACAAAAACCGTAGCCGTTAATGTGAAAATTCAAATTGGCCGGCTGGCCGGGCGAGGTGCCAATTGTAAACACAAACGTATACGTGGTCGTCGCTCCCAGCGTCGTACTGGCTGGCGTGACCGACGTCACGGCTGAGATATACGGATCCTGCTCGATCGCCTGGGCCGAGGGTGCCGCCAGGATGAGAGCCAGCGCGACCAGGCCGAGACTCAGCAGTCGCGCTTTTCTGAAACACACTGTTTTCATGTTTTTTCTTTACTTAATAACAAGCAAAAAACCCCGATTTTCGGGGTTTTCGCTATTTTGTAAAATAATGTCAATCACGCCATTTAAAAAATGACGGGTAATTGTCCACGGAAAAGCGCCTTTTTGCGCGCTGGTTTTGCGTCCTCCGATATTCAAAACCACTATTGTTACTGTTCCTATCCAGAATTATACCACCAATATTGCGGGTCGTCAACTAGACGGGAATAATAACGGGTAAGATCATCGGCCGACGTTCGGTTTTCGAAAATAGATACTGGCCGATATTATCCCTGATTTTGTTCTTTATATACGTTTCGTTCAACGCCGACTTGGGTTCCCGGTCTTCGCTGATGATGTTTTTGACTTTGCGACGGGTTTCTTCGATCAGCTGCTGACTGCCCTTCATGTAGATAAACCCGCGTGAAATAATGTCAGGATCGCCGACTATTTTGCCGGTTTGGGTTTCGATCGTGGCAATTACCACCACCATCCCGTCAGCCGCCAGCTGTTGTCTGTCTCGTAAGACAACGTTAGACACATCGCCAACCCCGAGTCCATCTACCATCACGTATTCGGTCGGAACGCGCTGATTGGTCAATCGGCCCCCGGCCTTGTTGAATTCCATTATCTGGCCGTTATCGGCGACGAAAATGTTCTTTTCGGAAAAGCCGATGCTTATTGCCAGCTTGGCGTGCATTTTCAAGAACGAATGATTGCCTTCGATAGGAATAAGAAATCTTGGATGAACTAGCTTGATCATCAGCTTCAGGTCTTCTTGCTTGGCGTGTCCTCCGGCGTGGATGTCCATCATCTTGTAGTTGATGACCTCAGCCCCTTCACGGTACAGAGTGTCAACGAGATACTGCACCGAGCGTTCATTGCCCGGCACGACTGAGGAGGAAAAGACTACTGTATCGTTCCGCTCTATCTTGGTGAACTTATGCTCTCGATTGGCCAGCCGCATCAGCACGGCCCGATCTTCACCCTGGGCTCCGGTACAGAGGATCAGCACCCTCTGGCTCGGATATCTTTTCATATCCTTATAGGTGATAAATGTACCCGGCTTGGCTTTCATGTAGCCAAGCTCAGTGGCAATTTCCACGTTGGTTCGGAGGCTATAGCCGTCAAGGATGACGACTCGATTATACTTTTGCGCCAAGTCCACTATTTGTTTGATCCGGCCTAGTAGTGAGGCAAAGGTGCCGATGATCAGTCTGCCTTGGGCAGTACGAAAGATGTCTTCCATGTTGCCCATGATTTCCTGCTCAGTGAACTGATGCCCGGGTTGGCTGGCATTGGTGCTGTCTGACATGAGCGCCAGCACGTTTTGGTTATGCAGTTGGGCAATTTTCGCGATATCGGTCGGAGTGTCGCCTGATGGATTCAAGTCGATTTTGAAGTCGCCGGTGTGGACGATTTTTCCAAGCGGCGTATCAACGATGATTCCAAGCGAACCGGGAATATTATGGCTGACGCCGAAAAACTCGACATGAAACCCGCCAAGTTTGAGCCTTGAATTGTTGTCAACCGCGTGAGTAATCAGTTTACCGCTGTTTCTGTAATCTTCCTGGCGCTTGGCGATGATGGCGAGCGTCAGCTTCGTTCCATAGACAGTCGGGCGCCCCAGCCGCGGTATCAGATGGGGGATGGCACCGATGTGATCGTAGTGACCATGGGTAATGATAACGCCGCGGATGTTTTTTTCTTTCCCTTTGAGGTAGGAGATATTTGGAATAATATAATCAATTCCCGGCATGTTTTCTTCCGGGAACTGCAGGCCCATGTCGATGATGAGAATTTCATTTCTGTATTCTATCAGGCACATGTTGCGGCCGACTTCCTCGAGTCCGCCGAGGGGAATGATGCGCACAGCGTCCTTGTCTTTGCGAGGGTTGGGTTTTTTATGTATTTTGGGTTTTTGAGGCATTGGATAATAAATAATTACTAGTGACAAAAATAGGTGAAGTGATTGGTTGAGGATGAAGCATTAAGTTTGGAGGGAGCGGATTCCTGACAAGGGTTTTGATAGTTTGCGTTAGGTAATTATTTTCTGGTGCCGCGGGGGAGACTTGAACTCCCATGACCTTGCGGTCACACGGCTCTGAACCGTGCGTGTCTGCCAATTCCACCACCGCGGCAAAAAATACTGAAGTACAAATATTATAATAGCGTATTTGCTCTCCTGCCCACCATCCACTGACGGGCAGTCAGAGTAAGAAAGTTTCCCGGAGCCCCAGCCTGATTATAGGCTGTAATCGGCGCACCAACGACTTCGTTCTGGCATGGGGTCATTCTCGGACGCGTTTTGTGTTTATGTACCAGTTGGTAATGTTGACGAACCGATCCGACGGAACAGTGATCCGTTCTTGCTCGAATCCTTGGATTTTTTCAGGCAACCCGTACGTGTATGTGGGGTTGTAAAGGAAAAGAGCCGGCAGTTCATCCGCTATTATGTTCTGAAAGTGAAGGTACTTGATCCGGCGTTGCTCCAGATCGGTTATTTTCCGTGCTTCTTCAAGCAGCTGGTCCACGTCTTTGTTCACAAAGACCGAAAGATTGAGTCCGGGATCGCGTCCCTGCGATGAATGCCAGAACGGATACGGATCTGGATCAGTGCCGACGATCTCGCCGACCAGTAAAGCTTCAAAATCACGCGGTTTAATCACGTAGCGCTGGATGCGGTTCGGATCAATAATTTGGATTACGACTCCAACGCCGATTTTTTGCCAAAAGTCTTTCAGCATGTTGGCGGAGGCCACGAAATCAGGCTGGTCGATAGTGGTGAGAGTAAATTGTAGCTCCTGGCCGTCTTTCGTGCGTAACTCCTCGCCCTCGGCCATGGTCCAGCCCGCTTCATCGAGAATCTCCATCGCCCGAACCGGATCGAATTCATATTTTCGGATTTCCGGATTATAGCCCACGTATCCTGGCAGGATAGGGCCGTCAATCGCTTCACCTTCTCCGTTCAGCACCTCGTCAATAACCCCTTGCTTGTTTATCGAGTGAGCAAGCGCTTGTTTGACTTCAGGCTTGGAGAGAAGGGTGTTCTTTTGGTTCAGAAACACGGCAGTGTACTGCGGCAACCTTAGAAGACGATTGATAATCTGTTTATTCTTGGCCAGCGATTCTTTCGACTCTTTCGGGACATAGCCTAAGCCCTCAACCTGTTTTTTTCTCCCGGCCTCCACCAGCGATTCGAGGTCAGGGTAGAATTTGAAAGTGATTTTCTTGATATATGCCGCCCGGTCATAGAATCCTTCGTTGCGAACAAGAGTATAGGATTTAATATTTCCGCGCCGGTCTTTCTTCAGTTCGTGAAACTTGTACGCGCCGGTGCCGATAGGCTTCAAGTTAGTTTCGGCTAAGTGGAAAGACTGGAGAGGAATTTCATTCCAAATGTGGGCGGGTAGAATTCCGAACGTCAGAGAGCTCAAGAATGGAGCGAACGGCTCAGTCAAGGTCAGAACGACAGTCAAGTCGTCCGGGGCTGAAGCTGTCACGCCGCGCAAGTTACCCGCCAAGGGGCTCTTAATCGTGGAATCCTGGATGAAGCCAATGGTTGAGAGTACGTCGTTGGAAGTGAGCGGCTGGCCATCATGCCAAGTGATCCCTTCCCGCAAGTGAATCGTGTACACTTTCTGGTCTTCGCTCAGCTCGTATCCAGTGGCCATATCCGGCACGGTTTCTCCCGCGGCGTCATGCGTAAATAATCCCGAAAACACCAGCCGCGAAATATCGAGATCGGCATCGTTTGATTGAGCCAGCACCGGATTGATATAGGTAGGATTACCGACGACTCCTTCGACATATTCACCGCCCGCCTCAGGGATTAAAACAGTTGATCTCTGATAGAGCCGGACTCCTAGCGTTGATAAAGAAATGACGAAAATCAGGACCAAACCCCAGAAGAAGCGTCGCTCCGTCCTGGAGAAAATTTGAAACAATCCGCCCCATTGTCTGGCGGCGGGCCATTGGAAACGCCGGGATCCGCTTCCCGCGCCCCAGGTTCGAGTGAGGGGTCGGGCGTTTTCTCCCGGTCGAATTTTATGTATCCACTGTTGAAAACGTTTCACGCGTCGTTCGCTTAGTATCCTTACACTCTTAGCTTAGAAACAGGTTGCTCGCCGCCACGCTCAGGAACAAGACCGCCACGACAATCGTGAATATAAAGAGTGTGCGCTCGACGCCACGGCGCGTTGAAAAAACATTTCCTTCACCGCCAAAAACACCCCCCAGACCGGAACCCCGCTGTTGCAGCAGGATGGCGGCGATCAGGAGGACAGAGAGCACTATCAGAGCGATATTGAGAATAAAATCCATATGTTCAGAGAATGAAAATAGCCATGATTGGCTGGGGTGAATCCTACCAGAAAAAGGAGGTGTTTGTCAATCGGGCGGACATGTATATCACTGATGAGTAAATTGATTGACTACTTAACCAGCTTGCAGTAACGATTACTCTTTCGTCAAATTATTCCTTTCGGAGCGATACTTGTTGTTATTTCTTTTTTCGCCTTTTTTTACGCTGCGGGGATTCAAGTATTCGTTTTAGCCGCAGCACACTCCGGCCGCTGACTTTCATGTGGACGCGTTTCTTTTGTTCACGGCGAGCGGCTTTGGTTTCTACTTCCTCAACTAACTTTTTGTTCTGACGTGTCATGTTTGGAGTATAGCATTTTGCGTTTTTTTCACCACCATGGGTTGGGTGAGTAGTAATGAGGTAATTAGTTGATTGGTGAATTAGACTTTGTCTCGCCGTCCCATCATCCAGTTCAATGACCAGGATTGACAATTTTCTCTTACCATGCTAGATTCCCGGCGACTCAAACCCGAGGAAGTTTGGTGTCAGGGAGTTGTGGTGGTAGAGAACCTTCGACAAGGAGGAGATGGATGTGGATCAATTTCCGGGATCAGCGGGGACATTGGTATAGTTGGTCCGTCGGGCTCGTCGCAGCAGCGGCTCTACTTGTTGGTGGCGGGCTAGTCTGGTGGACGATGCCCCGGCAGGTCACGCGGACGGTGACGCAGTACGTCACTGACTGTCAGGTAGAGATTGAGGTGGGCAAGGAGTACCCCCTCGACCACTTCGAGCGGGTCAGTCTGACCGAAGACGTCTTCCATGACGTCAGCGGCCAGGCGATCCAGGTACTCTTCCGGGTGCGGGACGAGTACTACAACCATCTAAGCAGGTCGGCGATAAAGTTCTTCGCCGCTGATGAAGTCGAGTTCTACGTCACCGACGGGGAGAGCCGCTTCATCCAAGTGGAGGATCTGGGTGGTCGGCGGGTTATCCGCATCTATGCTCGAGAAGCCGAGCCGCTTGATGCCTCGCCGAACACGGTCTACGCCTCCTGCAGTCACCTCAACGGCGACTGATCCACATCCCATGCTCTTCAGCGAGGGTGCCTGACCGGTACCCTTTTTGTTTTTATGGCAAAGCTGAAGCTTTGCATACCGGAAGCAGGGGTGGTGGGGATGCAGGGTTCATGATGGCAGGTACGGAATTCAGGGGTGGCGGCTGGAATAGCATCCCGCGTAGCACAGGCGTGAAGAGAATTACCTTAGCCGAGCGCGTCTCTGATCGCCTTGGCGGTTTTGGCGCCAACTGTTTCGATCAGTTTTTGTTCATCAGCGCGTCTTACTCCTTCGACGGAGCCAAATTGCTTAATCAGTTTTTTCTTTGTCTTCGGTCCGACGCCCGGGATCATATCGATTTGCGACCCGACAGACTTTTTTCTATGCGTCTGACGATAAAAGCCGATAGCAAAGCGATGGGCTTCATCCCGCATTCGTTGGACGAGGAAGAGGGCTGGAGAATTTGCCGGGAGTACTATTGGATTCGGCTTGTCCGGGAAATAGATTTCTTCCAGACGTTTCGCAAGCGCCACGATCGGGATGCTGACCTCTTTTTTCGCCAGTTGTTTGGTGACGACGGACAGTTGGCCTTTGCCCCCGTCTAGGATGACGAGATCGGGCCTGGGCCACTCAGTTTTTGAGCCGGTCGCGGTATGTTCAAAACGTCGAGTGAGCATTTCGGCTAGCATGGCCGGGTCGTTTGAGCCGATAACGGTTTTGATCTTAAATTTCCGATAATCGGATTTTTTCGGCAGTCCATCTTCGAAGACGACCATGGAACCAACCGGGCTAGTCCCCTGTATATTCGAGATATCGTAGGTTTCGACGCGGTGCAGCGGCTGAGTAAAGTGAAGTCGTTTTTTCAATTCCCTGACCGCCTCTTTTCCTTTATCCGCGTCGCTTTCCCAGGAGGCTTTAGTCTTGGATAAGGCGTCGAGGGCGTTCGCGGAGCCGAGTTTCAGCAGCTGGGCTTTTTGACCTCGCTGGGCCGTGACAATTTTTAGCTGAAGGAGTTTTTGGATTTCGTCAGGCCGGTTCGGCAATTGACCGAGTATCACGTACTTGGGGTGGTCGGTTGACTGGGTATAGTATTGTTCGATGAAAGAGGCGGTCAATTCCCGGTCGCTTTGGTCGGAGGCGTTTTTCAAGATAAACGATTTTTTGTTTATCAATTTTCCCTCGCGGAAAACGAAAAGATTGATCGCGCTTAACCCGTCTTGCCGCGCCAGGCTGATGAAGTCAAGATTGTCGGTATGGGTGAGGATGACCTTTTGCCGCTCGAGCATACGGCGGATGGCGCTGATCCGGTCACGGTAGACGGCGGCCATCTCAAAGTTCTGCTGACGGGACATTTCATCCATTCTGTTGTTTAAGTCGCTTAAGACTTCGTCGGCGTGTCCTTCAAGAAAATGGACAAAGCTCTCTATCGTGAAACGGTATTCCGTCCGGCTCTTCGGTCCGGTGTCGTGTCCGGCGCAGCGGTGAATACGATAATCAAAGCACGGTTTGTCCGGGGGATTGAGGCAGGTTTTGAACGGGAAGATTTTTTTGAGATGTTTCAAGGTATCCCGGACGGCTTTCGTGGAAGGATAGGGTCCGAAGTGGCGGCTGCCGTCTTTGACGATGCGACGGGTAATAGTGACCGAGGGATACTCTTCGCGCAGGTTGATCTTAATGTAGGAAAAATACTTGTCATCTTTCATGATGACGTTGTAGGGAGGATGGTGCTTCTTGATCAGCGTCGTTTCCAGAAAAAGCGCCTCGGTTTCGGAATCCACCATGATGTAGTCGAGGCCGGTGATCTTTTCCAGCATGATCTGCTTGGCGGCTTCGAGCTGGGCTGATTTGTGCCAATACGAAGAGACGCGGTTGCGCAGGTCTTTGGCTTTGCCGACATAGAGTACTTGGCCGGAAGAATCTTTGTAAAGATAGACGCCGGGGTTTTTTGGAATAGTGGAGAGTTTGACGGGGGGGCGGGGCATGCGGGAAGTATAGCAGGTATTGAGATGACGACCCCACGCCGTCATTGCGAGCTGGCGCGGTTGGGGAGGAATCTCCAGAATCTATTTACTCTCTGGAGATTCCTCACATTCTTTCGGGATGACATGAGGGCGTGGAGGTTGATTATTGCTAATATTAGCCAAAAGTGTAAAACAACTCTTGACAAGCTCGAGGCATTGCGCTATACTGCGCCGTTACTACCCTGTACCAGTCGTGCTGTTTGTTTCTATGCACATTGATACGTAGGCACAGGGGAGACTCTTAGACGGAGGTCTATGTTTCTGAAGCGGGTGGGAGTTTGCAGCAGTGCTTTTTCCTCCGGAGCACTGTTGCAAACTTTCGCCCGTTTTCTTTAGTCTTACCCTGATGGCCATTGTTGTCTACCATAGCGTTATCGCTCACGAAGCTACTGACGTGAATTTGCCTTCTGAGTTCACTCCAGTGCCTTGGTGAAAACCAGCACTCCTTGGACCGCCTCTTCGGCGGAAAACACCAAGGCGCACCTTCGAGCAACATATACTGACACTGACCACCAACACTTTCCGGAAGGGGGTACGACAATGCAGTTCGGAGGACTCACGGCCACGGCCAATTTCCAAGAAGGGGAAGCTCAGACTCTCACCGACATGGCGGTCTGGACTGAGCTCATCGGTGTCGAGTCAGGCACCGAGCGGATCGACGTCACCGTCTCGTACGAAGCGGCGATGGGGGAGAAGCCCTACACGCTCTTCGACGGTGAGATGGTCCCACTGGATCCTTCCTTCACTCTGACGGTTCCCGTCGAGTGGAAGGACGGTGGGCGGGGGGTGAAAATTCCCCACACCCGTCAGAAGGGCGTGGACAACGCCGATGTCGTCCTCGTCACCCCGACGGGGAATATCGCCGCAGCGCAGGTCGCGATCACCACCCGGAAGGGCAGGTTCTACCTGTCCATCCAGGAGATCTACGACATCCAGGCCATCCGCCAGGATGGCGAGGTGGAATTCTTCCCTGCCCGGGCGGTCCACGCCTATCCGGGCGCGGACTTCAGTCGGACCTTCCAGTCGGCGGCGCTCCGTCTGACGGAGCTTCTGGCCGACGCGGAGCTTCCGACGGAAGCTCCAGAGATCACCTGGGATCCGCCGCAAGTGGAGCCTCGGCACCCCTGGGAAACGGGAGCAGTCAAGTGGTTCAACCTCGTCACGGGGATGGGACTCATCGCCGGCTCCGATGGAGTGGACACCCGTGTCCACTTCTCCAAGGTCGAGGGTGAGGGACCTTTCCGGGTCCTGGCACCCATGACCGGAGTGTACTGGAAGCAGGATTCGGACCAGTCCGGGAACTGCCGCCAGGCTCGTCTGGTCAGGGCCGCCTCCTGATCTGTTGCTCACAACCGCTATCAGGGGAGAGAGTGCACAAAGCGCTCCCTCCCCTTCTTTCATTTCGCTTAGTACAGATAGTCCTCTTTATGTTACTATACCCGCATGAATCTTCAGCAGCTTCAGGACTGGAAACGTTTCGTGCCGGACTTGGTCAAAGTGCTCGAGTTGATTGACCGAAAGTCGACCATCGCCATCGGCTTTTCGCCATATTCCCGGATCACGCCGGCGCTGTTTTTGAAAAATTACGCCATCTACTCGGTCAAAGACACGACCGACAATGATACCTTGCGGGAGTACGCCAAGATTTTCTGTCTGGAAGAGCGCCATCCGAAAGTGGCGGCCAAAGTCCATGCCACCGGCTATCTCCTGCGCAACTACGCGTTTCAAGCTTTTCTGAAATCCCGGCGCCTACCCTACCGGCTGATGTTTTATCAAACAACGCAGAAAATAGTCGACACTCTTAACGAATTCAAGATCGACTGGGTGGGCAATGAGCCGAAAAGTTTCGACTCGCTCAAATTCAAAGGTGAATTCCGCCGCATAGTGCGTGAGCGAGGTCTGCCCTGCATACCAAACAAGGAAATCCCTCGTGAAGAATTTTTCCAAATGTCGCTGCGTGACCTCTGGGAGCTGTGGCGGCGTTCTTTTGTCGTGCAGCGGGCGGATTTCGACGTGGCCGGCGAGCTCGGAACTTTCTTCATCAGATCAAAGCAGGATTGGGAAACGGCGCGGGAGATCCTGATCAAAGACGAGCGTTACACAAAATTAACCGTGTCACCCTTCGTCGACGGGTATTCACTCTCCATGCTTGGCTGTGTCACTGCCCAGGGAGTGCTTTCAGGCACGCTTCAGCTTCAACTGATTGATATCCCGGAGTCCTTGCACGGACAACTTGGCACGGGAGTATTCATGGGTCATGATTTCGGCTTTCGCCCCTGGAATTCCGAGGCAGAAGAGACGGCTCAGAAATCGGTCGAGTCGCTGGGCGCCTATCTGGCTGATAAAGGCTACCGAGGTATTTTTGGCATCGACTTCATCATGGATAAAGAAACGGGGGCCATCTTCCCGATTGAGTGCAATCCGCGTTTTACCGGCGCCCTGCCGCTCTATTCGCTGATGTCGATGTGGCAAGGCGTTCCGCCGCTTGAACTTTTTCACCTGATCAGTAATCTGCGGATAGACGCGCCGTTCAATTTTGACGAAGTGAACCAGGCGTTGAAGCAGCGCAAGACCATTTCGCATGTGTTTCTAACGCCCAAAGGTATATCGGAAATGAAACTGCCGATGGCCTCGGGCATCTACTCCTATCAGCCAAAAGAGGGCGGGATAAGACTCGAACGTTACGGCGCTTTCCCCTGGGAGTTGAAGAACGAAAACGAATTCATCGTCATTGACGCCGTGCCGCGAGTAGGCGGTCGCATCACCAAAAACGTAGCTCGGCTCTTCAAGCTGGTCTTCCCCCAGCAGATTGCCACGTCTTCTTTTTCCGTCAAACCCGAGATCGGCCAGATCATCACTAAATTGTCGACAGCGCTGCGAAAAGACCAGTCTGATGAGAATGATGAGGATGATAGTCAGAGTGACGAAATTGACGCCATCTAAATCATCGATGAAGAATACCTTGACTCGGCGCCGGAGGCGTGTTACGGTGGCGGGTCGATTTTTGAAATCCAGAACCCGGAAACTCCAGTCCCAGAGACGTCAGCCGTCCAAACGGAGGATACGAAAGATGAAAGAGTTTCACTTCGAAGTTGATGAGCTGATTCTCCAGGGGAAGATGTTCTTCCCGGCGAGACAGCCCAAGGGCAAACTCCCCGCTGTCCTGCTCGTGCATGGATGGAATGGGAGTGAACGGGGATATATCCCCGTTGCTCGTCAGCTGGCGGCGCTGGGAATGGTGGCCATGACCGTGAACCTGCGCGGCCATGGTCGGAGCCAGGGTTCCAAGGAGACCTGCTCCAGGCAGAATCACTTGCGGGACCTCAAAGCTGCCTACGACCTGTTGGCGGCGCACCCGCGCGTCGACCCGAAGCGTATCGGTGCGCACGGAGCCAGCTATGCCTGTCATCTGCTCTCACTGCTGTCGGTGGAACGCGATCTTCGCTGGTTGGCGCTGCGCGCTCCGGCGACGTATGAGGATAGGCTGTTTGACGCTCCAGTGGTCACGATCGTCGACGAGCGTCTCAAGCGCTACCGTCTGAGGAAGGTGACGCCGAGGAGTAATCGTGGACTGCGGGCGCTGTCTCGATTCACAGGTGATCTGCTGATCATCTCGGGAGGCCGCGACACCACCGTGCCGCCACAGACCGTTGCTAATAATCTGGCCGCCGCCCGGTCGGCCGCCAGCGTCGTTCACCGGCACTACAAGCGTGCCGATCATGTTCTCTCCCGGCCGTCCCAGGGCCGTCAGGCGACCGGCGCGTTGATCAAATGGTTTCAAGAACGACTCAAATCAAAGGGGTAATTGCCTAGGAGCAACCCCTTTTTTCTTTAGGGCTCCTGACACCCCTTGTCAGGAATCTCATACCCATGTATACTGTCGCTGAGTTATTTTTTTCTATTGGCGGCTTATGGCGGGGAAAATTGTCATCAAAGGCGCGAGGGTTCACAATCTCAAAAATATCAGCCTTGAGATTCCTCGCGACAAACTCATCGTCTTTACCGGCATTTCCGGATCGGGAAAATCTTCCCTGGCCTTTGACACGATTTACGCCGAAGGGCAGCGCCGTTATGTCGAATCTCTCTCGGCCTACGCGCGGCAGTTTTTGGGTTTGATGGATAAGCCCGATGTGGATCAAATCGACGGCTTGTCGCCGGCAATATCCATTGACCAGAAATCAACCTCCCATAATCCGCGCTCGACCGTCGGTACGGTGACGGAAGTATATGACTATCTCCGTTTACTCTATGCCCGTGTGGGCACGCCGCACTGCCCCAACTGCGGCAAAGAAGTCTCCCGGCAGACCGTTGATCAAATTGTCGAAAGGATTTTGAGCTGGCCGGACGGGACAAAAATCAGCCTCTTGGCGCCGCTGATCAAGGACCAAAAAGGCGAGCACAAAAATGTTCTGGAAAAGATCAAGAAATCCGGATATGTCCGGGTTCGTTTCGACTCATTGTTGTATTCAGTCGAAGAAGCCGAAGCGCTGGTCGTGGATAAACACAAGAAGCATACGATGGAAGTTGTGGTTGACCGGCTGGAGATCAGTCCCGAGACGCGCAAGAAGCCTAAAAAAGACGAAGCCAGCGACCGCAGCCGTCTGGTTGAATCCGTGGAAACCGCTCTTGATCTAGGTAACGGTATTATTTTGGTACAGAAAGACGAGGAAGAAAAGGACACGATCTTCAGCCAGCATTTTGCCTGCGCGGAGTGCGACGTAAGCCTGACGGAAATTGAGCCCAGGAATTTTTCATTCAACAATCCGCATGGCGCTTGCCCTGAGTGTTCCGGTTTGGGAACCAAGCTTGAGATTGACGCCGATCTGGTCATCCCAAACAAAAAACTGACTCTGGCGCAGGGAGCGATCCGGCCGTGGTCGCGCACATCCTCGAACCAAACCTGGTATTATCGCGTGCTGGAAACTGTGGCGCAGTCCAACGGATTCACGACCAACACGCCAGTGGACAAGTTGATTCCCAAACAACTCAAAACTATTCTGTTCGGAACGGGCGAAAAAACCTACGATGTCAACAACGCCGACGGACGGGGCAAAGTGAGGGAATTCTGGACAACCTTCGAAGGCGTCATTCCCAATCTGGAGCGGCGGTATAAAGAGACTGACTCTGATTACATTCGCACCGAGATCGAGCGCTATATGAGAATATATCCTTGTCCCTCCTGCGAAGGGCGTCGTTTGCGTCCAGAAGCCTTGGCGGTGACGGTCGGTAATCAATCAATCGACAGGGTGGTATCGTATACCATTGATGACGCCGTGGAGTTTTTTAATTCGTTGGCCAGGAAATCAAGCAAGGACAGCTTGAGCGAGCGTCAGATGAAAATCGCTGGACAGGTGCTGAAAGAAATAACAAACCGCCTGCGATTTCTTCAAGATGTTGGACTGAACTACCTGACGCTAGACCGCTCGGCGAATACCCTGGCTGGAGGCGAGGCCCAGCGAATCCGGCTGGCTACGCAAATCGGTTCTTCGCTGGTCGGCGTCGTCTACATCCTGGACGAACCGTCGATCGGTCTGCACCAGCGAGACAACGACAAACTGATTGCCACGCTCAAAAGCCTGCGAGACCTGGGGAACACGGTGATTGTGGTTGAACATGACGAAAACACGATTGAGGAAGCCGACTTCGTGGTGGATATCGGTCCGGGAGCCGGTGAGCATGGAGGTGAAGTCGTGGCTATCGGCACTCCAGCTCAAGTGACCAAACACCCCAAGTCGCTCACGGGTAAATATCTTTCCGGCCGCCTGGCCATCAATCCGCCCACGAAATACCGCAAAGGCAACGGAAAGTTCTTAACTATCGTTGGCGCGGAAGAATTTAACCTCAAGAACGTGACGGTTGACATCCCTCTGGGTAAATTTGTCTGTATTACTGGCGTGTCGGGTTCGGGCAAGTCAACGCTGATGACTGATATTTTGGCTCGCGCGCTGGCCCAGCATTTTTACCGCGCCAAGGAGCTGCCGGGCAAGCATAAGGAAATCAAGGGGTTAGAGCACTTAGACAAGGTGATTGTGATTGACCAGTCGCCGATCGGCCGCACGCCGCGCTCCAACGCCGCCACCTATACGGGCGTCTTTACTTACATCCGTGATCTTTTCACGCAGATGCCTGAGGCTAAGCTACGCGGCTATAAAGCGGGGCGCTTCAGCTTCAACGTCAAGGGCGGCCGCTGCGAAGCCTGTCAGGGAGAGGGCTATAAAAAAATCGAAATGCAATTCTTGCCGGACGTCTACGTGGAGTGCGAAGAATGTCATGGCCAACGCTACAATCAGGCCGCTTTGGAGATCCACTACAAAGGAAAAAGTATCGCTGAAATACTCGACATGACGACTGAGGAAGCGTACGACTTCTTTGACAGTATCCCGGCCATTCGCCAGAAGCTACGGACGCTCAAAGATGTCGGTTTAGGGTATCTCCATTTAGGTCAGTCAGCTACCACACTTTCCGGCGGAGAAGCTCAGCGCATCAAGCTCGCCACGGAGTTGTCGCGACGCGCCACAGGCCGGACTCTCTATATCCTGGACGAGCCGACTACTGGTTTGCATTTTGATGACGTCAAACATCTGCTTTCCGTCCTGAACCAGTTGGCGGACAAAGGAAACACCATGCTGATCATCGAGCACAACCTGGACGTGATTAAGTCCGTTGATTGGGTCATTGACCTGGGTCCCGAAGGCGGCAGCGGGGGAGGCCAGATCGTTGCTCAAGGCACTCCCAAGGAAGTCGCCAATGTAAAGAAGTCGTATACCGGGCAGTATCTCAAAAAAGTGTTAGAGAAGAAATAAGTAAGCCTTGTTTCAAACAAACCTTTGATAAGCTCTGGACAGGGATTAGGAGCTACACAGTGTTAATTTTCTGCGTAGGCACAAATCTCTGTTTGCGCCGGTAAGCCTATTATCTCTTTCGGACCCTGTACTACTCGCGCGAGCACACGTTCGGGTATAGGAAGACGTTGAGAAAAGCTTTTATACATCTCATCAGACTTCCTTCTCGACCCGTCGAGTACTCCTCGCTCGAAGAATATTTGGCTACACTGTTTGAGCAATCTCTGGCGAGCGAAGTCGAAGCAAGCGAGGGCAAGCCTCCAAAACGATACGATATATCAGCACGACCGGCTTGTTCAATTGGGAGATTTCCCCTCAACGCCTATGGGCGATTGGTCGAAATGACTGACTATATCTTTTTCCACCGTCTCAGCAGTTCGCCGATCCTTTTGTGTTTAAAAACCACCGCGAACAAGAAAAAAGCAATACTGATAATCAACCACGGCCAGCCGGCTTGAATTGAGAGCCAGATGGCGATAGTTGCTACACCGATTCCGTCCAGAATAGGTTCCAGAGCCAGAAAAAATGGCCGCAATAGTTTTTGCCGCCGAAACAACACGAGATACAATACACCGCCGACAATGAGTCCGATCAGAATCCATAGTGGCCAGTTTTGAGACAACATGATTCCAAATAGCGCCGCGAAAAAAAGCGTGGCGTCGGCCACGGTTTCAAGCACGTCGGCGCCAAATTTGGTTGTCGAATGTGTTTTTCGCGCGATTGCGCCATCCAGGTAGTCAGTGGTCAGGGCCAGGAGAAAGAGGAACAAGGCGGAATTGTAGTCCTCGAAGAGTATTTCGAAGAATACCAAGACAGCCAGCCCCATCCGGGAAACAGTCAAAGTATTTGGCACGTAGCGGAAGATGGACATGGGTGAAGTATACCATTTCCGCAGGCGAGGATGGCCATCCTCGCCTGCTGTGTATCTTGCTATAATTTCGAAGTTATACATATCGTCTTGAGGTTGTACCCTTTCCCTTGAGGTACACGTCGGAACTATGGCGGGTTGTTTGCCGTTGGCTAAAGAAATCTCAATACTCTGAAATAAATTCAACTGGGTGCTCGTACGCTTAGCCTTACGCAAACAAAAACCCCTCACCTTATGGAGGGGGGGGTGGTGGACAAAGGGTGGCGGAAGGTGCTCAGGACTCGGTTGGGAAGCCGTAGGCCCGGTTTCTGGGATCGGCATCATCGGTGTCGATCTCTTGTCTTGTAGGGTTGTCGCTCGGCAAGTCATCGGTAGCCGGTGCATGCAGGCGGGCTTCCCAGACTTCTTCGAGACCATCGCCAAGCAACTCACTGATCGAAACCGGAGAGTCCGTTCTCGTCTCGAGCTTGAGGTCTTCAACCGTGATCCTGAGATGGACCGTCACGTCGCCGAAGCCATCGATTGTCTCCACAGCCTCCAGTTCTCTGGCGAGCCCTTCTTCGTCAAGCTCGACCACGACCATGATGTTTTCGGCACCGGCGTCGAAGCGATCATGGAAGAGCCTGAGTACGAGATCTTCGTCATCGCCGCTGACTTGTCCCCAAGTCAGAGAGACTTGGACACTGTCCGGGACGATCATGGGATCATTGAGCGTGATCGGTTCTTCGAGTTTGTCCAGTGTCAGGGCAGCGTAAGCGCTGCCACTGAGATCATCCCAGTTTTCGCGATCGGCGACGATTCTGGCGTCGTCAATGTCCGCCACGCTATCCCTGATCGCGGCAATCAGCGCCTCGACGTTGATCTTCGTCGATCCACCGGAAGCCTCATTGGGCGTGTTCATGGTTTGATTCCTTCCTCGCGGGTTGAATGTACGGGGCGGTAGAACAGACTGTATAGCGACCTTATTGAATAGAATTTGTTCCTTATTGTCAAGCATTGTTGCCTAAACGTTTTTCAGCAGGCATACTACAGATATGAGCAAGGCAATCACCGCGTCGATTCTGAGGGAGCTGGCCTATTTTGACGTTTTTGATTTTCCTCTGACTGAGTTTGAATTATGGCGCTATCAGTCTAACCAAGTTTCCCTGGGAGAAGTTCAGCGCGAGCTACGTACCAATTCTTGGCTGGCCGAAAGAGTGGAATCTGATTCGGGTATGTATTATCTCAAGGGCAGGAAGGAGATCGTGACGACGCGGCTGCGGCGCTACCGCGAGGCCGAGGGGAAATTTCGCAAGCTGATGCGATTTACTCAGCGGCTGCGGCGTCTGCCTTTCGTCCGCATGATCGCGGTGTGTAATTCCCTGGCTTACAGTAATTCGCGAGAGGACGCGGATATTGATTTGTTTATCATCACTCAGCCTGCCCGCATCTGGACAACCAGGATGTACCTGACCGGCTATCTGAAGCTTTTTGGCGAGCGACCGACGGGCGCGCATACCCGCGATACACTTTGCGCTAGTTTCTACATTGCGGCCGACCGTCTCGATTTGTCGCCTCTGCGTGTTACCAACCCGGATATCTACCTTGCTCATTGGGTAACCCAAGTGTGGCCGCTTTATGATCCGGAAGGTCTATACAACAAATTCTGGGAATCCAACATCTGGGTTCGGGAGATGTTTCCCAACGCCGGTCCTATAATTCCTTCCAGGCGGCGCAGCGCGCGAAAACGCTTTTGGGGTCAGTCATGGGCCGAAAAACTTCACGCGGGGGGAGTTGGTGATCGTTTGGAACGCGTATTCGAAAATTATCAAATGAAGATATTGCCTGACAGCCTTCGCGGCCTGGCCAATCGCGATACCAGAGTAGTGCTGTCTGACACCATGCTGAAATTCCACGACAATGACAGACGTACGCAATATCAGAATGCCTGGCAAGAGCGCTTACGGCGGTTTGAAGCATGAATTTTTTTCGAAAACTAGAAAACTGGTTGCTGACTTTGTACGTTTTTCTGCTTCCCTGGCAGACGCGTTTGATTATTAACGGGGGAGAATTGAATGGTGGCGCGTGGGAATATGGCACGATGAGTCTCTACACCACAGAAATAATTCTATTGCTGCTGATTCTAATGCGCTTGGTTACGATATTGGCCGGCCCAAAGACTCCCTTGCCAAAGGTGTCAAAAGGTTTGATCTGGGCTGGAGGCGCGACCGCGATCATTAGCGCTCTCTCCTTTGTCTGGGCGATGAACCAGGGTCTGGCGCTCTACACGGCGCTCAAATTATTGGAGGCGGTGCTGTTGGCCTGGCTGGTGATGACGTCGAGCGTCCACATACGGACCATCACTCAGGTTTTTGTCGGGGGAGCGGTGGTTCAAGCCGGCATTGGACTGTGGCAATTTTTCACCCAGCAGGCTCCAGCCCAAAAGTGGCTGGGCTGGGCTGCTCATGAGGCTAGTCAATTAGGTACTTTCGTGATCGAAGCGGACGGCGAACGATGGTTGAGAGCCTACGGCGGGCTACCGCATCCAAACATGCTGGGCGGTCTACTGGCGGTGGCTTTGCTCTTGCTCTTTGCCTTGTACTGGGACGCTTACCGCCGGATGTATCACTGGTTTGTCGCCCTGCCTGATACAGCGCGTCGGCAAACCTGGAAAGAAGAGCGATCACAAATTTTCCGATTTGGATTCGAACTCAGCGTCTACCTGATAGCAGCAGCGATATTGACCTTGGGCTTGATTGTGACATTTTCCCGCGGCGCGTGGCTGGCCTTGGTGGGCGCGGCGGTTCTGACCGTGTTGATCATCATCTGGAAACGCGACGCCAAGAAACTCTTAGCTTGGCTGAAGCTCGCTATCGTTATGATGGTGATGGCTGTGCTAGCTCTCCAACTATGGCCGGGACTAGTGGAATCACGTTTTGATCCCAGCGATAGGCTGGGGGGCATTTCAGCGGATAAACGTGGACTGTATCAAGAAGACGCGATCCAATTGCTCAGAGACAACTGGCTGGATGGCGTTGGAATGGGCAATTCCACCTTGGCCGTCCATGACAGTATCGACAATCATCGTGAAGCCTTTGATTATCAACCGGTTCATAACGTTTTTTTGCTGATTCCGGTCGAGATCAGCGTGTTTGGGCTGATCGCGTTCGGATTTTTGCTCTATGAGCTTGTTCGGCTCGGCTGGATTCATCTCAAAGGCCCTTTGACGGTCAATCGTTTTACGCTGGCCGGTTTTGGAGCTATTATTTCACTTATCATCATAGCCGTTTTCGACCATTATCTCTGGTCACTGTACTTCGGACAATTGCTGTTTTGGTTTGGGATTGGGTTTTTTGGCCGTAGCCTGAAGGAAAGTGATAACATTTAGCTAATATTAGTTAAATATTATCACTTTCGCGATCGTTTCACTTCCAGGTGTTGACGGGCTGTTTTTTTCTGGTACAATGGTATATCGGATCTTGGCACTCTGTACTTTTGAGTGCTAAAATGGAAATCTCATTAATCTCATTAACCAATTTACTAATTACCCCGGCGTAGCCGGGCCCGGCTCTGCCGGATAATGAACCAACCTTCATGAATCTCAAACCGCTAGGTGATCGGGTCATCGTGAAGCCGCTTGAGGAGGAAGAAGTCACAGCCTCCGGCATCGTGCTTCCTGACACGGTCGAGAAAGAAAAGAAAGAGCAAGGCGAAGTCGTGAGCGTGGGCACGGGTGAAAAAGTGTCGAAGCTCGGACTGAAAGCTGGCGATAAAGTTCTCTTTGGAAAATATTCGGGGGAAGACGTTACTGTCGATGACGTCGAGTACAAGGTGCTCAAGGACGAAGACGTCCTGGCCGTGATTGAATAACGCATACGAAAGGAACTCACTATGGCAAAGCAAATATTGTTTGACGAAAAAGCGCGTGAGGCGCTGCGTCGCGGGGCCAACATCTTGGCCGACGCCGTGAAAGTGACGCTCGGCCCCAAGGGCCGGAACGTGGTATTGGACAAGGGATTTGATTCTCCGACCATCACTAACGACGGCGTCACCATCGCGAAAGAAATTGAGCTGAAAGAAAAATTCGAAAACATGGGCGCGGAGCTGATCAAGGAGGTCGCCTCCAAGACCAATGACGTGGCCGGTGACGGTACAACGACTGCCACTCTTTTAGCTCAGAGTATCATCAACGAAGGACTGAAAAATGTCACGGCCGGTTCCGACCCCATGGCCATCAAGCGCGGGATCGAGAAATCCACTGCCGTTGTGGTGGAGGAGCTGAAGAAATTGTCCAAAGAAGTATCCAGTCAGGAAGAAATCGCCCAAGTGGCGTCCATCTCCGCCAACGACAAGAGCATCGGCAAAGTGATTGCCGAAGCGATGGAACACGTGGGTAAAGATGGCGTGGTGACGGTGGAAGAATCGCAGTCTTTTGGCATCTCCAAAGAGTTTGTCGAAGGCATGCAGATCGAGAACGGCTACGTTTCCGGCTACATGGTGACCAACACCGACCGGATGGAAGCCGTTCATGAAGACCCGTATATTCTGATTACCGACAAAAAGATTTCCTCGGCCAGCGAGATTGTCCCGGTGCTGGAACGACTGGCTCAGGCCGGCAAAAAGAGTCTGGTGCTGGTTGCCGAAGATGTCGAAGGCGAAGCGCTGGCCACTTTTGTGGTCAACAAGCTGCGCGGCACGTTTAACGTCCTGGCAGTCAAGGCGCCGGGCTTCGGCGATCGTCGGAAAGCCATGCTGGAAGACATTGCCGTCCTGACCGGCGGAAAAGTCATTTCCGAAGAAGTGGGGCTGAAGCTGGAAAACACGGAAATTGACGCGCTGGGCCAGGCTCGCAAAGTTATTGCCACCAAAGAAAACACGACCATCGTCGAAGGAAAAGGCGATGAAGGACAGATCAAGGCCCGGATTGAACAAATCCGGAAAGACATGCAGGAATCCACGTCAGATTTTGACAAAGAAAAACTCCAGGAACGTCTGGCCAAACTAACTGGCGGCGTAGCCGTGCTGAAAGTCGGTGCCGCTACCGAAACTGAAATCAAGGAAAAGAAGCATCGCATTGAAGACGCACTGTCGGCCACCAGAGCGGCGGTCGAAGAGGGTATTGTCCCCGGTGGCGGCGTAGCTTTTCTGCGGACGCTGAAAGCGCTTGAAGGGCTGGAACTTGAAGAAGATGAGCGGATTGGAAAAACAATTCTGACCCGGGCATTGGAAGAACCGATACGTCAGATTGTTTTCAACGCCGGCAAGGAACCTTCAGTGGTTGTGGAAGAAGTGAAGAAGCTTGATGGCAACAAAGGCTACAACGCCGCGAGCGGCCAGTATGAAGACATGCTGGAAGCGGGCATCGTCGATCCGACCAAAGTTACCCGGTCAGCTTTGCAAAACGCCGCATCTATTGCTTCTCTCATCCTGACGACAGAAGCGCTAGTGACTGACTTGCCTGAGGAAAAAGGCGAAGCTGGTCCCGGCGCTGGTATGCCTCCAGGAGGGATGGGAATGCCTGGCATGGGCATGGATATGGGTATGTAAATCTACAACAAGTTGCGCAGGCGAGGATAATTATCCTCGCCTGCGTTGTTGTTGGGGCACAAAACTTGCAATTTCCAGAAAAACAGTGTATAATATAGTGGATTTGCAAAACAAATTGAAATAGAATCAAAATGCAAAAAGAAAATTCTCAAAACAGCGCTCTTTTTAGTGCGTCAAAGGGTTCACAAGAAACAGACGCCTTTATTGCCGAACGTCCGGTCAGTTGGTACGTCAAATCAGTCATGAGGCCAGCTATCGCAGCCATTGCTTTGCTGGTTGGTGCTGAATTTACCGAGGCGATCCCCATGTTGGACTGGATTGTGGCCTTGGCAGTCTCTATGTATCTGGGTTGGCGGGTGGCGAATCAGCCAAAAGCGGGCATTATCCACTCGATAGTGGCCGGGGGCTTTGGCGGAGCGATCATTGGTTTCAGTGTTTCGGTATTTCGCTTTATTCTCCATCTGGAGTTTTACCGGTTTTTTGAGATGATTACCGCTCCTATCACTTTAGCGGTGGTCGGTATGCTGCTCGCCGGAACGATTGCCTGGACGGTAGAAAGAATTGTTCGCGCCAGATCAAAACAAAACGTCACACATAATTCATAAATAGTGTTTCCGGGACTTACCCGGAGACCAGGAGGATACACCTATGCCGGAAGGCGCAAAAAATTCCAACGTCAACGCGGATGAAAAGTTGTTGGCGGCTTTTAGTTATCTGTATGTGCTGAGCGTCATCATTTTGGTCGTGAAGAGAGACAGCGATTTCGTCAAAAAACACGCTACGCAGGGGCTGGTACTTTTTATCGCCGCGGTTATCATCTCCTTCATTCCCTTGCTGAATGTCATCTTTCACATCGTCATTTTTCTGATGATAATCATGGGCTTTGTTAAGGCCTTGTCTGGTGAATGGTGGGAGATGCCCGTGATCGGCTCACTGGCGAAAAAAATCAATTTATAAATTCCGACTATCGAGCAGTCGACCGCTTGAGGTTTGCTGTTTGGTTAGCGTAAACTTTCTTTAATCTCATGCCCAAATCAAAAGACCGACAGTTCGTGCTCTGGTTCGACGAGTTGCGTAATACCGACGTGAAATACGTCGGGGGAAAAAACGCGAGTTTGGGCGAGATGTACCGTTTCCTGACACCCAAAGGCGTGCGCGTGCCCAACGGGTTCGCGGTCACGGCCTACGCGTACCAGCATTTTGTTAAAGAAGCGGGCATCAAAAAGGAAATCCGGCGCGTCTTGAAAGAAACCAACATTCATGACGTGCGCAGCTTGATGCGGGGCGGCAAGGAAATTCGTGAGCTGATCCTCGGCTCGCAATTTCCCAAAGAGATTGAAACGGCGATCGTTGACTCCTACCGGCAAATGGAGAAAGAGTACGGCAAAAACTGCGACGTTGCCGTTCGTTCATCAGCCACGGCCGAAGATTTGCCTGACGCTTCTTTCGCCGGACAGCAGGACACGTATTTGAATATTCGCGGCGCTACAGAGTTACTCAAAGCGTCCAAGAAGTGCGTGGCCTCACTTTTTACCAACCGGGCAATCAGTTATCGTGAAGATAAAGGATTTGACCACTTCAAAATCTCACTTTCCATCGGTGTGCAGAAAATGGTGCGATCGGACAAAGCTTCTTCCGGCGTCATGTTCACCATCGACACGGAGAGCGGGTTTCAGAACGTGGTCCTAATCAATTCGTCATATGGCTTGGGGGAAAATATCGTCCAGGGGAAAGTAACCCCGGACGAGTATTATGTTTTCAAACCTACGCTCAAGCAGGGGTATAACGCGATTGTTTCCCGGCGTCTGGGCGACAAGCGCATTAAGATGATTTACAGTTCTGACCCGCAAAAACCGACCAAAGACGTGGCGGTTTCTCGAAGTGACCAATTAGCGTTTTCAATCACCGACAAAGAGGTGCATCAGCTGGCTAAATGGGGTGTGATTATTGAAAAGCACTACGGCCGTCCCTATGACATGGAGTGGGCAAAAGATGGCCAAACCGGACAATTGTTTATCGTCCAGGCGCGGCCGGAAACAGTGATGAGCCAGCGCGATGTGAACGTTCTGGAAGAATACACGCTGGGCCATCGCGGCCGGGTACTGATTGAGGGAACAAGCGTGGGTTTCAAAATCGGCACCGGAAAAGTGCGCGTCATCCAGAGCGTCAAACAAATCCACAAATTCCAACCTGGTGAAGTGCTGGTCACAACCATGACTGATCCCGACTGGGAGCCGATCATGAAAATCGCTTCGGCGATAGTGACCGAAGAAGGCGGACGGACTTCCCACGCGGCGATTGTTTCGCGAGAACTGGGATTGCCGGCAATCGTCGGGACAGGTGATGCCACGAAAAAACTGAAGACAGGTCAGAAGGTAACAATTAGCTGCGCCGAAGGTGAACGGGGATATATTTACCAAGGCGTGCTTCCGTATAATGTGAAGCGTACCAATATTAAAAATCTTCAACGTCCCAAGACAAGCATCGAGATGATTTTCGGCACGCCGGAAATCGCCTTTCAGACCGCTCAGATTCCCAACAGCGGCGTGGGGCTGGCCCGTGAAGAATTCATCATTGCTTCCAGTATCCAGATCCACCCGATGGCGCTGATCAAATACCCCAACCTGAAAGACGCGGCCGCCAAGAAAAAAATTGAAAAACTGACGGCTGGATACCCCAATAAAAAACAATACTATATCGACAAGCTGGCGCACGGGATTGCCACGATTGCCGCGGCGTTCCACCCGAACGAAGTGATCGTCCGTTTGTCCGACTTCAAGACCAACGAATACGCCAATCTGATCGGCGG
>JAUYLJ010000037.1 GCA_030699685.1 bacterium | reverse complement strand
GTACTCTAACTCAATTTTTTGCTGCCTGTCAAGTATTCGAATAACGCCTATAGTACCAGTTCAAAAGCTACAAAGGCTGTATACATGTTCAAATGACGGTTCAGACCTGATTTTCTCCAGCTCAGAGCAACGTATTCGTCCAATGCTAGACGAGGCTTGCCGGGTATTCTCGCGTAGGGATCGAAACAAAGCGACTTTTTACCATCCCATCCAGCAAGCGATGCTTTTATAGTAAATAAAAAAGGCGCCCGACTTGTATGGTCGAAGCGCCGAAGGTTCAATCGCCGATGAACGGCGATAGAGGTTGAAGCGGTTTCCCGCCGCCGCCGATGGAATCCGGACTATTGTTGTCAACGACGTGAAGAAGCTCCATCAGCTTCATCATGTCGTCGTACCAGGGACCTGACTGGGCTGCTACGGGGAACCCGTAGGCCGCCGTAAACTCGTCCGGCACTCCTTGCTCGACGCAGAGGTAGTATGTGTGCCAGGCCGAGTCGTCGGCGATGTAGGCCCCGTAGTTCTGCAGAGTCCAGGCCAACTTCCGAGCCGGTGCGGTCTGAAGCTCCAGTGAGTTGATGTCCTCCCAGCTTGGGATAGCCAGGAGTGCTCCGAGCTTCACGGCCGGAACTGCCTCGCCGTAGCCGTCGTACTGCTCCCGCCAGTAAGCATCAGCGCGCCAGGCTGGCCAGCGGTGGCCAGTATCGCCGGATTTCGAACAGTAGAGCCCCGCGTACACGTCGATCTTGATCGCGTGGGCGATGGGCTCGGTGCTGGTCAGCTCGCCAAGGCGGATGGATCCGCCGACGGATGAAAGGCAGGTTCCGCCGTGACCCCCGTAGATTCCCTCACCGTAAATGTCAGTGAGAGGGTCGGGGACTCCGGCCCAACCAACGTAGATTGGTCCCGCAGGATCGCAGCGCGCGGCCGGGTTGGCTGAATAGACGGTCTTTCCGTCTTTCAGCAAACAGGCCAGTGCGTGGTTTTTATGGTCGTCCGGGATGATGTATCCTTCCGGAGCCCAGACTGTGGTCAGGTCGAGATGACCTGAACACTGGTTCGGCCACGTCTCATTGGCTATGAGTTTGACCGGCTGACCGTCAAACAGGAAGTGTTCCTGATCGACGTCGATCCAGAGTCCGGGCTGGAAACCAGCGTGAACGTAGGCCGCATCTTCCCCGATCGGGGTGTTCCAGATCGAGTTTGACGCGAAGGGGCGGATGTACTTACTCCGACTCGGACCAGGTGAGCCGACGCCATAGCAGTCGAAGCCAAGATCATTGTCGCCGGTTTTGATCCGGCATGAGTCGGGGCCGGCCTTATCCGGTCCGAACTTCACCGTCAGCACGGCGATCTGTCCTGGCTCCATAGTGTAGGTCCCGGGGAGCGGGTCAATAGTGAAGCCGTCGCTTCCGGAAACTTCGAGCGATACCCTGATCGACTCGGTACCGTCGTTGTGAAGCGCACGTCTGAGAACGTTCGCTTCCCCGACCCTTACGTAGCCGAAGTTGAGGTCGAAGTGAGGCAGTGACGCTTCCGGCATCACCGCCAGTCGCTCTTTTTGTTGCACGCTGCTGCATGAGGACAGTCCCCACGCAACAGCAAACAGCACCCAAAGAACCCAATACCTCGTCATGGCTCCTCCTCGTAGCGAATACGCGCCACCAGTGTTGGTCAATGTTGAAACAGCTATCAGAATTACTGCGAACATAAGAAACTAGCATAGATGTGGGTTTTTGTCAATATTAACGGGCAAGTATTCAATATGCTTTTAAGGAGGCCACTGCTTGACAGGTGACTTGACTTATTGTAATATCAAAGGTTTCAAAAAATGCTACAATGAATCTAATGAAGATACTGCTGATCAACAAATTCTATTTTCTGAAAGGCGGCGCTGAAAAACAGTTCTTCGACGTCAAAAAACTGCTGGAAGATCATGGGCACCAAGTGATCGTTTTCAGCATGCAGCATGAGAAGAATCTGCCTTCACCTTACTCAAAATACTTTGTTTCAAAAGTTGATTTCGAGCACGTCAGGTTTGATTGGCAAGGCCTGCGGACCGCCGCGAGGATGTTTTATTCGATTGAAGCTCGCCGCAAGTTGGACCAGTTAATCCACGATCATAAGCCCGACGTCGCCCATATTCATAATATTTACCACCACATTTCTCCATCTATACTTCCGCTCCTGAAAAAACATAGAATTCCCATTGTTCAAACTCTGCACGATTACAAACTCATCTGTCCGCATTATTCGCTGTATAGCCATGGAGAAATTTGTGAACGCAGCAAGGGACACAATTACTGGCGTTGCGCGATTCATAAATGTGTGAAGAATTCATTACTCGCGTCGACGCTTACTGCTTTGGAAATGTACTTCCATAAAATGACGCACATTTACGAAGACAACGTGGATGTCTTTATCAGCCCAAGCAAGTTTCTCATGGACAAACTACGCGAATGGGAAGCGCCGGTGATTGAAATGATACACATGAAAAACTTTTTCCAGGCTAATCCAAGCTCGCCTGCCATAAACGGCGAGTATCTCCTTTTCTACGGACGTCTATCGGAAGAAAAAGGCATAGATCTGCTGCTTGATGCGGTAAAGGGCTTGGACATACCCGTCAAAATTGCCGGCAGCGGCCCGGATGAAACCGTGCTTCGGGAAAAAGCGCGCCGAGAAAACATTAGTAACGTTGAATTCCTCGGCTTTGTTGAAGGAGAAAATTTACAAAGACTGATAGTCAATTCCGGCGCCGTAATCGTCCCGTCGCAGTGGTATGAAAACTGTCCCCTGGTCATTCTCGAAGCGTTTGCCTATGGCAAGCCGGTGCTGGGCACTCGCGTGGGGGGTATACCCGAACTGATTGAAGACGGGAAAACCGGAATGTTATTCGACCTGGGCGACGTTGCGGGGATGCGAGAGGCTATTCAGTCGGTCATGTCTGACAAAGTTCTTCGCCAACGAATGGGGGAAGCGTCTCGAAACGAAGCACAAAAGTATTTACCGGAAAAATATTATTCGAAACTTGTTTCGCTGTATGAATCTCTACAGTCGCACAACTTCTAAGACAATGATCACGCTTGGGGGGGTTGCGTTTTCATTTTTCCTAGCCTTTGGTGTTTCGGGACAAAAAGCGGAAGCTCGGGAAATCATTGACACTTTTCCGCGCCTGGCCAACATTTACTACAAATCTGATATTTCATTGGCTGAGGCAAAGGAATTAGCTCGCTGGGATGCCTTGATTTTGGGAATGGAACTCCAATACACCAGTCCGGACGCTTTGCGGCTTATCCGTGAATTGAATCCGGACGTGATTATGCTTGCCTACGTTCTTTCTGAAGAAATTCCGAATTGGCACTTTACGATTAGTGATGAAAATTTCCCGCAGCGTCAGCTTTTAGATGACTTTTCTGGGCAGTGGTGGCTGCGCTCTTCCTCAGGCAGTCATGTCAATTTTTGGCCTGAGACAAGAATGGTCAATGTGACAAATTCGGCAGAGAGATTCAACGGTGTGCGTTGGAACGAATATCTGCCCCAGTTCATGCATGACAACGTAATGTCCACCGGCCACTGGGACGGAATTTATTACGACAATATGTTTAACAACATCAGCTGGGTCAACAGCGGCGACATTGATTTGAACGGCGACGGAAGGGCTGAAAGCGCTCAGACGCTTGATGAAGCCTGGAGGGAGGGGATGAACGACTTACTTGACCTATCGCGATCATTGGAAGGAAACGACGCGATAATTATCGGCGGAGGAGGCGGGGAGTATTATTCATATATTAATGGACGTCTTTTTGAAGAGTTTCCTTCAAATTTGGATGGCGGGTGGAGCGGAGCGACGGAAAAATATTTTGATGTTTTGAAAAAGGTTCAAATCCCGGCCGTTGTCATTGTGAACAGCAATACAACCACAGGGAGTGCCGGCGATTATCGCGCTTTGCGGTATTTGCTCACCAGCACTTTGCTGAACGACGGCTTTGCCAGCTTTGATTTCGGCCCTGTCCGGCACGCTGACCTCTGGTGGTATGATGAATATGACGCCTATCTTGGCCGCTCTGCCGGGCCCGCTCGCAATCTCAGTAACACCGGAGCCGGTCAAGGCGTGTGGCGAAGAGATTTTGAAAAAGGAATCGCTTTGGTAAACTCAACCGGTGCCACCCAGGTAGTGTCGCTAGAAGAAGGTTTCGAGACTATCACTGGAACGCAAGATCCGGAAACAAACTCAGGAGAAACAACCGCTACCATAACTCTCGCTCCCCATGACGGAATCATAGTACTGAAGCGTCAGGTCAGTCTTGATAACGGTCATTTTTCGAATGGCGCTTTCACAAGATCATTTACCCCTGATGGCGATATCGTGAGGCAAGGATTGTTTACCTATACCGATGAATTCGCCGGCGGCGTGGAGATTGTAAAGAAGGACATGACGGGCGATGGAACAATCGAAACGGTAGTGGCCTGGGCGGACAAGGTTCAAATATACGACAGCGGAGGATTTCTGCGTTCCGAATTTTACCCATACGGTAGCAATTATAACCGTGGTGTAAATCTGGCCGTGGGTGATTTGGAAGGAGACGGCCGATTGGAGATTGTCACCGGCACGGGTTTTGGCGGCGGTCCGCATGTTCGTATTTTTGATCATAACGGCGTACTGAAACACCCAGGATTCTTTGCCTACTATGCATATTTCCGCGGCGGAGTGAATGTGGCTGTGGGTGACTTAAACGGTGACGGCAAGGATGAAATCATCACCGGCGCGGGAAGAAGCGGCGGTCCGCATGTGCGCTACTTTAACCGTTTTGGGCAGCCTCTGGGAGGATTCTTCGCCTATGATGATAAGTTCCGTGGTGGAGTTTCCGTGGCCGTGGCCGACTTAAATTTTGATGGAAAGGCTGAAATCATCACTGGCGCCGGTCCCGGAGGCGGCCCGCACGTCAGGATTCTTAACCGCTTTGGGACGATGGTACGCGCGGGGTTCTTTGCCCTCGATTTGAGCTGGAGAGGGGGAGTTGAGGTCCGTGCTTCCGATATCAATTCTGATGGATACACTGATATCCTTGTTTCCGCCCCGAATATTTTTTAACTTCCATGCCACAATATTCTCAAAAACTCTCGCGGCGGCCCTTGGAAGGCGAAATAGTCAAAAAGCCTGAGACGCCGGGAAGAAAGATATACATTGGCACAGTCAATATTTTCGCGCCGCCCCTGGCCGCGAAAGTACATGGTCGATACCGCGATCGTCACAGCGCGCATTTGATTTTTGATACGATTCTCGCGCTAATTATCTTCGTGCTCCTGGGAGTAAATATCTGGTATGCCACGCGTGATGAGGTAGTGGCCATCCCGGAGCCTGAACTTAGTCTCAATTTGCCGGAGAGCGTCCTAAGCGGCCAGATCTTTAAGATAGCACTGGAAGTGAGCAACGCCACCAATCAAATTATTAGAGACGTTGATGTTCGTTTGGATCCTCCTGCGGGATTCAGTTTTACGAAGAGTGCCCCAGATCCTGACAACGACGTGGATCTCCAATGGAGTTATGCCACGCTCGAAGCGAACGCAACAAGCACGGTACTAATTAGCGGTAAACTCTTTGGCATTGCCGGCAGCCAAGTGCCAATTAGCTTTTCGGTGAGTTATGGAGACGAATATAATTTTGCCACTGCAAAGCGCGGAAGTGTTCGAATCGCAGGCTCCTCGACTGTGCTCAGCGCCAGTGCGCCGCGCCAGGTAACTGGTGACGAGCAATTTACAGTCAGTACGCGTATACAGAATTCTGGAACCGATGTCTTTCCATCCTCAAGCATAAACTTGGAGCTTCCAGAGGGTTTTATCCTCCTGGGTTCGAATATTCCAGACTCAGACCATGACGGCTGGCTTGTGCCCGAATTAGAACCAGCTGCTGCATGGGAGCTCTCCATACGAGGGAATTTCCCAAGCTTGCAAGAGCGTAATGAACTTTTTAGGTTCACCCATAGCGTTAGTGTATCGTCCGGTCTAGTTGAGTTGGAGAGCGCTGAAGTATCTGTCCAACAAGTTCTTCCCGCGCCTGAAGAAAGCGCTGATGTTGATGATATTCTCAGTCCTGACCAGCCAACTCTCGAGAACCTGAGTCTAGCCTCGGATGCAGTCTATACCAGCCATTCAGGTGTAGAGCTGGGCTTTGGGCCCAATCCGCCACGAGCCGGTCAGCGGACCGGCTATCGTATCATCTGGGCCGTGG
>JAUYLJ010000033.1 GCA_030699685.1 bacterium | reverse complement strand
CTGGCCAACGTGCTGCTGATTATCGTCCTGCTCTTCATCGCTTGGGGCACGGTCATGCGCCTGGAAAGTTATCATTATAAACGCACCATCCCGAAATTCGTGCTGATGGCTTTTTTGATCAATTTCTCGAAATCAATCTCGGGTTTTTTCATCGATATCGCCCAGGTGATTATGAACACGTTCACCCGGTCATTCGCCGAGTCGGCGTACGGCGCTCTGACCAGCGGAACTGGGATTACGGATATCCTATCATTTTCTGAGGATGCATTTGGTACGCAAGTGCAGACTTTTGATGTCGCGGTAGCTTTGATTTTTGGAGTATTTCTTTTGACGATTCTGATTGGAGCGGTCATTGGTATTACCATCATCTTTCTCGGGCGCATTCTTATGCTTTGGATATTGGTGATACTTTCCCCTTTGGCGTACTTTGCTCAAACACTGGATACCATGAAGAGCTTTGCCAATCAATGGTGGAAGCAATTCGGCCAGAGCGTAATTGTCGGTCCGATTCTGGCTTTTTTTCTATGGCTGGGTCTGACGGTGATGGTGGAGCGGCCCGGCACAGTCGGGCAGGAGATATCTGATTTCCAGGCGACGAATACCGTGGTCAATGTCGATGCCGCTGACAACGAAATAGCGGTGACGATTTCCAATATTTCACGGACGGATAATTTGCTCAGTTTCATTGTTTCAGTCGGATTACTCTACGCTGCCATGATGATCGCGCAACAGATGAAGCCCATCGGTGGCGCCTTCGCGATGAAGATGGCCAGCGGCGTCAGCGGCGGATTACTCAAAGCGCCTTACCGGGCCTTTGATTGGAGCGCCAGAAAGATTAAATCCGGTTCACTCTCGATCCCTGGGGCGGGGCCGCGTTTTCAGCGTATGGGTCGCGGCCTGGAACTCAATCCAGTCAATGTCTACCGCAACATAAAGAAAGGGATGGAATCCAAGCGGCAAACTGAAGAGGCGAAGGGGGCAATGTTTGCCGATGAGCGGCTACAAAGAGGGCAGTTGGTACGAGGTTTGGGCGCCCCATCTTTCGTGGACAACTACATGCAGGATATGTTTTATTCTCGTGGTTTCAAGACGGCTTTGAGTGGATGGAGATTGAAGCGAAATCAAGGAAAATTAACCGAAAAACAGGATGAACTATCCGGAATCAACAAAGATATAGAAAAATCACAACAGGGTATCATCAAGGGGAAGGAGCCTGAACTCGAAACGATAAAGAATACTCTGCGAGCCAAATACCCGAGGATGGATGAAAAAAAAGTTGAACAAAAAGCGATTGAGACACTGGGCGAAAAGTACGGGGATGATTCATATAAACACCTCATGGAAACAAGAGGGGAAACAAAAGGTTCAATCCAGAAGCTTCAACAAGCGGTCCAACTGTGGCAATCGCGACGACCGAAAGATTTTATTGGTCAGCAGTTAAGACGGGCATTAATTTCCCAGGAAGCGAAGAAAATAGAGACAACCAATGAAGATGAACTAATCTCCCAGTTTCAAGGTGCTACTGAACGCGGAGATATTCCAGCGGCTATGGCCTTGACGATGACCTCAGCCAAAGTAGGGCACTTGAATGAACTCGTTAAAGCGTCCAAGGCAACAGAAAACTACTATGAACACTTGGGTGTATTTGATGAAACAACTGGAAAATACAAGGTACAGCCAAAGGGATTTATAAATGAGAAAGAGTACCAAAAATATGTTGCTGAAAATAATCTCAGTCCCGACGAAATTAAGCAGCAATTTGAAAAAGGTGGAAACCCAGTCTTTAAACCCGGGCAGTATCTTAGCTCGGGCAGACAGGGTACGCTAGCTATGTTTCATGAAGTATTTCTCAAGAAGATGAAATTGAATGATCAAACAACCTGGGCCCTTGCTAATGACGCGAGCAACACGGCCGAAGCAATTGGTCACTGGAATGTGGGGCAATTAATAGGCACGGACGCGGCTGGACGCAATTTCCCGAGGGCCAAAGTTGATCAGCAAATGAGAGTGAAAATCGAAACAGCGAAACAAGACCTGGAAAACTATCTTCGTCGTACCAATCGTCTGGCCGAACATGATGAAGTGCCAATTAATCCGTATGATAATACCGAGGGGCATGAAGGTAAGCTTAATGAAGTTGGCGTTCAATTTTACGTTGATCGTTGGCCGAACATTCTCAGCAGTCTGACTAAAGATCGCTTTAACGAAAGCAAAGCTTTTCATACCGTAAATTATAACTGGCATTTAATGGACCAGGGATTAATTGAAACTGAAGTGAGGGAGAACGTTGAGAATGAGGTGAAAGATAATGATGAGATGCTTAAAAAGTGGGGCAGACTCAAAAAAGAAGAAAAAACGAGATACTCAGAAGGAGGAAAATGGGGCGAAGCGGAAAGTTTTGATAATTTTAAACGGTCATATGTTGCCGACAACATGAAGAAGTACGAAGAGTTTAAAGATCTTATGAAAAAATTTGCTGGAGGAAAAGCAGAAGCTGGCAAAGGTATTGAAGACAAGCTTAGATCTACGGCTGAAAAACTCGCCAAAGTGAAAGAACAAGAATCCGAGTAATCCTTGATCAAGAACTAGCATGGCTGAACCAACTCAACAAATCCAAACCCCTATCCTGACAAAAACGGATACTTTAACGGAATATCAAGAATATTTTGACAACATTGCTACTTTTGATAAGATGCTGGCCGCCAAGTATTTAGGAGATATTATCATCAGACTTTTGGAACGCCAGCCTGATTTCAAATCGAACCACCCTGATCTACACCGCTCTTGGACTAATTTGTTATGGAAAAGCTGCTGGATCGCTTTGCCTGTATTAAAACAAGAAAGAATCCTTGAATTATTTCACGGTCATTACAGACATATGCTTGACATTCCTGATTTTGATCTCTGGACCAAACTTCGAGCATATCTCCTTTCGCTCATGACTCTGGAAGAACGAACAGAATTCAAAAACGCCGTCATTGACTCATTACGAGACAATAACGAAATCCTAACGAAGGAAGGCGTCACAAAAGACGGCAAAGAGCTTTCTGGAACTTTGAAGAATTGGTTGACTGACACAATAATAAAACTCGGAACTGACCGAATTGGAACTGTCGAACTCTCAGAATATCTGGTTAACAGCGAGAACACAAAAAGTCTGACTGAGCAATCTCGTAAGCAATTAAGTAATTTGCTAAAACTTGTCGAAAAACTGAAAATCCCTTCCGATGAAGCTCTGGGCTACGAAGCGGATATGGCGGTGGATGACGTTGATATTGTCGGCACGATTCGCGAAGGTAGGTTAGAACAGTACGGTGATGAGGCGAAAGAGGCGCGAAAAACATTAGTCAGTCTTAATAGAAAACTCAATACAGTTGCGGGCGAAGAGGCATCTCCTCAACCACCCCCTGCTCCCATTTCCACACCCAAACCCTCTTCTGCTCCTGCTTCTGCCTCAGCCCAGCTCGTCAAGCCGGCAGTGACGGTACGCTCGGACCAGATCAATCATCTTCAACCGAAGGATCTGGTCAAGATTTACACACAGAATTCCGAAGAACAGCGCGCCGTATCCGAAGAAGAAAAAAGAATCCTGGGCCAGATCAGTTCTGGCGAAGTGAACGCCAGCCGCGAACTGCAGACGGCTATGCAGGAACACAATCGTCCGCGGGTCATCGCCTGGCTGGTGGTGCTCGCGAAGACTGGCGACTTTTTCACTCTGGTAAAAGCTGATTCGATCTTCATAGAGCATCTCAAGCAAAAATTCGGTGAAGCCGCTATCAGTCAGTTTGAACGGCAGGCCGAAGATCCGATTTTCTACAGCCTATGGTTGCAGCGCATGCTTCGGGATCGGTTGCAGATGCTGGAATCGGACTCAGCCCGGATCGGTACTAAGCTCGCTAACGTATTGGGCCGCCGTTACCTCAAGGTATCATACATCGATTCGGTCAGCGGCAGTTTCAAGTGGGTTCCTATAAAGAAAGACAAAGACAGGCTCACTTTGGTTTCTTGAACGGAATAAGGGTGTTCGCTATCAAACGTGTCTCGAGCGAAATCGAGAGAAAGTGGGTTCCAGTGAAGAAAGAAAAGGACCGGCTTATATTATTGTCGTAACGACAATATTCTTCCAGCGGACTCTGTACCACTCATGTGAGTACATGTTCGGGTACAGGGGAGTTGAGAAACGCATTGTAGGCAGATTACGGATGGCTCAGTGGTAGCTCATCGAGATTCTCGACAAGCTCGAACAGTATTACTAATATTCTTCGAGCGAGGAGTATTCGACGAGTCGAGAAGTACCACGGTGATAAGCTGTCGCAGTTCTCGACCAACTCAAACCAGGATTCTCGATTCGCTCCGCTCACTCGAACAATATTCTTATGTAATATACTTCGAGCGAGGACCCCGAGCAGAGTCGAGGGGGACGAGTCGAGAAGGATGTTCTAGATAGGCGCAAGATTGTCATTACCACAGGCTGGACAAATATATTGTCGCTGATATATGCTGTCCGTGACAGGGAGATGCCATTTCACGTCAAGTTTGTATGGCCAAACCCTGGCACTGGTACGTCTACGTTATCGAATGTATGGATGGAACGTATTATACGGGATGTACCTGGGACATCTCTATACGATACAATCAGCATCTTTCCGGAAAAGGATCGAAGTATACCAGAAAACACGGTGTGCGTCGTTTAGCATACGTTGAATACCATGAAAATCTGGAAGGAGCACTGCTGCGTGAAAAGCAGATAAAAGACTGGAGCCAGCAGAAAAAACGTAAACTTATCTCGGGAGTATGGCAGGCTCAGTGGTAACTCACCGAGGTTCTCGACTTCGCTCGAACGATATTTATTACCAATATTCTTCGAGCGCAACGAAGCGATAGCGGAGTGGAGTCGAGAAGTATGGTTTTTGCTATACCTCCATCTTGTTCTTGACCAGCTCGAACCAGGATTCTCGATTTGCTCCACTCACTCGAACGATATTAATATGAATATTCTTCGAGCGAGGAGTATTCGACGAGTTGAGAAGTTTGTCTTTTAATGCGAATATAGCTAAAATGAGCGTATGTGGACTCTTATCGGAACCAGGCGTATCGCTACTCAATTAGCTGAAGCTTGGTGTTATGGCTGGGGGGAGGCAATGCGCGAAGTGTATGGTGTGGCCATTCAAAACACGCTGATTTTTCGTGATGAGAAAAAAACAGAGTATTATGCCGGTTCCAAAGAGTACAAGGCATACATCGCGGGGTTGAAAAGATTACTGCGGGACAAACAATTTCTCAGGACTTTTCACTCGGAAGCCCGACAAAAGCTGGAATTCATTCAATCGCATGTAAGCGCGCAGGTATCCAAGGTTGACGCGAACATGAGTGACCGAGAACTAATGCGCTTATATACTGAAACCGTCCTTCCGAACCAGACGCAGTTTTACATACGCATGTGGACAGTGTTCCAGCTGGGTGAACCAATAACCGAGTCGGTCACCACACAACTAAGGAAACATTTGGACTCCGAAACAGAAGTGACAGAAACACTTATTCACTTGGCGGAACCGCTTGAATACAACGACGCCATGAGTGAGCGCCGTGAATTGCTGCGCTTGGCGGTCCAGCGTGCCGATATTTCAGAAGCAGAGCTGACCAAACGACTGGAAAAACATGTAGAACACTTCCAGCATATCCCGATGTTCGATGTTGACCACGATCCCTATGCTCTCGAACATTTTCGTCACGAGCTCGATGGGATTACTGAACCAAATGCAGAGCTTAAAGATATTAAGACTTCCCTTGAAGCAAGGCGGATAGAATACCATCGGATTGTCGCTAAATTTCAATCAGATCATGATCTTGTTCTACTTCTGGGATTCATGAAAGAGAATACCTTTTTGCGGGATTACCGCGACACCATTCGGCAAAAACTTAACCTTTCTCTTCGAACTTTGTATCTAGAATTGGCGCGAAGGTTGAAAATGTCATTGGAAGAAATCGTAACTCTAACCAATGCTGAGATTATTGAGTGTCTGGGCGAAAGAAAAGTATTTTCTCAGACTGAACTGGATCGGAGAAAGAGCGCTTTCCTGCTGATTGTACGCGGCCAAAAGGCAACGATCATGTCCGGTGATAAAGCCATTCAGAGATCGCGCGCGGAGCTCGGTACGGGAGTTGGTAACTCAGTGGCGGAAATTCACGGAAGCATCGGAGCGCCCGGACGGGCGCGAGGGATAGTCAAGTTGGTGCTGACAAACAGAGACCTGGATAAGTTTGAAAACGGTGATGTACTGGTGGCTGGCATGACCCGGCAGGATTTCGTGCCGGCGATGCGCAAAGCAGCAGCGATCGTGACTGATGAAGGAGGGGTGACTTGTCACGCGGCGATTGTGGCGCGCGAGCTTGGTGTACCGTGTGTTGTGGGGACAAAAGCAGCAACAAAGATGTTGAAAGACGGTGAAACAGTCGAGGTAGACGCAGACGCGGGTGTGGTCAAAAAAATATGAGGCAAATTGAACAACTGGATATTCGCCGTATTCGCTGGCATTACATCCATACCCGCAAACGAAGCCCCTGGTACGTGTTTTCCATTTTTTTAGGCTTCAGCGCCCAGACGGTCAACATGGACGGTTTCAGGTATTGGATACGTCGGAGCGGAGAAATTGACGATCGCGTGGTGGTTGATGAGCGCGACTGGGAAATGATGCGGCGGCGTTTATTGCGAAAATTGAAGCTAGAACCGGGGTTTTTATTGAAGCAGATGCGGAATTCGTACCGCGTCCATGATGAACTGCGCCGATACTGCCAATCAATTTTCCGAAGGAAGAAACTTTCAACGCTGACCAATATCGAGCTGGCCGAACTTGTCGATGGATTTTTATGGAGGATTCAAGAAGCCGCCGCCTACGGACTTCTTCCGCTTTTCGTCGAAACTGAACTATCGAACTACATCGCCGGAGAGTTGAAACGCTTTTCAGGCGACTTTGAAGAAAAATATTCGCTTGTTATGACTCCGGTTAAAACCGGCCGGGTGATGCAAGAAAAGATGTCATTATTACGTTTGGCAAAGCGCTATCGCCAAGGCGGTTTGGTGGCTATCAAAAAGGATTTGCAGAAACATGTTGAGAAATTTTCTTGGATGAAAAATGCCGGATATTTTACGCGTTTTGTGAGCGAAGGAGAGTATTTGAGACGTTTACGCCAAGTTGCCAAACAGAATCCTGACCAAGCGATCGTAAGCTTGTTAGCTGAGCGGCGTTTGCATGCGCGGCAGTATCGCCTTCTTTTGAAAAAAGTACGTCACAATGCCCGTCTGAAAATTACGATAGAAACAATGAATGAGGCGATATTTTTTCGAAGTTTTCGCAGTGAGGAATATTTCCGCACATCAATATACTTAACGGGTTTATTGAAGGCGGTTGCCCAGCGAATCAACCTGGATCATTATGAAGACGTGCTGTATTTGTTCCCTAGCGAAGTCTCGAAATTGTTGAGGAAAAATGCCGCCGCCGACCCGCGTTTAATACGGCGGCGCAAGCAGTCGTACGCGCTGATTTCTGATGGCGAGAATTATTTTACCTGCGCGGGGGATAAGGCAGTCGAATTAGGCGCCATTATACGACAGCGGGAAATATCTTCAAAAAAGCTTAGCGGCCAATCGGCATTTCCGGGGATCGTTCAGGGGTTGGTAGTGATTGTTTTGTCGCATCATGATTTTCGTAAAGTAAAAAGTGGTTCGATTCTGATCGCTCGGTCCACGCAACCGGACTATGTGTCAGTATTGAAAAAGGCCTCAGCTGTAGTCACGGAGGAAGGGGGCGTATTATCCCATGCCTCGGTGATAGCGAGAGAAATGCGTATCCCCACGCTTATCGGCACCAAAGCAGCGACCCAAGTACTGAAAGACGGCGACCGGGTGGAGGTGGACGCGACTCACGGAACAGTGAAGAAGCTCTGATGTTCAGGAACGACACGCCTCAGCTTGGCTCTGCTTCCACTGGGTCTTACATTTGCTTCCAGAACCTGGGTGGGAGGCAGAGTAAAGCTGAAGCTTTACATACCGGAGGGTGAGTGCGGGTTGCTGGGTGCTTGTGGTATACTCAGACCATGCCAAAAGTATCCGTTATCCCCGAGTCAGACCGTTTCCAGTGGGGCCCGATTGACGGCGTGCCGTTTTATTTGGGACTGGCGGGATTTGGCTGCGTCCAGCGCTCCTGGGAATTGTACGGACACGGTTGGCCGGCGGGCGATCTTTTATTCTACGATCGTCACTATGCGATCTGGTATGGCCGCGATTCACAAATATCAGTTCATGGAATACAAGCGGCACAAAAGTTTTACCTCAAGCCGGCCAAATTACGCGCCTTGAAACTGGCCTATCAGCGACAGTTGCGGATCTTTGCTGGTGCGAGACAGTTCGTGAAAACACATGATGTCAATAAACTTCCGGACGAGGATTTATTGCATTTTCTCAATCGTCTGGTTGAGGTATATCACGATTTCTGGGGTACGACGATTCAACCTGAATTGACCGGCTACGGCATGCATGAATATTTCGTGAAACACATGCCGAGGTTTTTTACCGGCGATCGGTTGAATGAGGCTTTATCAATACTGTCGAGTCCCGACGATTTTTCTTTTTATCAAAAAGAAGAACTTATTTTTTTGAAGATAGTTGCCAAGGTTCGAGCTGATGGGAAGACGATTACTCATTTTCGCCAGGCAGTTGAACGGAAGCAGCCAGCCGTCTTTAATTTGATCAAAAAACATGCCTCAGAATACAGCTGGTTGGCCGGGAGTTATGCTAATGACGCACCCTTGCCGGAATCGTGGTTCTGGAAGAGAGCCAGGGATATTGTCCGTAACGGGAAGACTCCGGACGAGAAAATAAATGAGATTAGAGCACAGTTTCAAAAAATCCAGCGAAGCAAACGCCGACTGATTGAAGAGTTGCCATCCGGCCGTCTCAAAAAGTATGCCCGGGATGTAGTTGGTGACGCGGTGGCTTGGCAGGATGACCGCAAGGGCTGGCAGTTTCGTGTGCAAGAAGTGTTACGCCAATTTCTGGACGAGATAGCCAGACGGCGCCGGGTGAAAAAAGAAGACCTTCGTTATTTACTATGGTCCGAACTGTGGTCCTGGGCGAATGGTGCTCTTGAGTGGCCGGCTCGCGAGATTAAGGCGCGCAAAAAATGCGTCCTCCTGCACATAGAACCGAGGCATTTTGTAATCACCACAGGTACCCCAGCGACGGTCTTTCAGAATCATTATCGACAGCCCAAGCTACTGATGCGAGAAATGCGGGGTGTGGTTGCTTCCGCCGGTGGAAAAGAAACAGTAAAAGGAAAAGTGATGATTTTGCGTCATGCTAGGGAAAGCGGCAAATTCCCGGCAGGCCGGATCCTGGTAGCAGAGCTCACCAGCCCGGATTACATTGGCGCGATGCGCAAAGCTAAAGCCATTATCACGGATCATGGCGGACTGACTTCGCACGCCGCCGTTGTTTCTCGTGAGCTCAATTTGCCTAGCATCGTTGGAACAAAGCATGCCTCACATGTTTTACGGAATGAGGATGAGGTGGAGATGGATTTACGTAAAGGAACAATTTCCAAACTTACTTCACACCAATGACTCAGAAAACTCTTTTCAAAATTTTCACCCGTGATTATTCCGCCTTTACAGGCGATCTGGTGTACTGGCTGGTCACAGATTCTTTGCGGAATGCCTTTGGAGTCGGATTTTCTATTCAGTTGGCACGTTACACCGGCCGGACGATGGAGATCTACCGCCCGCGGGAAGATTTTGAAGCAATAAAAAACCGCGTTCTTGACTTGCCCTTATCGCACGCGTTGTTCAGCGACGAAGTGATAGACGATTTCCTGGCTAAAGCCAAGAAGATGGACGTCCTAGTGCGGCAACCTTTTGTCGATTTGGACGTCAAGCCAAACCCGCTTCAGCAAGCTATCCAGGTGATGGAACAATATTTCTCTCAGTTTTTTGTGGCGATGTTTTTATCGTCGGATTGGGCGGAAGAATTTCGAAAAAAGCATGGCCAGAAAGCTGAGCCTATCATCAAACGATATTATGAATGCCGCCTGGCCAGCGAAGGACACTTTGAACGTTTTGATGATCTGGCACGACTGTATATCAGCGCCATGTTGGAAAAGTTTAAACTGCCGAAGGAATTAGCCCATTTGGTCCGGTTTCTGGAATTTATGGATATGCTGTTTTCCAGCAAGAAACCGAAGATCGAGGAAATCAAGAAACGCCGCGACGGTTACATACTGGCCGGAGGCGATGTCTTTGTCGGTAAAACTATAGAAGAAGTGGCCAAAAAGCAAGGGTTTCTGCTTGAAGATTCTGGTGACACCAATACGGTCAAAGAACTGAGGGGAACAGTGGCGTACAAGGGCAAGGCGGTAAAAGGTACCGTTCAAACGGTGTTCAATGCGGCGGAAGTAAAAAAGTTTCAGAAAGGAAATATTCTTGTTGCCCCCCAGACAGACCCCGACTTCCTACCCGCTATTAAAAAAGCGCGAGCAATCATTATCGATGAAGGCGGCGTGTTGTCTCATGCCGCTATCGTTGCCCGTGAGTTTAAGATTCCGTGTGTCATCGGTACCAAGATCGCGACAGAAGTCCTGAAAGACGGCGACCGGGTGGAGGTGGACGCGACGAAGGGAATTGTGAGAAAACTATGAAGCTTCACTATGAAAAAATGTGGGCGAGAAAATTCGGGGTTTTTCTGGCTTCGGCCTTTATGAGCGTTCTTCAATCAAAGAAACAACTTGACGCTTGCACGCATAAGTTGTTTCTTCCGGAGGGCAATTTGCACGGAATATATTTTGAAAAAAATGAATTAGCGAAAGTTATCGCATCATACGGAAACATGCTGCTAAAGAAAGATATAAAGAGATATTCTAAGTATTATGAAGCCCGTCTGGCTAATTTTCTCAAGTGGACTATTCGGAAAACTCGAGGCAGGAATTTTTCTATTTCAGCTGATGGACAGCTTGCTTCTTTACTGACTCATTTACACAAAAAAGCAATAGATTTTTCGGAGTTTCAATTCTACGCTTTTCTTGTTCTGGAAGGACTGGGACGTGAAATAGAGAAGGAATTTCGCGAACGGCCGGATATTTTGGAAAGCATTGCCACGCCGTATCGCCTGACAAGGCTAATGCGTGCCAGAGTTGAGTTGTTGGAGATGGCGCAGCAACGATGGCCGGGCGATGATGCATTACAAAAGTATGTGAACACATATGCATGGATTCCCGTGTATGATTTTATTGATCCTCCTTTGCAAATTCTTGATGTTCGAGCGCAGTTAAAGGATATTCGTCATCCTCAAATAGAATTGGCCGAAATGAAGGCATATATGAGACAGGGAACTCGGAAATACAAAAGTTTTTTACCCACTGTTCATAGTAAGGTTCTCCGTAAAAAAATCGAAATTGTTCACGCCTTTGCCTATCTTAAAGAGGTGCGCGATGATTACCGCCGGCACGCGTACTATCTCTGGCAGCCGTTTTGGCGTGAGGTGGCTCGCCGCATCAACGTGTCATTTGCCGAAACAAAATACTTAACTCAGGAAGAGCTAGCCGAGGCACTATTATATAAAAAAGATTTTTCTCGGCTGGTGAAGGAGAGAACACGACGGTATGCGCTTCAGTATGACAACGGCAAGCTGCGCGTGTTGACTGGTCCAGATATTAATAGAGCATTGAAGCTCGTGAAGCGAAATGCCACAAAGGAAGTAAGGGAACAATCAGCTTTTTCAGGAAAGTCGAGCGGGAAGGTAAATGTTTTGTATCATCAAAACGATTTTCCTAAGTTTCGAAAAGGCGATGTATTGGTTACTCCCATGACGCATGTTGAGTTTTTGCCCTTAATGAAAATTGCCTCGGCCATTATTACTGATGAAGGTGGAATAACCTGCCATGCGGCAATTGTTTCACGTGAGCTGAAAATCCCCTGCATCATCGGTACCAAGATCGCGACAGAAGTCCTGAAAGACGGCGACCGGGTGGAGGTGGACGCGACGAAGGGAATTGTGAGAAAACTATGAAGCTCGTATTACTCGGAGTTTGGGACACGACACCAGGTGACAGCTGGCACTGGTTCACGCTGAAGATGACGGTCTATTTTCGGAAACTGACCGGATTTAGGGTTCGTCAAATTGTCATCCGTGAAAAGGGATTGAATAAAGAGGCGTTTGAGTATAATGATACCGAAAAATTGCGAAAGTTTTTTGATTCACTTTCACAAAAAAAGAAAACTGGGTTTGTAAACACTATTGTGATAGATTATTCAGCCCAATCAGCGAAAGCGGAGAAGTTCATCAGTCGTTTAGAAAAGTTCAATTTGGCCAAGCTGGATGATGCTGCCATCATTTGCATTTTGAAAGAGTGGTGTGAGCTATTGCCAAGCATCACTTTTCAAATCTGGTTCGGGGTCATACTAGACGTCTGGTATCCCGATCCTCAGACGCACGCTGGTTTCAAGCGTCGGCTAGGTAAGGCGCGTGACAAAAGCGGCAAGCTAAATGATAGAATTTACGACTTCGCATGGAAATTGTATAAGAAAGTAGCTCGACGTTATCAAATCCCGCTTCAGCATTTTATGAATATCACCACGCCGGAACTGATTGATATTCTGGAAAAACGAAAGTCAGTCACAAAAAAAGAATGTATTGACCGCACTCGTCTTTCGATCCTTACTCATAGTGCTGGTAAAGATGTCATTCTCACGGGCAAAGCGGCAAAGACCTTTGTTGACAAGGTAAGTTTCGTAAACCAGGTCGGTTATCAATCTTCAGAGCTGAAGGGCATCGTGGCCAGCCCGGGGAAAGTTCGCGGCCGTGTAAGAAAAATTTTCTACAACAATGAATTTTCACAATTTCAGCCAGATGAAATACTCGTCACCTACCAGACCATGGTGCATTTCCTGCCGCTAATGAAAAAATCCAAGGCGATTGTAACTGAGTTTGGCGGATTAACTTCTCATGCTGCGATTGTCAGTCGGGAATTGAAGAAACCTTGTATCGTGGGTGTCAAAGGCCTGACCACATCATTGCAAGATGGTGATATGGTGGAGGTGGACGCTTCCCTAGGAACGGTAAAGAAACTCCCCTGATTCCGATATGTAAAGCTTTAGCTTTACCGCACTACACAGCAGAACATCCCACTGAAGCTTGATATACCGGAGAGAGGTATGTGTTACGATAAAGCTTTACATACCGGAATGGCCGTGGCGGTGTATTAAAAAAGCGCCAGCGGGAATGATATCCGCTGGCGGGTTGTCGCGCGAAGCAGTCAGTACCGGTATCCCTCGAAAATGATACTCGCTGACTCCATGCTAGTCTCCAGGTAGTTCCCGAGCGACGCTGTCAGGACATACTTGACCAAACCCGCTTGATCCAGGTCTCCCAGGACAACCGGATCAATCACGGCCGCGTTAGCCCAGGGCGCTACGATCAAGATGTTGACCGTGTTATGAGCGGCAGGTAATCTGGTAGCGGCCAGCATACTCGTCCACTTTCGCAGGCACTCGATGAAACGTTCCCGGAACGCCAGGTGAGACGGATTTTCTTCGAGCCACTGCTGGACAGAGCGCGAGGGTTTCGACTGCTGGAAATCTACGGAATGGTGGCTGCTTCCGAAACCCGGATCCGTCGTGACAGCAGGACTTGGAATTTCGAGGATTTCCAAGGCCGTGGCGATCGTAGCTCCTGAGAGATTGTCGTCAGCGCGTCCGAAGTAGCGGAAGTGGGTTTCTTGCAGCCAGGCGCAGCAAACCGCCGCTATTTGATCAGTGCCACATTGAGTGAGCTGATCGTTCACAGCTTCGCCCGGTTGAAGGCAGTAGAAGTTCGCGGTGAAACTCTCTATCATTGACAGACCTCCGATTTTGGTGGCTTACTCCTGGCTGCTGGAACCTCGACCCATGCTCAAGCCGAGGAGCAGCATATTGCCGTCACTGCCGATGTAGAAGTCAGCCGGCGGGATCGGGACGTAGGGGATGATGCGGTCAAGTTCTTGGAGCAGTCTCAGATTGACCCCATAGCTACCGACAAGATCGATGCCACCGGCTTTGTCCAGGCCGAGTGATCCGGTCAGGCCGAGGTAGGTGATGGGGCGCCAGACCACCGTGCCGCCCAAACCCCAGCGCATAACATCGTTCTTGACGCGTACGGCCGCGTAGGGACCGGCCTGAAGCGGTCCGATGTCCGACAGTCGGTGAACTTGGCTGCTCAGATACAGCTCCTCAATGCCATTGCGAGTCTCCGTGCCTCCAGCGGCAGTAACACCATACGGAGAAGTCTGCGCCCAGACCGACGAAGCGGTCAATACCATCGTGGCCAGAAGCCACAGCATATTCCAACGCATAAGACACCTCACAGAGCGGGAGTGAAATAACTGGAAAGATCCGGCCAAAGGGTAGCACGCCAGACATATTTGTAAAGTGGGATCAACTGCCGCCGGTTTTGTCCATTACGTTGATGTGAGTATAATTTTGTGGTAATCTGAGCAATATGATTACCCGAAGGAAAATCTGGATAACTTTTGCCTTTATCATAATTCTGGCTGTTTTGGCGGGGCTTGTGAGCTATCCCAAGGGTCCCGATATCTCCATCGGCAATTGGCAACGGGAGCTGAAAGTCCGCCTTGGCCTCGACTTGCAGGGTGGCAGTCATTTGGTGTACGAAGCGGATGTTGCGAATATTCCCGAGTCAGAGCGCGCTGAGGCGTTAGAAGGCGTGCGTGACGTGATTGAACGCCGGGTGAATTTCTTCGGCGTCTCTGAGCCGGTGGTGCAGACAAATCGGTCAGGGGATAATTGGCGCGTAATTGTTGAGCTGGCGGGAGTTTTTGACATCAATGAAGCGATTCAACAAATAGGCGAAACCCCGCTTTTGGAATTTCGCGAACAAAAAGCACCGGAACCGCTGACTGAGGAGCAGTTGAACGCCGTCCGGGCGCTCAACGAACAAAAACGAGCTCAAGCCGAAGAGACTCTGCAGAGGGCTTTGACACCGGAAGCGGATTTTGGGGCGCTGGCCAATGAACTGTCTGAAGACCCCGGGAATTTAAGCGCCCAAAACGGCGGTGATCTGGGTTTCTTTCCGCGCGGCGTAATGGTGCCTGAATTTGAGAACGCGGTTTTTGGCGATCTGGCCGTGGGTGAGGTGAAGCCGGAGCTGGTAGAGACTCAGTTTGGCTATCATATCATTAAAAAAACTGAAGAGCGCCCGGCGGAAGAAAACCCTGACGAAACTGAGGTCCGCGCCAGTCATATACTTTTTCAAAAACAGTCTGAAGAAACCACTGGTGCCCCTGATTACGTCAACTCCGGTCTTTCCGGAAAACAGCTTGAGGGCGCTGAGGTGCAATTTGATCCTAACACCGGCGCTCCCAGCGTCGCGCTCAATTTCGACGAGGAGGGAAAGCAGTTATTTGCGGAAATCACCCAGCGCAACGTCGGCCAGGTAGTCGGTATTTATCTCGATGAGGCGCCGATCAGTCTGCCGGTCGTGCAGCAGGAAATTACTTCGGGTGAAGCGGTGATCACCGGCGATTTTACGCTGACGGAAGCGAAGACATTGGCCCAGCGGTTGAATTCAGGCGCTTTACCCGTCCCGATCTCATTAGTCAACCAACAGAACATCGGCGCTTCTTTGGGTAGAGAGTCGGTAGAGCGGAGTTTCTTGGCCGGACTGATTGGAATGGCACTGGTGGGAATCTTTATGATCGCGTACTATCGATTGCCTGGAGTGCTGTCGGTGATTTCCCTGGCAATTTACGCACTGCTGGTGCTGGCAATATTCAAACTCTGGCCAGTCACCCTGACCTTGGCGGGCGTAGCCGGGTTTATCCTTTCCGTTGGCATGGCGGTGGACGCCAATGTTCTAATATTTGAACGGATCAAGGAAGAGTTGCGCCTGGGCCAGCCGCTAAAAAGCGCTATCGAAGAGGGATTCAAGCGCGCCTGGCTGTCGATTCGTGATTCCAACGTGTCCAGCTTGATCACTTCGTTTATACTTATCTGGTTCGGCACCAGTTTGATCAAGGGATTCGCTATTACTCTCAGTATCGGTATCGTAGTCAGCATGTTTACCGCTATTACCATTACCAGGACGTTTTTGCGCTTGTCAGCCAGTGAGCGGATGGCAAAACACCTAGCTTGGTTTGGAGTGAGAAAATAATGTACAACATCATTCAAAAACGACAGTACTGGTTTATCCTCTCGGCCGTGCTTATCATTCCGAGCATTGTCTTTATTGCCTTGGGAGGTTTGAAATTCAACATTGATTTTACTGGTGGAACGATTTGGCAACTGCGGTTCTCTGAAACCGCGCCCGCGCCAGCTGAGATAGAGAGTGTGCTTGGCCAGTTCAATCTGGGTGAAATACGGGCGCAACGGGCGGAAGATAATTCGGCGGTTATCCGATTGAAACCCATCGATAACGAAACTCGTCAGTCAATTCTTGACGCACTCAACAGCCAGTATCCAGGCGTGACGGAAACCAGTTTTGAATCCGTCGGTCCGACTATCGGGGAAGAACTGAAACGACGGGCCTTGGTGGCAATTGCCCTGGTTTTGGCAGCCATCATTTTGTATGTTACCTGGGCCTTCAGAAAGGTGACTAAAAATGTGGGCATTCCCAGCTGGGTAATGGGGTTGTCGGCGATTATTGCTCTCGTCCATGACTTGCTTATCATCGTGGGCGTGTTCGCTGCGTTGGGGTATTTCATGAACGTCGAAATTGGAGCCTTGTTCGTCACTGCTTTGCTGACTATCCTTGGCTTCTCGGTTCATGATACCATCGTGGTCTTTGACCGGGTGCGTGAAAATGTTTTACATGGCCGGGGCGGTAGCTTCGCTGATTCCGTCAATCGCAGCGTCAATCAAACAATTGTCCGGTCACTCAACACTTCGTTGACCACACTTTTTGTTTTGGTGGTCCTTTATCTTTTTGGCGGAGCTTCCATTCAATGGTTCGTCTTTGCCATGATTATCGGCATTATTATCGGAACCTATTCCTCAATATTTATTGCCAGTCCGCTGTTGGTGATGTGGAAGCGGAAAGCATAATTATTAAGTAATAAATTAACAAGCGACGTGCTGCGGATAGCCCGGTGTGGAAATATTAGCCTTCTTGTAACTTGTAACTCGTCATTCATGCTTCCGCCTTCTTGCCAAAAGGGCGTTTTTTTATTTCAATAGTGTTCTTGACACATTTATCTACTTATGCTATACTAATAGCATTGATTAAGAAAGGCATTGACGATATTCAATAAATCTAGTATTATCGCTGGTTGTCCTGCCGGAGAGGCATGCTTATTCGCAATGTAAAACAATGGAAGAATCAATTCTCGACAAAGTAATATCAAGCAAACAAAGCCAGGAGCTGCGTGAGTTTAATCCTCCAGAAGTGGTGGCGAGTTTGTTTAAGCAGCTTTCGAATAAGGAAGAAGATATTTTACGACGTCGATATGGCCTTAACGGTAAAGAAAAACAGACTCTGGAAGAGATCGGCCAGGTGTATCAGTTGACCCGAGAGCGCATCAGGCAAATTGAGAGCACGTCCGTCAAAAAGATTCGGCAGTTAAAGAATTTTCACAATTCGGTAGAACCCATTGAGCACACCATCAAAGCAGTCCTGGAACAAAATGGAGGGGCGCTGGCAAAAGAGAAATTAATGGATCAATTATTTGAAATGTCGACTGATTCACCGATCAGTCGGCAATCGGTCGCGTTTATCATCAGTAGATTGCTGAATGACGTTTTTATGAGCCAGAGCGCTTCCGGGTCTTTCCGGGCGAGTTGGCGTCTCCCTTCAGTTTCTTTAGAGCGAATTCGCATAGTTAATGAACGGTGCTTTGAAGTTATATCCAAATCCGGACAGCCTCTGTCGGAATCGGCGCTGCTCAAGCAATACCGTGCGGCCTTTCGTGACGACTCAGCGGAGTTGGACACGGGATTGTCCGACCATGCCATACTTGGGTATGTCACTTTGAGTCAAAAAATCAGCCGAAATCCTTTTGGCGACTATGGTTTAACCGAATGGGGCACGATCGTTCCGAAGCGAATGAACGACAAGATTTACCTGGTCTTGAAGAAAGAAGGCAAGCCAATGCACTTTACGAAGATTGCCGAGCAGATCAATAAGATCGGCTTCGACAAGCGACAGGCCTACCCGCCGACGGTTCATAACGAGTTGATATTAAACGATCGCTACGTCCTGGTTGGAAGAGGTATCTACGCTCTGAAGGAGTGGGGATATAAGCCGGGGGTAGTGGCGGATGTGATTGGTGAGGTGCTGAAGAAAGTTGGCGAGCCGCTAAGCCGGCAGGAGATAGTGAAAAGAGTGCTGGAGCAGCGGATGGTAAAACGAAACACTATTCATCTGGCGCTGACGGATCAAAAACAATTCACCAAGCTTCCCGACGGCCGATACCAGCTGGCCAATCATGATACGCCGCCACCAGCCGATACATCCGGGGAGTAAACCCAAACAAAATTTGAAATCACATGGGAAATCTTTTTGATATTAGCGCGTTAACACGGGTAGACGAAATACTGCCGTTCGTCTTTTTTTGGCGTTTCTTTATCAATGGCGGCTGGATTTTTTTCGTTGTGATTATCCTGATCATGCTTTGGGAGCTTCGTCTGATTCGTTTGCGGGCGAAATACATGAGCAAAGTCGAGTGGGTGATGCTGGCAATCGACGTGCCAAGGGAAATCGAGCCCAATCTGAAAGCAGTGGAGCATATCTACTCACAGTTTTACGGAATTGCAGGAAGCATCAACTGGGTGGAAAAGTATTTCAAGGGGAAGGCTCAGCTCTATCTCAGCCTCGAGCTGATTAGTATGGGGGGGTATATTCAGTTTATCGTCAGGACGCCGGTGCCGTTTCGCGATCTCGTCGAGTCCGCGTTTTACGCTCAATATCCTCAGGCGGAAATTACGGAAGTAGAGGATTATATCGATGAGTTGCCGAGCAGATTCCCTGACAAGAAATACGAAATGTATGGATCAGGCATTAGTTTCAATAAACCCAACCCCTATCCGATCAAAACATACACCGCGTTTGAGCATAGCTTGTCCCAGCAGCTGGCCGATCCCATGGCCTCGCTCCTCGAAATCATGAGCAAGATAAAGCCCGGTGAGTTCATGTGCATCCAGATGGTGGTCAGGCCGAAAGACGCGACTGACTGGATCGATGAGGGGAACAACATCGTCAATAAATTAATCGGCGAAAAAGTTGAAAGCAAGCCATTGCTAGGGCCAATGAGCGGTGTCATGAAAGGGACCTACGAAACCATCACCGCGTCATTAGTGGAGCCGGGCGCGGAAGAAAAGCCGGAGAAAAAGCAAGATCAAAAAAACTGGATGATGCAACTTACGCCGGGCGAGCGCTCAACCGTGGAACAAATCCAGATCAAGATGTCAAAGAAGGCGTATGAAACGAAATTTCGTTATATCTACGTGGCTGAAAAAGAGATATTGAACAAAGGGCTGGGCGTAAGTGGTTTTTTTGGCGCGCTTAATCAGTTTGCCGCCATGGATATGAACAGCTTCCGGCCGGACAAACGCTCCTTTACCGTCGACAATCAAATTTTGTTTAAAAATATGCGGTTCCGGGGCTTGCAAAACCGTCTTATACGCAACTATAAGAAACGTGAACCCGGGGCGGGTATTATTCTCAACACGGAAGAATTAGCCAGTGTGTTCCATTTCCCGACTATTGAAGTGAAAGCCCCTCTGGTGCGAAAGATCGACAGCCGGCGCAGCGAACCTCCTTCAGCCTTGCCGGTAGAGGGAGTGCGGCTGCCATTGAAGCCGGTTGCCTCGTCAACGAAGGCCGAAGCGCCTCTACCTTTACCCACACAGGCCCAAACGGCTGTTTCAAAAGAAACGCCTCAGACTTCCGACGCCGGCCAGCCACAGTCGGGACAGCCGCCTTCCAACTTGCCTTTTGAGTAACAATAATGGTGAACAACGACTACGACGAAATTACGCTCTTCGGTGAGACAAATTTCCGGCATCAACGGCGGCGTTTTGGCATAAAACTTGATGACCGCCGCCGGCACATGTATGTAATCGGTAAAACCGGCATGGGTAAAACGACTCTGCTGGAAAACATGATTTTGTCCGATATCCAGGCCGGGCATGGTTTGGCGGTGGTTGATCCGCACGGAGATTTGGCCGAAAAGATACTGGACTATATCCCTGCACATCGCATCAATGACGTGGTGATTTTCAATCCCTCAGACGTGGATTTTCCCATCGCCTTCAACGTGCTTGAGTCGGTCAACCCCATGCACCGGCATTTGGTAGCGTCGGGCCTGATTAGCGTTTTCAAAAAAATCTGGGCTGACTCCTGGGGCCCGCGATTGGAATATGTTTTACGCAATACCATACTTTCCTTGCTCGAATATCCCGGTTCGACGCTCTTAGGTATCACCAGATTATTGGTCGATAACAAGTACCGCAAAAAAGTGATCGAGAAGCTCAACGATCCGATTTTGAAAGCTTTTTGGCAAGATGAGTACGGCGCATACAGCAACCAGTTCAGAACGGAAGCGATTTCGCCTATCCAAAACAAAGTCGGTCAGTTTCTCTCCAGCTCAATCATCAGAAACATCGTCGGACAAACCAAGAGCTCGATCGACATGCGTGAAATCATGGATGAAGGGAAGATATTGCTGCTCAACCTTTCCAAGGGCCGAATCGGCGAAGACAATTCGGCGCTCTTGGGAGCCATGATGATTACCAAAATTCAGCTGGCGGCGATGAGCCGGGTGGATATCCCGGAGGATGAGCGTAAGGATTTCTTTCTGTACGTTGATGAATTTCAAAATTTTGCCACGGAAAGTTTCGCCAATATTTTGTCTGAAGCGCGAAAATACCGTCTGGATCTTATTATCGCTCACCAGTACATCGAACAACTTGAGGAAGAAGTAAGTGCCGCCGTTTTTGGCAATGTGGGCACGTTGATCAGCTTTCGTGTCGGAGCGGCGGACGCCGAATTTCTGGAAAAGGAATTTGAACCGGTTTTTATGCAAAACGATCTGGTTAATTTGAACAAGTTTGAGTTGTATCTCAAGCTAATGATCGACGGCGTTGCTTCGGAGCCTTTTTCCGCCAGGGGGCTTCCACCGATCGCGATTGAAGCTAATCCGGGAAATAGGGAAAAGGTGATCAAGGTTTCGCGCGAACGATACGCCATTGATCGCGCGATCATAGAGGACAAGATTGCCCGCTGGAGCAGCGCTGAAGACATGAAAGATGATGGGGAGAAATCGCCGCCACCGGAAAATAACAGAAGCCAAAGAAACTACGAACAGCGAAAAGGGGGAGGAAGACGAACGATGGAGAACAATAGCCAGCCGAAGCCCCGCGAGGGCGAAAAAATTGAAGTGGCCGCTGAAGTGGTAGATACACCCGAGATCAGTCTGGCCGAGGCGCTGAAAATGGATCCAATCCAATTCAAAGGCGCCGGAAGGAAAAAAGAACCCGGACGAAATGAGAAAGCTCAGAAACAGGAACAGCCGAAGCCGAAGACGCCAGAGAAACCGAAAGATGCGCAGACGCCTAACGTTTCGCATCAACGGATACGTCCCGGTCAAGTGGTTCATTTTTAACCCTCCCATGAAAGTTTTTATTTTTCTACTTGTCTATACTCTGAGTATATGGCAGCCGGTGGAAGCAGCCAGTGTCGAGCTGTATTATTTTTACGACCCGGATTGTTTGGCCTGCGACTCCATGACGGATTCTTTGGCGGTAATGAGTCAGGAGTATCCCGAACTGAGGGTGATCAGCCGTGACATAAGCGCTGACGAAACGCATCTGGCGATACTTCAGGACTTGTTCCGGATTTACGATAGCCCAGAACGTTCCGTGCCAGCAGTCTTTGTCGGCACCCAGTCCTTTGTCGGACACAATCAATCGGTAGTTCTGGCGATAGAACAAGAGCTTCTTTCGTGCCGGAATGGCGACTGTCCTCGGCCTTCTGAGGCGTTGACTGAGTATTATGATTTAGTTTCTGAAAACCCGAATTCAGCTAGCAGACTGGGTTGGCTGGCGTTTTGGTCGGTATTTATACTGATCTGGCCGCTAGTTGGCGCCATAGCTATATATAAGGTGTGGAAGAAAAAGTGGCCAAAAAGAAAACCGGCTCGGATTCAATAAATCTTTGACGGAAAAAGAATATTCCGTTATACTATTTTTGCAAAGACAGTAATTTACTAAGTGTTCAACGTCTATGAGTCTCGAACAGCAATCTTCGAAAAGTTTTTTCTCCAGCCTGTCCCCCAAAGCCAGTTTTATCGTGGGATTGGTTGGCGGGATTATGGCCCTCTGTACCGTCGGCTTTTTTGTGATGCTTGGGGTTATGATTAATAACGGGGGATTAAGCTTGACTTCTTCAAGCTCAAAAGTGGCCGGTACTGCCACGGGAAATTCCAATACCAACGCGGCGGCCGCTCCTAGTGCCGCGCCGAGTGTCAATTTGGAAGTTGGCGAAGATGACTACATTCGAGGAAATCCGGACGCGAAGATTACCTTGATTGAATATTCCGACTACGAGTGTCCGTACTGCAGCCGTTTCCATGAAAGTGCCATGCAGCTGGTTGCAGCCTACCCTGATGATGTCCGCTGGGTGTATAAGCACTTTCCTCTAGATTCTCTTCACCCCCAGGCGCGACCCGCGGCTCAAGCGGCTGAATGCGCCGCCGAACAAGGAGGGAATGACGCGTTCTGGGAATATTCTGACGCCTTGTTTGAAAACCAAGCTACGCTTGGAGACGAGTTATTTACCCAGTTGGCGGGTGATTTAGGACTGGATGTTAACGCCTTCACTGAGTGTTATGATTCTGATACATACGCCGACAAGGTGAGCGCGGATTATCAAGAGGGGATCAACGCGGGCGTGCGGGGTACTCCAGGCAACTTCCTGAACGGTAAATCATTGGGCGGCGCAGTCCCGTATAGCCAGCTCGAAGCCGAAGTGAAAGCGCTGCTATAACGCGGATGTACTCGGAGGCATGAGCGCACTTCACCAGGAATCAACAAAAAAAACCGGACCGTGGTATTTACGGTGGTATTTCTTGCTACTGGCAATACTGATTGGATTATTAGCAATCACTCTTTTTGGACTACTCATACAGCGGCTGTTGTTTGGAGGCCAGTCCGTGGATGATCTGGTAACCGTGACTCAAAACTCTTGGACTGAATCCGACTTGCTGGGTAGCGAAAGGCAGCCGCAGGTAGAATCGAGTGAGATCCCCGAGCTTGGCACGGATGACGCTGAGGTGGTCATTGTGGTATTTACAAACTTTGACTGCGCGGAGTGCAGAATCGCTTCACCAATATTGCGGCAGATAGTCTCAGAGTACGGCGGTGCGGTCGCTTTGCAATTCCGATCCTATCTGCCCGTCACAAATGAGGAATCAGAAAAGAGGCTGGAAGCGGCATATTGCGCTGATCTTCAAGAAAAATTCTGGCTAATGCATGATCGTCTCTACCTCAACGCCAATGTTTCGTCGGCAGATGATCTGGCGGACCTGGCGGCAGGTGCCGGGATCCACAGAGACAATTTCTTTCGATGTCTCGCGGATGAAACGTTTGCTGAAACGATCACACGCGATACGTCGCTGGCCGCTACTGTCGGCGTGAATGAAGCGCCAGTATATTTTGTGAACGGTTATATGATCGAGGGGGTTCTCGATAAAAACGACTGGTATGGCCTCTTGGAGCTGTTCTTGCCGGGCTATGATCCACGTGTGATTGACGAGCTTGATCAGACCCCAGCGGGGTATTAAGCAAGAATTTTCCACAGGAATATTGAAAGTAACAGGTATTTTGACTGTTGTTATACACAGTTCATGCACGGCTGCTTGTTCTTTATTCACAACTTATCTTCTTGCTCGCCAGATGAAAGTCACTTAGGCTGGGAGTATGCGAGTGAAAGTACAGCAAACACGCAGCGTGCCCACAGTGCGCTTATTGCCTCAGACACGGTATTGCTGTCCCTGGTGTTGGGCGGTTTTTCTGGAACCTGGACGCTGCACTTGCGGCGCGAAGCTTGAGAAGGAACGACGGCACATTGTGTTCCAGTACGAGGGCGAGTAAAACCAAATACAAGGAGCGGCAGGATTATCGCGGTATTTGGACGGTGAAGATGTTTTTTGATTCGACATTACAACAATTGAGTACCGCGGCGTGATACCGTATTTCCAAATCATTACGTTTGAACTGGGACCCCTGACCATCAATATCTGGGGAGTGTTTGTTTCCTTGGGATTCCTCGCCGCCGTGTCTGTTGCCTACAGGCGGGCGCGATCTCTAGGCCTCGATGAAGACGCGCTTCTTCAGTTGGCGATCTGGTTGATCATAGCGGGATTTTTAGGAGCCAGGATATTTTACGCGCTTAATGAGTGGGACCAATTTCGAGAAGACCCTTGGTCGATCCTGAAGATTTGGCAGGGAGGAATGGCGATCTACGGCGGTTTGATCTGCGCGGCACTGGCCGGAGGGGTTTTTTTGCGCGTCAAAAAGCTTAGTTTCAGGCGCTATGCCGACGTAATCGCGCTGGCGTTGCCCTTGGGGATAGGGATAGGGAGAATCGGTTGCTTTTTTATCCATGATCATCTTGGTAGAGTCACGCAGCTGCCCTGGGGGATCAATACGCCCGAAGGTATTCGTCATGAAACAGCAATGTACGAAGCAGTGTTTCTTTTCGCGCTTTTCATTGGTCTATGGCTGATTCGAAACGCCGTGTGGATTCGTAGCTTCCCCGGCAGGATTACCTTGCTTTTTTTTGGGACTTACAGCGCGTTTCGTTTCTTCAACGATTTTCTTCGGGCGACTGATTTACCCGGCTCTGACCCGGTTGTCTGGCTGGGCTGGCATCCGAGTCAATTCTTTGCTTTGTTTTCGGTGGTGATGAGCGCGGCGTTATGGTATTGGTGGCGAGATCACGGGGAGGGAGAAGGAAACATCTAGCCAGTCAGGGAAGACGATTAAAACTCCAGACACACCTCAAGCCTGATGTTTTTTGGTTTTTGCTAGTAGTTATTAATACCATTTCCCTTTTAGCCTTGACAAATTCAAAATAATGTTATATTATCTTCAGTCAATCAGTGCGATTGACCTCGCACGTTGACAATTGAATATCAACGTATCTGAGAATCCGCGGAGTTTGCGGAGTTTTTGGGTAACATTGGGTGTGAGAACACGAGGAGTGCTTCAACGGAGGTGGACTATGTCGGCTGAATTTCTCACAGCCGTCCTCAGCATCCTCGTGGTGCTGATGGTCGGTTTCTTCGTCCTTTCCCGGATGAAGGAGAGGGCGGAGCGTGAACTGGGAAGTTCCATGAGTTGGATGGAGTTCGTCC
>JAUYLJ010000032.1 GCA_030699685.1 bacterium | reverse complement strand
ACAGCACAAGCGAGCATGTTCTTCGCTTTGATTTAGAGCTGAGGCAGAAGAGTTAGGAAATAAAAGCCAGGCTCCGGATCACGACCGCCGATCGCGGACCATCTCGAAGTTAGGCAATTAAGGCAAGTCAGGCACCGAACCCTGTCGCCTGTCGCCTCCACAAATCGTGATGCTGCTGTGATCCGCGCTAGCAGATTGAATTGTAGGAGAATTCAATTCAATCGCAACGCTAAGCAAAGTTAACCTGCCGTAGGCCGGTTGGCTTGAACGACGGGTTAGGCAGCGCTCCACGCAAAGTTGTTACACACGGTCTACTTCTCTTCCGGTGGCCACGGTTCGGCCGCCAAGTCCTTCTCGGCTGCGGATACCAACTCATCCACGCCGGGAATCAGTTCATCAATGGAGTGTGCAACAAGCTCGATTTTGAGGGCAGAGTTGAACTTGTAAACCAGCGGGTATAGCTCCCTGGCGGCTTGGTCGAAAACCACCGAAAGATAGTCGAGGTAAAACCAGTGCGGCGAGATGAGCAGTTCGGTGAGGTACTTCTTTCCTTCGTAATGTCGCCGCCAATACTCGGCCTTCGCTCGGTCCGCTCTCCAATTCAATCGCGAAAGCACCTGCTCATTCATACTCGACTTCACAGCTTCACGCAGATCCTGAAGCGACGTAAGCGTAATATTGCGCTTGGCTGCTTGTAACACCGCGCCAGACTGAAAACCGATCTCCGAGAGAAGAAATCCGCGGTCAGCCCCGACATCCTGAACAATCTCAGCAAGAGCCAGCACCTTTTCCTTTGGAATGTTTGTTTGCCAAGCTTTGCACTCGATGATCCAATTGAACGCAATACCGTGCAGGCTTCCCGTCACATGGACATCAATCTTATGTTCGCCACGAGCGCCGCGGACGCAGTCCTCAACTGCAGTGGACAAACCAAGGTATCTGAAGAACTCTGCCGCATCTTCCTGATACTTCTGCCACTCCTTCATCTGGTCGAGCCCCTCCCTATCGGGCCAGAAACTGGGTCACAACCGCATCGGGCCGTCCATTGACGCACCCTTTATACCTTCGGCGGGCCAGCGAGCCAGCGGGCGTATGCACGGGTGTCGATCATCGGTACAGTCGCACTGCTCTGCAGCCGCGCGATAAGTTCGAGTAAAAATGCGGTGGCGGGTTTTCCTTGGGGGGTGATGGTGAAGCAACCGGCGTCATCGCAGCCGAACATCCCATGAGCGGCTACACAGCCGAGATCAAGGCGGTCTTCTGGTTTCTTGCTCAGGGAGTCAATCAGGGTCTGGCCGACGGCGGGAGTCCAGTCGCTTTCGAACGTCAACAGGCCTCCGATGATGTGCGGCAAGGGTTTCGGCGGAGAGATACCGGAGATGTTAGGAATCGGGAGGCTAGTGCGATGCAGGCGGCGGACACTTTCGATTTTTTTCTGGGCATAGCCAATGTGTTCGGCATTGATAGTCTGTTTGGCTTCGAAGACGGCGTAGACGCTTTCAGCTGGGAGGACGGACTGGCCTTCGTAATTAAAGATGAGGGGCGAGTATTGCCGGTCGAATATGACGACATCAATCTGGTCGCTGAATACACCGTTGCTATCGACGACGTGGGCTTTCTCCGCGCAGTATCTTTGGGGTAAATACTTCTGCAACAGCTCAAGCCAGACGTGCTCGCTCGCATCGCCCTTGGTGGTCGGGTGCCCGAACGCCTTGCGGGCAGCCGCGAGCCGGCGCTCGATGTCATCGTGAAGCTCGGCGAGGAGCCGGGTGAGGGACCAGGCGCTCATACGACTATCTGGCTCCAGTTGGTGGCTCGGAGGGCCTGCTCAGCAGCGGCCTTGACCCTGGCGCGTTCGGCGACGCTGAGGTCGTCCGAGATTATGTTGTTGGTATTGGCAGGATCAATGATACGCGCAATGCAAAATCTGTCACGGAGATATTCGAAAACTTTCCATATATTGCTCGACAGCGTTCCAAAGTACTGACCCGCGAGGGAGTTAATTACGGTCAGCTCCAGGTAAAACGAAGGAAAATCGAAACCTTTCTGATCGCGCCAGAGCTTGACGATTCTGGCCTCGCTGGTACGCCCGCTTAGTACAACGTGCCGGATATGTGTCGCAATGTTTGTCTTCGTCCAGGTGTCGGCTTTTCGGCGGTATAGACTGTGGTCATCGTAATAGGCGTCCTGGCGCTTTCCTGGGACGAGGTCAACGCTGTAGCCGGTAGCGCGAATGTTTATCGAGACATTCTGTCGCTTGGGGATATACCCTCTCGATGTGAGTCTTTGAAAAAGACTGTTGTAAATCTCTTTAAGCGTCTCGCTCGTATTGTGATCAAGGGAAATAAAGAGGTCAATGTCGGTACCGCTGTGGTTGGCGGTGCCCTTGGCGAAGGAACCGCTGGGACTAATTGAGAGGAGGTGGGAACCCGCCCACTCCTGAATAACGGGCTGGAGTTGGCCTTGGACATTACGCACCGGGGAGAAAATCCCAGTGTCTACGGCCTCGCGTCGAAGGATACCTTGCAAATATTCGTCCGGTGTCATCGGAGCCTATTTATTCTTTCCGCCGCGGGTGTGAGTTGTTCTCAACTCGGGCACGTAGTCTTATATTACATGGATCGTCGACGTTTTTCGACCAAAATTCGCTCGACCTCGTGCGCAAAACTTTTATGGCCTGTGATCGGAGAGTCTCAAGCGTTCCCTCATTGCGTAGCTAGTTTCTGTCGCGAAATTGCTTGTTATCACCGGTGTCACGATGCGGGCCATTGAAAAGTCAGCGCTTTTTTCGACCTCGGAGAGCTTGAACCGAAAAAATCATGAGTTTCGCGACAGAAACTAGCTAGAGGCGCCCGTAGGATTGAACTGATCGACGCTTCAATTCAATCGCATCACTTGCAAGTGGTACGATTGATTGCCAATCAGTTGATCCGTTCTAAATGCCTATGGCAAAACGGGCCTTTTCGTACCTGTACGTGAATTGTCCGTGTGTTTTGAACCGTTGAAACCAACGGAAGGCAACGAAACACTCACTGAGAAGTATCGATGTCATTATTCCCAATCAGCGTTCTTGAAGCCGAGGGTTCGGGCGTTTTCTGATACGGCGCGCTTGGTTTGATCGGGTGCGCCGTTCGGGAAATTGACCTGAATTTCGACGGTGATTTTGATTTCCGCGTTGGGGTCGGTGGCCAA
>JAUYLJ010000026.1 GCA_030699685.1 bacterium | reverse complement strand
CGACGAGCGCAATTTGCGTTCAGGTGCGTACCGTCAGAAGATTGCGCTCGCCCTGATGCGCGGGATCTCGGTTTACATCAAAGGCTTAGTTAGCGTCGCCTCACCGTAATTGATGGGGGACCGTGCCAGCAGATTCACGTTGACTCATTTCAGGGCCGGATGCTTAAATGACTGAATGAGACGAACCCTCCGACTGATAATTGTATTGCTAACGGCTGGCACAATCGGAGCCGCTATCACTGTCCTGTGCTTGCGGCATATTTCCGCCACAAGCGCTCCTGTTCCAACTGAAGTTACTCCTCCTCAGCCTCCGACTTATGCCAGCGTCGCCGGTGCGGCGATGCTTACGGTCGATCTCCCGATAAAGTCCGGCGACACACTGGCTGACTTGCTCACAGGCAGTATAGATCAGGCTGCCAAACTAGGAATGATCGCCGCAGTGGAGAAGGTATTCGATGTGAGAGCTTTGCGCGCTGGGTCGCAATTAACGCTGACGCGTAGTGCATTGGGGACTCCGGAATCACTGGAATATGTCATTGATCCCGACCACAAACTCCATGTCTCAAGAGTTGACGGGGCTTTTGCGGCGGACGTAGTTGAGATTGCCGGCACAATCCATCCGGTCCCCATCTGCGGTACGATAGAAGGGTCGCTCTTTGAAAGTATAGAAGCGATCGGCGAAAGCCCTGAGCTCGCTCTCTGGATTGCGAAGATTTTCGAATACGACGTGGACTTCTACACCGATCCTCGCGAGGGAGACGAGTTCTGCATACTCATCGAGAAGAAAGAGTACACGAACGGCCAGCCAGCAACGTATCGGCGGATTCTTGCGGCGAAATATGACAACGCCGGCGCGTTATACGACGCTTTCCTGTTCCCGGATGCGGATGGAACGGCGCGGTATTATTCACATGATGGCCATTCACTGCAGTCTCTGTTCCTAAGGTCGCCGATGAAGTTCGAGGCGAGGGTAAGTTCTCATTTTTCGCGACGGCGATTTCATCCCATCCTCAAGATTTTTCGTCCCCATTTGGGAACGGATTACGCGGCTCCGACGGGTACGTCCGTGCAGGCCGTGGCTACGGGCCGCGTGAGTTTTTCCGGGTTCTCCGGCGGGTCAGGCAATTTGATCAGAATCAAACATGCGCGGGGGTACGAAACCCTGTACATGCATCTTTCGCGAAGACTCGTGCGTAGGGGGCAACAGGTGAAACAGGGCCAACGGATCGGCCGCGTTGGGGCAACAGGACTCGCCACCGGTCCACACCTCGATTTCCGTGTATGGAGGAACGGGAAGTATGTGAATTTCGAGCATCTTAGGTTGCCGCGCACCGCCACGATCCAGGCAAAACAAGAACCTGCTTTTGACGCGGCGCGTGATCGCTTTCTTGCCCTGATGGAATCCGCCTCTCACACAAGCTCAGATATTGTGGCGAGCGATACATCTGCAAAGAATGATTCGGTCTCTCCTTGAAGCGGCATTTGATGAGGAGATGCGGACAGTCTTGCAACTAACCCAATCCGCCCTTGTTCCTCTCGGCCTTGAATCGACCTTGCCTCGGCCAAAATTCGGGCCAGACAGAGGTGCCTTGCATCTGGACAGCGCAGCCCTGCGAGATTGAACCGACAGAATACCTGGCGTATTATTGGGGTTGGTGATGCTTCAAATGAAAGATTCTGAGTAAATCGCAGATGGTAGAAATGTTCGACAAGCAAGCGGGGACCGACAGCCACCGGAAATCTTGGCTGCCAATCGTGGTGACTGGTCTTGCGGTTGCGCTCCTCGCGTTTGTGGGGTTTCTTCTGTTTCAACATCTTAAGCGCCTGGAATGGCAACTCACCCGCCTTCAGAACGACGTTCAGGAATCGAGAGAGAAAGTCAGAGAAGCCGCTGAGGCCTCCCAGGCAGCGCTCGCACGCGCGGCGCGGTCCGAAGAAAATGCCCGGCTAGCTGCCGTGGGAAGAACCCAGGCTGAAGAGGCCCGGGCAGAAGCTGCGAGGGAGGCAGAGCAGGCCCGGCAAGAGGCAAACACCGCGACACAGCAGGCGCAATTGGCCCGCGAAGAAACCGAGCGAATCCGCCGTCAGCGCGAAGCGGAAGTGGAGCGCCTCCAACAAGCACTGGGAAAAATCGCCGAGACCCAGCGAACCGCTCTTGGATTGGTCATGACCTTGGGAAGCGAGTCCGTCAAATTCGATTTTGACAAGGCCACGCTTCAACCCGAGAACCGCGAGTTGCTGAGCCGTATTGCGGGAGTGTTGCTGACGGCTTATGGATTCCGTATTCAGGTTTTCGGGCATACCGACGACATTGGCTCGGACGAATATAACCAGGGACTGTCAGAAAGGCGAGCGCAGGCTGTTCGTGATTATCTGGTTGCGGCCGGGGTTGCCCCCGAATTGATCACGACCAGAGGATTTGGAAAATCAAGTCCTCGAGTTCCCGGCACGGACCCAAATGCGCGAGCAAAGAACCGCCGTGTCGAGATTGGGATCATTGATTCCGTCATAGGCTATCAGGGCGAAGCAGCCCAGAAAACACGTCATCAATAAGAGAAATTTAGAAACGGAAGGCTTGTCACCGAACTGTTCGTTGTCCTTAAGCCTGCACGACACCAAGCCCTGAGTGATTTCTGGAATGGTATATCAGCCGATTCGCGAATGCCGTTCGATACTGCTGGAAGTCTACTTAGCTGAGCTTGGCAAAGCCGTATGCGCAAAGGTCCAGGTGCCGTTCTCACAGTCA
>JAUYLJ010000019.1 GCA_030699685.1 bacterium | reverse complement strand
AGCTCTATTAATGTGAAACCGTTCCTCCTCATGGATATTACGCGCGATTAGCCGAACCAAGAAGCTTAATTCGATTTTCCGCCATTGCCATAATAGCCTCAACGGTTGGCGTGAGTAGCTCGCGGGGGCCAGCCGGAGCGTCTTCATGGGATAATGTTTCTCGAATGCTACTGACGAATAACTGTTTGGTTTCCGTGCCAATATTAACTTTGACTATTCCAGCGGCAACAGCCTGGGCAATCTCACCGTCAGGCAAGCCTGAAGCCCCGTGCAACACCAGCCCGACATCAGTCACGCCGCTCACTCGCTCCAGTAAATCGAAATGGATATGCTCGTTCTTAAATTTACCGTGTACCGTGCCAAGAGCCGTCGCCAGCATATCGACTCCCGTTCGTTCAAAAAAATCAGCTACTTCTTCGGGTTTGACCAGGGGGATCTCCCCTTGGAATTTGTCCCCGACTTGCCCGTGCCCGCCGTGAATTTCACCCAGCTCCCCTTCCACCCAGATATCGTGCTGATGAGCGTATTGAACAACGGCTTGCGTCAGGCTGACGTTTTCATCCAACGGCAAACGTGACCCATCAATCTGCACTGAGCTGAATCCAGCGCTGATGCAGCGCTTCACGGCTTCCAAGCTCTTGCCATGATCCAGGTGCAAGACAACCGGCACGTCACCGGCCCACTCTTCTGCCGCCCTGATGACCATTCCGGCGGCAGTCTCCGTGCCCGCGTATTCAAGCGTTGATTCGGATACCCCTATAATAACTGGAGAATGCTGCTTTTGCGCGGCACGCAACACGCCCAACAGCGTCTCAAGGTTATAGACGATGAAACACGGCACGGCGTACCGCGAGGCTTTGGCTTGAGGTATGACTTTTTCGCTTGTGACAATCATTGTTGCATCACGGTCTTAACGAGTGGAATGAAAGTTGAAGATTGTAAACTGGCCGCTCCCAGCAGCGCTCCGGCTATATGAGGAACCTTGAGAAATGAAATAATATTTTCCGCGTCCACGCTGCCGCCGTAGATAATCCGGATGTTTGACGCCACTTGTTCCGGTGAAAATCGGTCAATTAACGTCTGGTATATGAGTTCTGCCATTGGCGCTACGTGCTCAGGTTCTGCTGGACCGTTGGGACTGATGGCCCAGACCGGCTCATACGCCACCACGATGGGAAAATCCCCTGAAAGACTTTTTAGGACAGTCCGGAGCTGCCTCATGATCGTCACTTCTTGCCTTCCTTCTCTCCGCTCATCATGCGTCTCGCCAACGCAGATAACCGGAGTAACTGAGTGGACAAGCAGGGAAAGCGCTTTTTTGTTTATCATGTCATCCGTTTCTCCAAAATTTCTGCGACGCTCAGAATGACCAACAATGCAGTATTTCACTCCGTAACCGGCCAGGGCTTCAGCCGATATCTCGCCGGTCAGCGCGCCTTCATGCTCCCAGCAGGCGTCCTGAGCTCCCAAAACAATGTCCGTGCCGCCCGCTTGGGATGAAATAGAGTCAATGCTGAGATGAGTCGGACAAATCACTACTTCCGTTTTTCCTCCTTTACCATCAATGGCCGTAATTATTTCTCCTGCTAAATTTCTCTCCTGTTCAGGCAGGAGTTTCATTTTCCAGTTGGCAATAAGAAGTGGTGGTTTCATTTTATAGTATGTTTTGGGCGCCAAGTGTCAGCATCGTCACGATTGACGCGGCAATAACGATACCGATAGAGATGGAAACAAGTGCTTTGCGCCAGGGCACTCCGAAGACAAAGGCGGCTACGCTTCCCGTCCAGCCGCCGGTGATTGGCAGTGGGACAGCGACAAATAGGATAAGCGCGACTATAGCCGAACGCTCAAATCGAGCGCCATGCTTCCGACGCGTCCGATCGAAAAGCCAGTCGAAGAAACGAGCCATCAGACGCGACTTGGCGGAGAGCCAGCGTGATATCGGCTCAAGCCACCACAGTAACAAGCACACGGGGATAATGTTGCCAATCACCGCCCAGATAAAAGTCGTGATTATCGAAAGATCAAACACCGTCATTCCAATCGGTATGGCCGCCCGCAACTCCGCGACCGGAATCATGGCAATAAGTAAAACAGCGATCTCTGGAGGAAAATTCGTAAAAATTTGTGCCCAGTCTACTCCCAGCATATCATATCCTCTCCTCTTCTGGCCATCGCCAATTTTCAAAAGTCCAGCTAATCAGGCCTTTCATCTCCCGGAACCTGTCGTCAGAACTGGCCGACCCAAATACGGCGATAATGACGCGTCGCCCGCTACCATTGTCGCTGCGAACGACTAAATTATATCCGGCTTCGGGAATATAACCGGTCTTGCCACCTTGAATCCGCACAAAATCTTCAAGCAGCTCATTGGTATTGTGCACCCTGATTTCCCTCTGAGGCTCGATCACTGCCACGGTGTACTCAGGCAATGTAGTCAACAACTGAATCTCCGAGTTGTTAAAGGCATGATGCGCCAGCCGGACGATATCCATGACCGAAGCGCGATTTCGCGGATCGAGTCCGGTCACGTCGAAAAACTCCATGCTGGACCAGCCTAAGGTTTCGGCCAGCTTGTTCATTTCCGCGATAAACTCCTCCCTGGCCAATCCAGTTGAGCGAGCCATGGCCTCGGCGGCATTGTTAGACGAAGCAATCAGGCTGGCGGCCATCAAGTCGCGGACGCTCAAGCGGTCGCCGGGACTGACGTCAAGATTGCCGCCATCGACTTGATCCGATTCCTCCATCGTCACCTCGGTTTCAAAACCAGGATTATGTTCAAGAAAGACTAATGCCGTCATCAGCTTAGTAACGCTGGCAATCGGCCAGATCGCAGCCGCGTTTTTTCTTAATAACACAGTGTTCGAATCCGGATCCCAGACTAATACGGATTGGGCCGAGGTCTCTATTCCCAGACTAGTGCCAATCTTTTCCGGAGGCGCGGCTTGAAAAATGAGCCCGGGCCCAGCACTGGCCTTCTCGGCAAAATTAACATCATTGTCTTTTGAGAATTCCACCTCAACCGGTCCCGACCACCACATTGGGGGCAAGATCTGTGAAAACACCAGAACGGTCAGTAGAGCGGCGGAGTTCATGATTCGTCTTTTTCCTCCTTCACTTCAGTCTCTTCCTTGCCTATTTCCAGCACCTGCTCAATTGATTCATGGCGGGACAATTTTTCGAAATCAGGCAATTCCTGAACGGCACTGACGCCAAGATAGCGTAAGAAGTCAAAGGTGACGGAATAAAGCGTCTGCATGCTGGTTTTGTCGTCTTCAGCTTCAACCAGACCCTTGATCAGCAGGTTGCGAAGAATCATACTGCAGTTTACCCCGCGAATTTGTTCAAGCGCCGCTTTGCTGACTGGCCCGCGATAGGCGATAATAGTCAGCGTTTCCAGTCCGGGCTTGGTTAGCTCGCCAAATTGCTCTTCTTTCAAATATGTCTCGACGGCTTCACGGCAGTCCGGGTGGGTCATAAACTGCACTTTGGAGTTATGGCTGATCAATTGAATACCGCGCCTGGCGTCGTTATACTCCGATTGTAACTGGCGCAAAGCCTCACTCACGTTTTCCAAATCAGATTGAGCCAATTCAGCCAGCTTTGTAGCGCTGACTGGTTTGGTGGCGACAAATAGGATGCTTTCAAGCCGACTCTTCAACTCCATATTCTGAATATCGTTTAATGCTAATATCTTCAAAGATGATGTCTTGCCTGACAGTAATGGTATTCTGCTTAATCAGCTCCAGGAGCGCCAAAAAAGTGACAATGATTTCCGTCTTCGAAGCCGCCGAATTCACCAGGTTGCGGAAACGAAGCTCCCCCGAACTGTTGATTAGTGTTTCGATGGCCCGAATTTTCTCCTGGATGGATACCGTCCGCTCGATCACTTCTTCCGGTACGTGAACGATAGGTTCAAGGCGTTCAATTACCGCCAGCATGAACGCTTTCATGTCGTCCAGTTTCAAATTAGACGGCGGATTAAAAATCGGCTCCTCGTACTGTTTGTTGACTGGCCGCGGATACGGATGACGTTTCCGCAAAATAATTTCGTGGATGGCTTTTGAGGCGTCTAAAAATTCCTTGTAGATCTTCAGCTGGGATTCCAGATCAATTTCATCATCATCCGCTTGAAACACCGGCAGCAGCGCTTTGGATTTTATGAGCAGAAGCTTTGCCGCTACTACCAGGAAATCCGCCAGTTCATCGGTCGGCCTCTCTTCCAAAGCATGCAGGTACGCCAGGTATTGGTCCGTCACCCTGGATAAGGAAACTTCAGTGATATCAAGCTTTTGCTCCTCAATCAGTTTGAGCAAAAGGTCAAGCGGTCCTTCAAATTGTTCCAGCGTGATAGTGTGCAAGTCCGTGAATAAATACCCAGGTGTCAGACCGGCTTTTTCCGAGATGACAATGGGGTGGCGATGTTAGTATCGGTAGAAATATTGATCATTTTTTTCTAGCTTGACTGAAAGACCCAATGACCGGTTCCTCAAGTTTGATCAAGGCCGCCGGCGTTATCAAAAATGATTCGTCAAAAGACCCCGCGCCGACAAGAATCTTTTTCGGCTTTTTCAAACTTGCGTCCATATAGACCGGCAGCTTGTGCATTTTCCCGAAAGGCGTGATCGCCCCGGGTTTGATCTTCAGCTTGGTTTTCATAACATTCTCTTTAGGCAACCCAACTTTCTTGGCTTTGGCCAGTTTCTTGAGTTTGATTAAATCCAAACGCTTTGAGGCCGGCAAGACCGCCAACGCCAATCCGTTGTCAACCTTGACTAGCAGTGTCTTGGCAATATCCGTCATTTTTCGGTCAAGGGTTTGCGATAAATCGTAGGCCGTGTAGACCGTACGATGCTCCACCACGTCGTATTTGACCTGGTTCTTTTCGAGATAATTGGTGAATTTTTTGGGTATGGACATGGTCTTGGTTGAATGATTCATTAGAGGCTTGTAATAGATGACTACAAATTATCAGTTTTGAATTGCCACGTATCATGCATTTTTTCCCAGAATGGCTGCATAACATCATCAGCATAAGCATGATGATACACTAATATTACTGGAAGATTGGAATACCGAAATTGAACTGGATAATATTCGTAAACATATTCCCCATCCCAAGGATAGGGCGGTGATTCGGGAAAAGTGTGTCTTTCGGTAACTCTCCTTCCTGGCTCGCCGTCCAACACAATCTGCTTTCCTTCAGAGAGATCAGGCATTGACACAGAGAATCCGAGTTCTTCTCCAATAAAATTGGCGTCTAATTCTTCCTTTAAGGGAATGAATAATTGTATACCTGAATATCCGCCGAGAGTTCCGTCCGGATAAAATGAAAAGTAATGATACCCTCGGTTGGACCAACCGCTCAAACCAAGATGATACCCTAGTAACGTTTCAAAACGGATGCCAGCTTCATTAAAATTCTGCTTTGAAGAAGTCGCATGATTCTCTTCCCATTCAATAATTGAATTTTGGATATCATTACAAGGTGATATAAATGAACTTTCATGAAATCCTGAACATTGATTTTTCCACAATAATTTATCGCGATACACCCGTACAGGAACAAAACCTTTGGTTGTAGTACATTTGGATTGAGCATGATCTCTGAATTGCGCATTACTCCAGTTTAAAGGATTTTCTGTTATCATCATTTGTAAACCGCTATGGAGATAAAGAACTGATCTTGTTTGAGTATTCAATCTTTCGATAATAGTTTCAAATTGCTTGTTATCACAGATTCCTGAACCTAAGGTTTTTTCTGTTAAATGATATCCATTCCATGACTCAATCCCGTCTTCCACTGAGCGATCAAATAAAGCTCCTGCATTTTTGACATAGACAAAATAATAGGCGAGTAGTGCAATAACAACAATGAAAACTGTAAATGGGTAAATGTTATTTTTTCGAGATATCTTCATACTATTACCAATCAACCATCTCAAATCAACTCATCAACGAATTAACCAATTATCCACCCCTCCTTCCAAACGGCAACGCCTGCTGTTTTCCCAGTAACTCCTTGGCCGTTCTTCTTCCTTTTGTCGTCAGTTGAACTTCGCTGATAAACCATTTATGCGGCGTACGGCGGCCGTAACCGGTCATCAGCTCGTTGTCGATCAGCCGCTCAAGGCTTTTGGTCATCACCTTTGACACTTCGTCGGCCTGGGCTCGGCCGCGGTACAGTCGACGAACTCCTTTGCGACGGTACTTCTTGGCCTTGCTTAAGTAAATCTCGGTCAGGATATTCCGCTGAAGCGGTGAAAGCCTCATTCCGATTTATCGAGTTTGATTCCCAGGTCGCGTAATTGCCCCGGCGCTACTTTGCTGGGCGAGCCCATCATGGGATCACGGCCTTCGCTGCTTAAAGGAAACGGGACAACTTCCTTGATGCTCTTTTCCCCAAGCAGGACGAAGAGCAAACGGTCGAAGCCAGGAGCGATTCCGCCGTGAGGTGGCACGCCGTATTCGAAAGCCGTCAGCAGATGTTTAAATTGCTTTTTTTGATCTTTGGTGAAGCCAATGATGTCGAATATCTTTTCCTGGATTTCCGGCCGATGGATACGAATACTGCCTCCCCCTACTTCAAACCCGTTCAAAACCAAATCATGTTGGTATGATCGGACTTTGGCCGGATCAGTGTCGAGCAAATGAATATCCTCTTCCTTCGGAGCTGTGAACATATGGTGAGAAGGGGCGAGCGTGCCGGCGCCCGATCCGTGGAAAAAGTCGTCCTTGGATTGCGAAACAAAAAGCGGAAAGTCTACCACCCATGTAAACGCCAATTCATCCTTGTTATTCTTATCCTGGCGCAGATCGGGTTTGTCAGTGCCGTACTTTTCAGACACCTCGGCGTGCGTCAATCGCGGCCAGGGCGTGCTGGTAAACTTTTTCTCCGGAAAAATTTCCGCCACCATGGCCGTAAACATTTCTTCCACCAAGTTCAATATATCGTCCTGAGTGACGAAAGACATCTCGATATCAATCTGGTAAAACTCTCCCGGCGACCGATCAGCCCGCGCGTCTTCGTCGCGGAAACATGGCGCGATCTGAAAATACCGTTCAACGCCGGCCACCATCAGCAGCTGTTTGTATTGCTGAGGGGACTGCGGCAAAGCGAAAAATTTCCCCTTATGGAGACGCGACGGCACCAGGTAGTCGCGAGCGCCTTCGGGCGTGGATTTTGACAAAAGCGGCGTATGCAGCTCCATAAATCCTTTTCCGTTGAGAAAATTTCTGACGAAGAGAGCAACTTTGTGCCGGACGCTAATGTTGTACCGCATGCGCTCATGACGCAGGTCAAGATAGCGATACTGGAGACGCAGTTCTTCCGATGCCTGGCGATCTTCATTAACAATCTCAAATGGCGGCGTCTTCGATTCACTGATGATTTCAATCGTTTCGGCGACTACTTCAACGCTTCCAGTGGCCAATTCCTGGTTGACGTTTTTCGGATCACGCTTGGCTACTTTTCCGGTTACTGTCAGCACGAACTCAGGGCGAATTTTCCGCGCTATTTCGTAGGCTTCTCCAGAGTCGGGCGAGCAAACGATCTGAAGCAGGCCCTCTTTGTCGCGCAAATTGATAAACACAATCTTCCCCATACGCCGAACCGAATGAGCCCAGCCAGAGAAGGTAGTTGTCTTGCCCACGAACGCATTAGCATGAGTTGAGAATACACGTTTCATTTTCTTGGTGTCGGTAGGTAGTTGATTTGTTAATTAGATAATTGGCTAATTAACCAATCAACGAATTAACTAATTAACAACTCTACGGCCTTATTCGATTAATCAATCTCGGGAACGGAATCGCCTCTCTGACGTGCTCCAATCCGCATATCCACGTTACCAGCCTCTCCAGTCCCAAACCGAACCCCGAATGCGGTACTGAACCGTAGCGTCTGAGATCGAGATACCATTCAAAATCCTTGCGTGGCAGTTTGAATTCCTTCATCCGTTTTTCCAACAGTTTCAAGTCGTGAATTCTCTGGGAGCCGCCGATCATTTCGCCATAGCCCTCGGGCGCGATCAGATCGCTGTTGAGTACCCGCTCGGGGTTCCCCTCCTCCGGTTGAAAATAGAATCCTTTGACGCTTTTTGGATAGTGCGTGATAAAAACCGGCCGGTCGTACATCTTGGACAACACCGTTTCTTCATCGCCTCCAAAGTCGCTTCCCAGCTCCATCTTCGTGCCGGCCGCGTTAAGCTTCTCCACCGCCTCGTCATAACGAATGCGCGGGAAAGGCGACTGAACCTGAAGCAGAGGCTTCACGTCTCGCTCAATCACGGCAAGCTCATCGGCACATTCTGTCAGCACATTTTGAACCACCGTGGCGATCATTTTTTCCTGGATGTCCATATTTCCGTCGTTTTCCACGTAGGCGGCTTCCGCGTCAAGCATCCAGAACTCCGTGAGATGACGGCGGGTTTTTGACTTCTCCGCGCGGAAAGTAGGACCAAAATCATAGACTTTCCCCAGCGCCGAGGCCGTCGCTTCGATATAGAGCTGGCCCGACTGGGCTAAATAGGCTTTAGTATCGAAGTATTCGGTTTCAAAAAGCGTCGTTGTGCCCTCACAAGAGGTTGGCGTGAGAATCGGCGAATCGGTCAGGACAAAGCCCTCTTCCTTCATAAACTTCCGCAGCTGCCAAACCACTTCGTCGCGGACGCGTAAGATTGCCACTTGTCGCGGAGAACGGATCCATAAATGGCGGTGATCCATCAGAAATTCGATCCCGTGCTCCTTTTTCCCGATGGGAAATTCCTCCGCTTTCTGCACCACTGTCAGAGTTTTGACATCCAGTTCATACCCGAAAGGCGACCGCGCCTCTTCTTTCGGCGTACCAACTAATACAACCGAACTTTCTATCGTCAGGTCAGCAGCCTGTTCCCAGCTTGGGGCATCGACTTCTTTCTTCGATACCACGCCCTGAATCCGGCCAGTGCCATCGCGAAATTGCAAAAAAACGATACTGCCGGAGGATCGAAGATTGAATGCCCAGCCTTTCAGCTCTACTTCCTGACCGAGATGCTGCGCGATGTCGGAAACGGAAATTTTTTTCATACAAAAAGTCTCTTAGAGACTCTTACTATAGCTATTTTTCCCGATTCTGTCAAAAGTATTTTTTCGATGCGTTTGGCTGTAAATCACACGAGAAACGAATATGCCGATAGCGGCCCCAATAAGATTCCAAAGCAGGTCATCCGGGGTGTCAAAAACATCCGTTACCCGATGGGTAGGTAACCACAAATCTCCTAAATACTCGCTGATTTCATACAGCACGGACAATAGCATCGCGCTGGCCAAAGCCGAGAAATTCATCCACCATGATGGAGAGACGATTCTGCCCGCAGTGCGCAGCTGGAGTAAGATCGTGCTGATGACAAAAGCGGGTGCAATTGATCCAACTAAATGCGACACGCGGTCCCACCAAAGCAAATCGCGGTAGAGAAAAAGGAAATTGCCCATCGCGTCAAACCAAATCGCGGCAGCAATGAAAATCGCGCTCAACCAGTGCAGCTCAATGCCTTTGCGGCGCAGCACTTTCCAAAGCACGGCAAATCCGCCTCCTCCCAACACATTGGTCAGCGACAGAGCTAGCTGTCGGGACCACGAGTCATAGTGATATAGGAGTTCAATCCCTAACAGTATCAACAGCGAGGCCATCGCCATCCAGAAACCCAAAGTATTGCTCTTCATAGTGGTATCGAATAGTTATGACGCCTTCACGTGGTGTTTACGGAGGATAAACACATACTTCACCGTCTCAATCACGGCTATTTCCACGACTATGGCTATGGCGATTGCCGTCCATTGGTCAAGGTTGAGCGGCACGGTCCGCAGGATGTTTTGAAGGGGCGGGGCGTAGATGGCGGCAAATTGCAAGGCTCCGCCGGCGGCCACTGCCAGCAGAAGATAGGGGTTGACGAAAGGGTTTTTCCGCCAGATGGGCTGCCGTAGAGACCGGCAACTGAAGACATAGACCAGCGAATCAACTCCGACCAGAGAGAATACCATCGTCCGCGCCAGTTCCACGTCGCCGGTTGAATTCCAGAAATAATAAAAGAGTCCGAAAGCGGCAAATCCACTGATCAAGCTTACCAGGCCGATCAGCCATTTCATTTCCGTGTCGATGATTGGCGAGTTGCGCTTCAATGGAGCTTCGTCCATCACCTCTCTCTCCTCAGGCTCCATCGTCAGGGCAATGTCTGGAAATCCGTCAGTCACCAGATTGATCCAAAGAATTTGCGCCGCCACTAAGGGGAGGGGCAGGCCGAAAAGTAACGCGATAGAAATCACCACCACTTCGGAAAATCCATCGGAGAGCAAATACAAAATCACTTTCTTAATATTGTCAAAAATCACTCGTCCCTGCTTAACCGCGGCCACGATCGTTTGGAAATTATCATCCAGAATGATCAAGTCGGCCGTTTCTTTGGCAATATCCGTGCCCGAACCCACGGCTACGCCAATATCAGCCGAGCGTAAAGCCGGCGCGTCATTGACTCCATCCCCCGTCATAGCCACCACTTCTCCTTCGGCTTGCCAGGCATCGATAATGCGAAGTTTGTCCCGGGGTGAAACCCTGGCATAGACAGTGATGTCGCGTACCCTTTTGCGCAGATCGGTCTGGTTCATCGACGCGAGGTCTTTGCCTTCCAGGATGTTGGCAGTCTTGGCCTCCAGTCCAAGCTCCTGGGCGATCGCCTGGGCCGTCAATTTGTGATCCCCGGTAATCATGACTATTTTGATGCCGGCTTTTTTGCATAACTTGATCGTGTCTTTCGCTTCCGCGCGTAGAGGATCCTTGATCCCGATCAGTCCGACAAAGACAAAGTCGCTATAGAGCTCCGGGCTGGGCTTAAGATTCTTCATTTCACCATTTACCGGCTTGTATCCCAGGGCCATAATCCGCAATCCTTTGGTACTTAAGTGTTCTACGCGCTTGATAATGTTTTTCCGCTTGGCTTCATTCATCGTCTCGATGTGGCCGTCCAAATCAACCCGCCCGGACATGCCCAGCACCTTTTCCGGCGCGCCTTTCAAATACACAACATTGCCCTTCTTCTGTCCCTGATGGAGTGTCATCATAAATTTCTTCTCGGAGCTGAACGGAATGGTTGCTAGACGCGGAGACACTTTTTCCAGATTCGACCGGTTCAGCCCGATTTGGCTGCCGGCCAGTATCAGCGCTTTTTCCGTGGGGTTACCGAATATCTTCCAATGCTCCAGCTCGCGGTATTCATTCTCAATATGGGCATCGTTACACAACACGCCTATCTTCATCGCCATGAGATAGCTGGAACGCTCGCCGATCTCTTGCAGGTGGGTTTTGTATTTGTCGGCGTTCAAGTCAAAATCAGAGTTGTTGGTAATCACCCTGACCACGCGCATCTCCCCTTCCGTCAGCGTACCAGTCTTGTCCGTGCAAATCACCGTCGTCGAGCCCAGCGTCTCGGCCGCCACCAGCTTGCGCACCAAACCTTTTTGCTTGAGAATCCGCTGCATGCCGATTGCCAAGATCACCGTTACTGCCACGGCCAGACCCTCAGGGATAGCCGCCACCGCGATAGCCACGGCAGTGGTGAACATTTCCACGAATTCGTGACCGGCCAGCATTCCGAAGATCATGATCAAGACGCTCAGGCCAATAATAGTTCCGCCAAGCGCTTTACTCATCCTGTCTAATCGCTCCTGAAGAGGGGTTTGTTCTTTTTTCGCTTCCTTGATCATCTGGGCGATCTGTCCAAGCTCAGTGGTGATGCCAGTCTGACAGACGATCCCCCGACCCGAACCGCTCACCACGACCGTGCCCATGAAGGCCATATTCACCTGGTCAGCCAGTATCAGATCGGATTTCAATCTGACAATGTCTTTTTCCACCGGGCGGGATTCTCCCGTCAGCTTGGCTTCGTTTACCCGCATAGTACTTTCTTCGAAAATACGCAAATCAGCCGGCACCTTGTCTCCGGGCTCCAGTAAAACAATATCGCCAGGCACCAGGTCTTTCACCTCGATCGAACGCTCCTCGCCGTCGCGCGTTACGATTGCCTGGAAACTGACCACCTTGCGCAACTTGTCCATTGCCCGCATAGCCCGATTTTCCTGGATGAAGCCAACCACCATGTTAATCAGCACCGCCGCCAGAATCACCCACATGTCCACTAACTCTCCCAACGCCAGGCTGATAATAGCCGCAAAAAGAAGAATATAGACGAGCCAGTTTCTAAACTGGCGGATCAATACGAAAAACCACGAAGCGCGGCGCTCCTCCGGCAGCGTGTTGAAACCATAGCGCTTCTGCCGCGCGGCCACTTCCCTGTTCGTCAGGCCGGTTTTGCGCGATTTCAGCGTTTCAAATACTGTTGTTTGTGAAAGTGTGTACCACGCGTGTGTTGCCATACTCAGATTATTATACAAAAAAAAAGCCGTTTTTCATAGGTACGTCTTGATTTCAGTTAATAAAACTGATACGCTATGGACGATTCAGAACTTCTCTGGGCGCATAGCTCAACGGTAGAGCAGTGGCCTTTTAAGCCAACGGTTGGGGGTTCGAGTCCCTCTGCGCCCACCACATAGTACAATAAGGTTATCTAAAAACTCATTCCAGAATATTGTTCGAGCTTGTCGAGAACTGTGATGGTTTGACATAGTGTTATTTCTCGACTTCCTTTACGCCACATACGCGAACAATATCCTTTGTTTGCGTTTGAATTTTTTTTGAAGACCATATTATCTCTCACGATGCCGCCGCAACAGCCCATGGTGTGAAATTTCCTGAAAATTTGACAACCTCCCCAATACCTATAGAATAATCACAAGCCGTAAACAAAGCCCATGAAAGAGATCACTCTCCAAGAAGCCGTCACCGCGGCCAAGGCGTGGGAATCAGAAGGCCAGAAATGGCACTTCCATATGTTTACGCCCGATTGTTTGTTCAACGAGCTCAACGACAAACACAGCCTGGTGCTCGAAAACACTAATACCACCGAAACTCTCTTCTGTTTAACTGATGAACGGCCTTTTGTTATCGGCAAACAGCTGGTCGAGCTGCTGCATGGCAAAGAAATCACGCAAAGCTCGGCGGCGGCTGTCAGTAATCCCGCCCTGAATAAAATACTGGCTAAAGCTAAAACACTGAACGGCGCGGGCCAGAGCTGGCATCATCACCTGTTCTTCCCCGATTGCCAATACAACAATCAGGTCGGACTCTGGAACATCGTGATGGAGGCCAAAAGCGAAGGCGAGCTACTCGAGGCAAGTTATCAAAACGAACCAATCGATGATCTGAGAAAGGTCGAAGAGTTATTTTACGCGCAGGAGAAATAAAGCGACTATTCCGTGAAATAGTCGTTATCCGGAGCCGGTCGTGGCCTGGGGTGGCGCACGGCGGCCGCAGGAATCATGTACGATGAAGGCTCGCCGGTAAAAGAGCGTGCGTCTGGTCGAACCGGCCGGACCAAACTCGATCTCGAACAACACGGCCCGATCCGTGCCTCGCGTCAGATTGCGAATGATCCCATCAGGAAACCCCAGTTCAATCATGCGCCTGCCCTGCTTATTCAAACGCCGGAACCGTACTGACATCCCCACCCACTTGCGGTATTTCTGTATTGCTAGCGACATTTCATCCTCCTTCATTGCCGCGGTCCTGGTCCATCTCCAGACTAGCAGATTCACCTTTGGCGTCAAATAAAAACCCCGGCTCGGATGAGTCGGGGGAAAAGAACGGTTGTGAGGAAAAGGCTAGCGAGAGTCAGCCGTTTTGTATGCGTCCGGGTGCAAGTACTGCCCGCGTTCCGGGCCTGGCTTGTCTTCTTCCAGCGGGATCCGATACTTTTCAGCGTACGGATCGTGCCGGATGCCTGTGACCTGCCAACTCACGCGCTGGCCAGAGTTGCCGCCCGCGATCTTGAAGCGATTACCGGAGATCTCGTCCGCCACATAGAGCGACGGCGCCGGCTGACCGATAGCGGTCAACTGGTACGAGAAGTCACGGTTGAGCGCCTCGAACCACTCAGGCATCTGTACCCACGCGGTGCCGTCAGCGTCCAGAGTAGCCGTCCCGTTGTACAGGTTGGTCATTTCCGGCGACTCCACGAAAGAGTGGTACAGGTACTTGTTTTGCGGGTCGAGTGGGTGGTCGATCTTGAACGCGCCGCCACCTTTAGTGATGGTGCCTGTGACATGCACACGTCCGTCGAAGTAGCCGGCGTAGCCAGTGTTGAAGGAGTTCGACGCATCGCCCCATACGGCACGACCGGTAGAATTTGCTATGCGCAAAGTGCCCTTTACCCCGCAAGCGCGGTTGTTGGTGGAATAGGTTTCACCAGCCATACCCCAGGCAATACCTGTAGTATGGGTGGCTTCGCCGAACACGCCAACGGGAACCGAGGTGCCGGTGTTTGGCTCTTGGTACCCTGCAACACGGCCAAGGACACCAAGCGTTGCCCCACCGACGGACTTTTCGTTGTGCGTGCACAAACCGTACACGCCAACAGCTGCTCCACCTTCTACACCCGGGCTTGCTGTTTCGCCGAACACGCCACTCCCACCGCCAGAGGTAGCAGTGATTTTGCCATGGACGGCGCCCTTCACAGTTTGCACGGAGTTGGATGTTGCCAGAATTCCTTCATGGGTGGAATTCTGCTCAACTCTCAAAACTGGATTGCTACTGGAGCTTCCGGCAACGTAGAGCCTGCTGGACGGAGTCGTGGTTCCAATACCCACATTCGCGCTGGGGACGTCTACAACAAACATGTCAGTATTGTCATTGCGCCGAATGCGGAATTGTCCAGAAGACGTCCCGCTCTCACGGAAATAGAAGGTCCCAACGTTGTCACCAATCTCCCAGTGGCTGGATCCGTTGGAGACTCGGAGGTGTGGCCAGGTGGAATTGATGGCAAGTTTGGCGCCCGGACTGCTGGTTCCAATCCCTACATTCCCATTGTTGTAGTAGATATTGTCGCCATTCGCTGACCACAATCCCGAGCCGGCCGCCGTGATTTGCATGCTGCCGTCAGGAAAGCGGAACCCGCCGCTGGACGACCGGATGACGCCGTTTACGTCCAAGGGATAGGCCGGTGATGTGGTGCCAACTCCCATGTTTCCATTATTGGAGAAGCGAAGACGTTCCACGCTATTGGCCATGTAGGCAATCGTGCCGCTCCCTGCATAGTGGAAACCGGTGTTGGGCTGCCGGAGGGCAAGCGTTACGGCTGGTACTTCGGGCTTCAGCTCAGCGTCAACCCCCAGGCCCACTCCGGCCATATTGCTGTAAGCCACAAAGTGGTTGTTGTCGCCCCAGTCAGTAGTGAGATACAGCCCGTCGTCACCGTTGAATACTGCGAACTTGGACGCAGGGTTGGCCGGATCCGTCCATGTGCCGATACTGCTTGATCCGTCGTCACGGAATGACTGAAGCTTGTTCGTTCCGATCGGCATGCCTTCTGCCCGGACCCTTCCACTCTGGCTGTAGATATCACCTACAACATGGAGTGGAGAAGCGGGTATGTCGATACCAATCCCGACCCGACCATTGTCACCGTCGACACGAAAGACTGCGGTACCGTCGGATCGGTTCATCCGCAAGAGGGGCTGACCGTTATTCGTGCCAACCTCGTACAAGGTGTTCCCCTCATTCGTGTGACGCAGTATCGCTCCATCTCCCTTGAGCTCAAGCTTGGGCTGGGCTGATGGTGAGTCGATGATCACGCTGCCAGTGTTGGTGTTGTGGATGTCGTCTCCCGTTGCCGACCAGAATCCGTCTTCGCCAGATCCGTTTCCGCAGTTGATGCAAGAATCAGCCAGGGCGGCATGTCCAGCCTCAAAGGCATAGGGGACGGCTTCAAGCCGGGTGCGGGGAGTAAGCAGATCACCATTCAGGGTGACTGCCAGGTAGACCTCAGGATGCTGGGTGAAGAAATCAGGCGTGAAGTTCTCGAAGACGGTGTTGACCACTCCCTGGGTGACCAGAAGGGAATCCTCCTGGCTCCAGAGGGAGGAGCCGTTCTCGAGAGCGTCGTAGAGCTCGAAGTGGAAGAGGTAGTTGCCGTCAGACGGGACTTCCCCATCCTGGGTCAGATGACCCTGGTAGGTGATGCCGTCGGAGGCGAGCGTCAAGGCCGGAAGACAGGCCAGCATGAGGCTGGCCAGGAGAAACAGACGGATCAGGGAGCGCATGATGTAGGTCCTTTCCTTGTGTGTATTGGAGGGGGTGGCTACTTCAGAACCACGAGGGATTTCACCAGGGTCTTTCCCTGGCTTGAGTACCGGCAGTAGTAGACGCCGGACTCGACTCCATAACCTTTGTTGTTCTTGCCGTCCCAGGTGATCTCGTGTGGTCCAGCCTGAAGAGGGCCATTGACGAGATTGCGGATACGCCGGCCGGAGACATCGTAGATGACTATCTGGACGGGTTGTGAGTCCGTGCCGCTTCCTGTCACTGTGAAGTGAATCGCGGAGCCGGAGCGAGCCGGGTTCGGAGACGGAGGTGAGATCGCCAGACTGTAGGTGCTGGAGCTCATGGCCACGTCTGAGGTGGTCTCATCAGTCTGCCTCCAGAAACCCTGGAGGAGATACCAGTTGAAGTTCTCGATCGGTCCGATGACGGGCCCGCCGATCACACCACGCAGGACGTAGGTGTCGGAAACAGCGGTTTGGTGTCCAGCACTCAGCTGCTGCTGGGTGATAGCGCACTCGGCCTGGCTGGGCTTGACAGCCGCCAGGAGGAGAAGGATTGAGAGGAGGAACAGTGTGGGCTTGCGCACGAGAGCACTCCTTTCTTTAGAGTGTTTCAGGGTATTCAGTTGTCGAAGGGCGGTCTTTTTCGAGCGATTCAAGCGTCACAACCATCAAGCAGACCACTTTCTTAGCGCTTCGTCAAGCATGTGAAAATAGGGCGGTGGTGCCGTCCTTGGGGTATCATACACTCTGAGTATTTTTTGGCAAGTTGCCTAAAACAGCCTGGGGTGATCGTTGTTTGTGTTGAAATTCCTCAGAGTCGAACGTGGCGCCGGAATATCAATCACCGACTTTGGCGCGGTGGTGGGCGATATGTTGCCGTTGGCCCGTTCATTCAGCTTCAAGAACACCTGCCTGGTCACGGCCACGTCCACCCCAGCCCTATGGGCGGATGGTTGAGGTACTTTGAGATAGGCCGCGACTTTCTCCAGGCTGTAGGAGGGCAGGATCAGATGACGCCGGGCCAACTCAACGGTATCGATAATGAGATTATTCATCACCTGCAAATTTAAGCGTTTCAGGTGAGTATTGATAAAACCAAGGTCGAAAGCGACGTTGTGACCGATCAGCGGGATCTGGGCGGCAAACTTCACAAAGTCGGGAAACACTTCGTTGGCAGGTCTCCCCTCTTTTTGCAACAAGTCTTCCGTGATCCCATGGATTGAAATCGCTTCTTCGGACAATGGCTGTTCTGAAAGCACAAGCGAATGAAAAGTCTGCGCCACCCGGCCGTCCCGCAACAGCTCAGCCGCTATTTCAATCACGCAGTGACCCTCCTCGGGACGAAACCCGGTGGTCTCCACGTCAACAATGATAAAATCTTGATTGGTCATACTCGGTGCATTGTAGCGCACATTCCCTTGAGAGCCAAGCGGCCACAGGTCGCCGGGTCAGGTGACAGCGTGGGGGTAACCTGGTGAAAAACTGTGTTCTCCCGACCCCTTGCCTGGACCGTCGGCTTTCGCTACCATAGAAGGACGATTATTGACGGGAATACCCATGGCCGAAATGGCCATAAGAGCGCCAAGTCCGCAGAAAATGCCACCGCAAAACCTGGAAGCCGAGCAGGCGGTCTTGGGTTCCTTGCTGATTGACAAAGACGCGATCATTAAAGTGGCGGACATTCTTTCACCCCAGGATTTCTACAAGGACATCCACGGCATGATTTATGAAGCCATGCTAGGGTTGTATGATAAGCGCGAGCCGATCGACCTCCTAAGCCTGGCCAACAAACTCGAAGAAAACAACCAACTGGAAAGTGTCGGCAGCCGGTCGTATCTGACCACATTGGCAAATGCCGTCCCCACCTCCAGTCACGTCGTCTCCTATTCAAAGATCATCCAAAAAAAAGCTACCCTGCGCCGGTTGATTGGATCAGCCAGCGATATCGCCCAGATGGGCTATCAGGAGGACGATGACCTGGATGTCCTGCTCGATAAGGCCGAGCAGTCTCTTTTCAACGTTTCCCAGAAATTCCTCAAACAAAATTTCTCGTCAATCAAGAACCTGCTGACCGAGGCCTTTGACCGCATGGATGAGCTGCATCGCGAAAGCGGCAAGCTGCGAGGTTTGCCGACCGGATTTCCCGATCTCGACAACGTGCTGGCCGGTTTTCAAAAATCCGACCTCATCATCCTGGCCGCCCGCCCCTCGGTGGGTAAAACCTCTCTGGCGCTGGACTTTGCACGTCAGGCGGCGATCCAACACAAAGCCTCAATTGGCATCTTCAGCCTGGAAATGTCTAAAGAACAATTGATTGACCGGATGCTCTGCGCCGATGCCAAGGTCAGCCTCTGGAAATTCCGCACCGGCCATCTGTCTGACCAAGGCGAGGAAAACGACTTTACCAGCATCGCTCACGCCATGGGCAAACTCTCCGAAGCTTCAATCTACATTGATGATTCGGCCACGGCGAATATTATGGAAATCAGGACAAAAGCCCGGCGCCTCCAGTCAGAACATGGCCTCGACATGATTATTGTCGATTATCTCCAATTGATGGAAGGCCGCAACCAGAACAGCGACAATCGGGTCCAGGAAGTGGCTGAGATTACCAGGGGCTTGAAGGCCATCGCCCGCGAACTCAATATTCCCGTCGTCGGCTTATCCCAGCTCTCACGCGCCGTAGAAATGAGCAAACCGGCCATCCCGAAGCTGGCTCATCTTCGGGAGTCGGGCTCGATCGAGCAAGACGCCGACGTTGTCATGTTTATCTACCGAAAAGCGGTTGACAGAAACTACCGCAAGGAAGATATTAAGCCTGAGGAGCTGAACCTGGCTGAACTGCACATCGCGAAACATCGTAACGGTCCAACCGGCCTCATCAAACTGCGATTCAACGAACACAGCGTCAACTTTGAAAATGATATCGGCAGTCGGTATTCCGAAGAAGAGAGCCCTTTTTAACAATTAAGAAGTAATCAATAATAGACAACTTCCGGTTTTCTTATCAGCTTTAGTCCATACTTCTTATTTATTACTTCTTACTTGTTAATTATTATTTGTTCCCGATGTTCAACAAGCTCAAACAAGTCAAAGACCTCCGCGACAAAGCCAAGCAGCTGCAGAATCAACTGGCTCAAAAAACCGCCATCGCCGAACACGACGGGGTTTCGATACTGATGGACGGCAATCAGGAAGTCCTACGGGTGGAAATCAGCGACGAGCTGATGAATTCCGGTGACAAGGCCAAATTGGAAACAGCCCTTCGCGACGCCGTGAACGATGGACATAAAAAAATTCAGCGAGTGATCGCTGAGGAGATGCGCTCAAGCGGCAACTTCAATATCCCCGGACTCACTGACTGATGGCTGATTTCCCTCAACCCATCGCCGAGCTGATCGAGGAGCTGAACAAGCTTCCCGGCATCGGCCCCAAGACAGCCGAACGTTTCGCCTATCACCTGGTCCAACAGCCGGGGGATGAGATAAAAAAACTGATCCGGGCGCTCAACACCCTTCGCGACACCATCAAGACCTGCGGCCGCTGCTTCCGTTTTTCGGAGCTTGATCCATGCTCCATCTGCCGCGATACCAAGCGTAATAGCTCCACCCTGTGCGTGGTGGCGCATTCGCCGCAGATTGGCCTGGTCGAAAGAACCGGCGAGTTCACCGGCCGCTATTTTGTCTTGGGAGGCGTGCTCAATCCCGTGGACGGCATCACTCCCGATCGCCTGAATATTGATCAGCTGGTAGCCAGGGTACAAGACAATCAGCCGCCGCTCACTGAGGTTATCTTAGCGCTCAATCCCGACGTAGAGGGAGAATCCACGGCAGTGTATTTGAAAAAAGTACTCTCACCTTACGTCAAAACAGTCACTCGTCTCGGACGGGGCTTACCCGTGGGCGGTGACCTGGATTACGCTGACGAAGTAACGCTCGCCGACTCTCTCAAAGGCCGACGCGCAACTTAAGCGCTGATCTTCGTTATTTCAATCTTCGTGTAAGGCTGGCGGTGACCAGTCACTTTGTGATAACGGGTCTTGGATTTGTACTTGGTGATGGAGACTTTTTTGGCCCGGCCTTGTTCCAGTACTGTAGCCTCAACTTTGGCGCCTGCTACCCTCGGTTGTCCAACTTTAGTATTGGATCCGTCTTCACCGGTGGCGAAAAGTACGTCGTCAAAAGTTACTTTCTTCCCTTCGTCTCCTGAGATTTTTTCCACTTTGATTGTGTCTTTCTCACGAACCGCGTATTGCTTGCCCCCTGTGCGAATAACTGCGAGCATGGCTGATTTGCGTTATTAATTACAATCGATAGTGTACAGCGGCCAGCAAGAATTGTCAACGGAAACCGTAAAAAATATCCACGCTATAGTGCGTAAAAGAAGTCACTCGTCATTTGTCGCTCGTCTCTTCCGATATTGCATCACTACCGCCGCGCCCAACACAACCATCACCGCCACTAACACGACCAAACTCATTACTTTGGCCTTGCCCGTGAGTAATAAGCTGGTCAATCCAAAAGTGGCGGTTAACACATATAAAAATACCACCGCCTGGCGCTGGGAAAAACCAATATCAAGCAAACGGAAATGCAGGTGCTTGCGGTCAGCCCTGGTGGCTGACGTTTTTTCGAAAAACACTCGTCGGACTATCACCCAAATCACGTCCAGAATGGGTATGCCCATAATGAGCAGAGCGGTGGCAATCTTGGCTCCGGAGATGATGGCCAGCACGCCCAGCCAGAACCCAACGAACACGCTACCGCCTTCACCCAGGAAAATTCTGGCCGGATTGAAATTCATCATCAGAAAACCAATGCCGGCTCCGGCAAAAAGTAATGCCAGAAGTGCCGTCTCCGGCTGGCCGACTTCAAAGGTCAGGCTGAGGAAAAAAACAATCAGGGCGCCAATACTGCCAACGCCGATAGCTAAGCCGTCAAGCCCGTCGAGAAACTTAGTCGTGTACATCATCCCCATCAGCCAGACAAAGACGAAGAAATCACTCCACAAGGTGATCGAGTATGGAGCGTCATTCCAGGTGAACACGGTGAACTGGATGGTATCAAGCCTGATCGCGTCGCCAAAAGGATTTGAAATATAGTCAACGCTGATGCCGCTGACAATGACAATGGCGGCGGCAATGATTGGAAAAAGGATTTGTTGCCTCGCGCCCAGATGATACCTATCGTCTAAATAACCGCCAAACATGATAACCGCGCCAGCCAGCAACACGCCAATCAAGTGTTTAGGCAGAAGATATCCTCCCAGCAGCTGGTCATTGACGATAGAGAAAAAACCGACGCCCGCGGCCGTGGTCAGGAATATAGCCAAACCGCCCAGCTCCGGTACGGGTTGGCGATGGATTTTCCTCGTTGGATCCGCGTCCGGCCGATCGACTATCCCCGTTTTCAGCGCCAAGCGCCGTACCCAGGCGGTCAGCAGCCAAGCCAGGAGAAAGCTGCCTCCAAAGGCTCCAATGTACTCAAGCGCGCCCATGAGTGCCGTGGTTATGACGATCAAGATATGACTGAAGTATTTCCCTCGCCGCCAGTTCGTCCCGCGTGCCTTTCTTTTGCTTGCCGGGACGCTCTCTCATGTATTGATCTGCCAGCTGACTGCTCAAGCGCTCATCTTCCCGGGTGACCGGCTTCTGGCATGCTTCCCTCAGCGCCTGGATAAAGTCATCAAGTTCGCCACCGGGCTGGCTCACACCTCCCGACAAAGGCCTCGGCCAACCAACAACGATCCGCGCAACTTCTTCTTCACGGCAAAGCGCGGCGATTTTTTCAATCGCCTGCCGCCAGTCGCTCACGGTGATAGTGGGCCGTCCAAACGCATAGCGTCGTTCCGGATCGGAAACAGCTACCCCGATGCGGCGCAGTCCGAAATCAATTCCAAGCACTTTGCCCATTTATTTGCGGGTTAATACCTCGACACCGGTCTCTGTTACCACCACCGTATCCTCATGATGGGCCGCCAAGGATCCATCTACGGTCGATATCGCCCAACCATCATCCGCGGTCTGTACTTCCGGAGACCCGACGGTAATCATCGGCTCAATAGCAATGACCAGCCCGGGCGCGAGCTCTGGCCCGGTGCCAGCCTGGCCGAAATTTGGCACGTAAGGATCTTCGTGCACCTTGTATCCCACTCCGTGGCCAAAGAGCGTCCGTACCACGCCGTAGCCCAATTTTTCGACGTATTGTTGAATAGCGGCACCGATATCGCCAACGTGATTGCCGGGCTTCACCTGAGCCAGTCCGATTTCAAATGATTTGTCAGTCACTTCAATTAGCCGCCGGCTTATTTCGCTGATGTTTCCAACCGGGATGGTTCGCGCCATATCGGTGCATAAGCCTTCGTACCATAGCCCCAGATCAAGGCCGATAATATCCCCTTCTTTCAACACTGTTTTCTCGTCAGGTATGACGTGGACCACCTGCTCATTAATGGAAGTACAAAGCGTTTTGGGAAAATTTTGATACCCTTTGAAAGACGGCTGGGCGCCGCCGGCTAGAATACTTTTTTCAGCCAACGCGTCAAGTTCAGCCGTGGTCACCCCGGGCTTCGCCGCCGCTATTACTTCAAACAGGGTCTGAGCCAGAAGCGCTCCGCCACGACGGAGTTTCTCGATTTCTTCGGATGTTTTTTTCTTAATCATCTGCGGCTTTGAGCGTATTGAGAAAGCTTGGACCGGATTTCATCCCCGACTGCTTCCACTGACTGCGCGCCGTTTATGACGATCAGCTGGCCATGTTCGGAGTAGTATTCCACCAGCGACTTGATCCTCCCCACATACTCACGATAGCGTTTGCTTACCACCTCGGCAGTGTCATCGTCTCTTTTGACCAGCTGAGCGCCACACTGAGCGCAGGTGTTGGATTCATAAGTCGGAGATTGAGGATAGTAGGCCGAATTGTCCTTGGGGCAAAATTTTCTCAGGGTTATCCTCTTGATCACCTCTTCCTCGCTTATTTCAATGCTTACCGCCACAGGCTCCGGCAATCCCAGATCCTCGCGAAGTTTTTCGAGACCCTCGGCTTGAGGGAGGGACAAAGGGAACGCGTCAAAAATCAACCCGCGTTTCAGCGACAGCTCGGTAAGTTTCTGTTTGACTGCTTTCAATATCAAGTCATCCGGCTGAGGCTCACCCCGGTCATACCGCTCTTTCATCTCGGCGCCGATAGGATCGCCTGTGGCCGCGCGAGCCATCAATTCGCGAACCACATCGCCTGTGGCCAGATAGTTCATTCCTGTTTCCTGGCGAAGCGTTTCCGCCTGGGTTCCTTTGCCGGATCCGGGAGGACCCATCAGGATGATCAACTGCGGCACATGCTCCGCCATCTTAGAACCCCTCGTAGTCACGCATCTGCAGCTGGGAGTTGATTTGCTTGAGGGTTTCCAGCACCACGCTGACAACAATCAACAAGCTGGTACCGCCAACCACGAGTGTGCCGATTCCGGTAATCCCCTGCACAATGAATGGTAAAATGGCAATCAAGCCAAGGAACATCGCTCCAGTCAGCAAAATGCGGTTGCTCACCCGGCTGAGATATTCGGCTGTCTGTCTACCAGGCCGGATCCCGGGGATAAACGCCCCCTGTTTCTGGAGATTTTCCGAGATTTGGTCAGGATGAAAAATTACTGCCGTGTAGAAAAAAGTGAAGGCAACAACCAGTACGAAATACAAGCCGCCATAGAATACCTGATTGTTAAACGCATCAAGGGTAAAGGTGGCAATATTTGCAAGAAAGGTATTGGGCGACTGCGCGAAAAACTGCGCCACGACGGGCGGAATCAGCAGAAGAGAGATGGCAAAGATGATCGGGATGACCCCGGCCTGATTTACACGCATGGGTAAATGCGTCGTCGTGCCGCCGAATACTCGTCGGCCGCGGATCTGTCGAGCGTAGGAAACAGGGATATTACGCTGCCCTTCAGTGATAAACACCACGGCTGCCACGGTCACGATGCCAATCGCGGCAAAGATGGCAATATTAATCACTTGAGAGGCGTCAAACACCGCCGCTGTTTGCTGAAAGGCGGTCGGCACGCCGGCCACGATACCGGCGAAAATCAGCAATGATATGCCATTGCCAATTTGTTTCTCGGAAATCAGCTCCCCGAGCCACATCAAAAACATGCTGCCCGCCACGATCGCGACAATAGCGGTAGCCATCTGAAAAACGGACAAATCGCCGATGATTCCCGTCGGCGTGTTGAACGAACCGCCAAAAAGATTGCTCGCGCCGCCGGACCGGGCCAGAAGAGTGACGGTACCGTAAGCTTGCAGAGTAGCCAGCGGGACGGCCAAAAGCCGGGTATATTGATTAATCTTGCGCTGGCCCTGCTCACCCTCTTTTTGCAGTTCTTCCAGCCGGGGAATAATCATCACCAGCAGCTGGAAAATAATGGAGGCGGTAATATATGGCGCCAATCCCAGCATCACCACGGAAAAGTTCTCAAGCGCGCCGCCGGAGAATATGTTCAGCAAACCCAGAATTTGATTGGAGCCGAAGAAGTCCTTCAAGTTCTCGACATCAACTCCGGGAACAGGAATATGAGCGGCGACGCGGAAGAGCACGAAGATCGCCAACACAAAGAGAATCTTCTTACGAAGATCTTTTACTCTCCAAATTTGAGTTATCTTTTCCCACATAGAAAGAAAACGGTAGACAAGCTTACGCCTTCCGGATCTCGGCTGATCCGCCTGCTTTCGTTATACCATCTTTGGCGGATTTTGAGAACCCATCAGCCACCACGGTGATTGCTTTGGTAATGGTTCCCTGTCCAAGAATTTTCACTGGTAGAGAACTTTTTTGAATCAAACCTTTGACGACTAATTTGGCCGGTGTCACCCGTGCGTCTTTGGTAAAATGCGTCTCAAGCTGACCAAGATTGACTACTTGGGTTTCGAGATGGCGTGAGCGAAAACCTCGTGTTTTGGGAATTTGTCGAATCAACGGCATGCGTCCGCCTTCGAAGCCAGGGCGGATATTCCCGCCAGAACGGGCTTTCTGGCCCTTCTGTCCCCGGCCAGAATACGTACCTCTGCCAGAGGCGTTGCCGCGTCCTACCCGGCGTTTCTGTTTCCGCGGTGCTCGTTGAAGATTATGAAGACTTGCTTCCATTGCTTTTTACCTTAGGTTGGTGCAGACGTTCGAGCGCGATCAGCATCGCCTGCACGTTATTCATCTTGTTGTTAGAACCAAGCATTTTGACTACGATATTGCTTATTCCGGCCATTTCGGCCACGGCGCGGGTTGGTCCGCCGGCGACCACTCCGGTACCCTGAGGGGCCGGCTTCAGCATCACTATCGCCGCTTTAAACTTCACCCGGACAGCATGCGGGATGGTACCGTTGACTATTGGGACGGTAATCATGTGCTTTTCGGCTTTCTTAGCGGCCTTATTGACTGCCACAGTGACATCGCCGCCTTTGGCCAAAGCCATGGCCACGCGTTTCTTCATGTCGCCGATCACTACGCAAGCGCGGAAGCGCATTCTTTTTCCGCCGGCCATCACACGAGTGACGCGCGAAATTTCAACAATCCGCTGTTCAAATTCGGATTCGCGTTCTTTTTTGCGTCCTCGCCGACCCCGTCTTTCCTTTTTTTCTTCTTTGACCATAAGTATTTCTGCAATCAGTAACTAAATATTCATCCCAGCCGAACGAGCACCGTCCGCCAAAGCCTTCACTTGGCCGTGGTATTTATACCCCGCCCGATCGAACACCGCGTTGGTGATTTTTTTAGCGACGGCTTTCTCAGCCAGTTTTTTCCCTACCGCCTCGGCCGCGACTATGCCTTTCAGGTTCTTCTCCACCTCCGCGTCTCGAGCCTCAACCAGAGTCCGGCCGGCCACATCGTCAATCAATTGGGCGGAAATGTGCTTCAGGCTACGGAAGACCGCCAAACGAGGCCTGTCAGATGTGCCACGAATCTTGGCCCGCACTCTGTTCTTTCTCAGTTCTCGTCCTGTCCTTTTTATAATGTTTGAATTCTTCATGGTTGTAAATCCACTTACTTACTCGGCTGATTTAGCCACTTTCCCGGCTTTGCGTCGAACTACCTCGTCTATGTATCGAATGCCTTTCCCTTTGTAGGGTTCCGGCGGTCTGACTTTGCGAACCTGAGCGGCTATTTCCCCGACTAACTGCTTGTCAACGCCTGAGATAGTAACGACGTTTTTTTCCACGGCCGCTTCGATACCTTCTGGCATAAGGAAATCAACCTGATGGGAAAACCCGACATGGAGCACCAGCTTTTTGCCTTGAACCGCCGCTTTATACCCCACTCCGTTAATCTCCAACTGCTTGGAGAAGCCTTCGCTCACTCCCGCGACCATATTGGCCACAAGGGCGCGTCCTAAGCCCCAAAGCGCTCTTTCTGATCGATTATCGGGGTGAGCAACGGACACCTCAATCGTTCCGTCTTTTTGGGCCAGGCGAATCTTCGGATGGAGTTTTTCGCTGAGCTGTCCTTTAGGACCTTTGACGGCAATGGTATTATCCTGGCCGATCGTTATTTCAACGCCGCTAGGAAGGGTGATGGGAACTTTACCTACTTTAGACATGGAATTTCTTTCTTGCTGTAATCGGTCCGGCTTCGCCGGATACCTGCTTACTACTTTAGTATACTTCGCAAATAATCTCGCCACCGACTTTCTGCTTGCGTGCTTCACGGTTTGTCAGCAAACCACGCGAGGTTGAAACGATGGCAATTCCGTAATTATTCAAAACGCGCGGCATTTTATCCCAGGAAGCGTAGACCCGGCGGCCGGGCTTGCTCACTCGTTTAATCGACTCAATGGCCGGACGGCGCTGGCTGGTATATTTCAAAATAATATGAAGATTCATCGGCGCCGTATCGCTCTTTTTTACCGCTTCAATATACCCCTCACGTTGCAATGCTTCAGCGATGGCCTGCTTGAGCTTGGAGTGCGGCAAAACCACTTCGGTTTTATCCACCATTAATCCGTTTCGGATTTGGGTGAGCATATCAGCTATTGGATCGGTCATCATGGGATTAATTCAGAAGTAAGAAATAAGAAGCGTGTAAATGCAGGTTTTTTCGGTCGAAAATGCTTTCCTTATCGATTTTCTCTCTTTATTTCTTATTTTTTAATTGTTACTTATTTCCTACCAGCTTGACTTGGTTACTCCGGGGATCTCGCCCCGGTTAGCGAGTTCGCGGAAGCAAATTCGACAAAGTTGGAATTTCCGCATGTATCCGTGTTTTCGGCCGCAGCGCCAACAGCGCCGGATAATCCGGCTTGAAAATTTTGGTTTACGCTTCGCTTTGACGATAAGTGATGTCTTGGCCATCTCTATAGCTTATTCTGATTTTTTAAATGGAAAGCCGAGCAGTGTAAAAAGTTTGAGGGCAGATTCATTGTCCCTGGCAGTGGTGACAATTGCCACTTCCAGTCCGTGGATGCTTTCAACTTCATCAGGGCGAATTTCCGGAAATACAATGTGCTCTTTGAAACCAAGGTTGACGTTACCCTGACCATCCAGCACCTTTGTATCCAGTCCTTGAAAATCGCGTACGCGAGGCAGGGTGACGTTGACCAATTTTTCCGTGAAATCATACATACGTTTGCCTCGCAGTGTCACGCTCATCCCCACCGGCATTCCTTTGCGGATTTTGAAGCTGGAGATAGATTTTTTCGCTTTATTGACGACGGGTTTCTGTCCCGTAATCCGTTCAAGCGTGCTGTGGACGACGCTCTGGAACTTTTCATCCTTTAGTCCGCGCCCAATTCCAACATTGACTACCACTTTAACCAGCCGTGGGACTGCGTGGTCGTTCGTGTATCCGAACGCTTCACGCATTTTCGGGACCACTTTTTCACGATAATGTTGTTCGAGTCGATTCATGCTTAATCAATCACTTCTTTATCTTTTCTGGCAACTCGCACCTTCTTGCCGTCTTCTAACACTGTATACCCTACCCGGGTGGTCTTGCCGGACTTAGGCGACACCAAGATAACGTTTGAGATATGCAGAGGCGCGTTGAAATGCACCTTTTGTCCCTTCTCTCTGGCTCTGCGCGGACGCAGGTGTTTGACGATCGAGTTTACGCCCTCAACAACCACTTTGCGCTCCTCAGGAAGAACTTGAATCACTTTGCCCTTCTTGCCTTTATCTTTTCCCGCGAGGATCTGGACAGTATCGTTTTTTCGAATCTTGATGGCCATATGGTTATAGGACTTCGGGAGCTAAGGAAATGATCTTCATGTACCCTTTGGCTCGCAGTTCTCGCGCGATGGGTCCAAAGATACGCGTACCGCGCGGCTCTACAGATTTTTTATCATTTAGCAGTACGCCGGCATTTTCATCAAATCTGATATACGTACCGTCTGTGCGACGTATTTCTTTGCGCTGACGGACAATTACCGCGTAAACAATATCGCCTTTTTTTACCGCGGTGTGAGGTGTCGCCTCTTTGACGCTGGCGGTAATCACTTCACCGATACGGGCATACCGTTTCCTATTCCCGCCCAGCACCTTGATACAAGCCAGTCGTTTGGCTCCGGAATTATCGGCTACTTTCAGTTTTGTGCCTGCTTGAATCATATGGTTGCTGACTTGGTAATCTCGACCAGCTTCCAGCGCTTTTCCTTGGACATAGGACGGAAGGCCGCAAAAATCACGATATCACCAATTTGCGCTTTATTCTCAGGGTCGTGAATCTTATACTTGGTCGTCACTTGATACCGCTTTTTGTACAAGGGATGGATTTTGGTTCGCACGACCTGCACAACCGCCGTTTTATCCATGCGATTGCCGATCACCTTCCCTTGAAGCATGCGTTGTTTCTTTTCGGTATTCATATGCCTTACGATTTCACTAATTCTTTCTTCTTGGGAGCCTGTCGCAGTGCCGTCATTGTTTGAGCGATGCTTTTACGCATGCTTCGGTATTCCCTGACATTTTTTTGCTGATCACTGGCAATTTTAAATCGCAGCTCTCGCTCCTTTTCACGCTGCTCTTTCAAAAGCTTTTGCAGTTCTTCGCGTGATTTCAGTTTTAATTCGGAAAATTTCATCGATTATCGGTAAACAAATTTCGTTTTCACTGGGAATTTGTAAGCTGCCAGGCGAAATGCTTCGCGGGCGATACTTTCCTCAATGCCTTCCAGCTCAAACATCACTGTACCGGGACGGACAACGGCCACATAGTGGTCAACCGCGCCCTTGCCTCCGCCCATGCGCACTTCTGAACCTTTTTGCGTCACCGGCTTATCAGGAAAAATCCTGATCCAGATTTTGCCGCCTTTTTGCATATAGCGAGTAATGGCCCGGCGAGCGGCTTCAATCTGACGAGCGGTAATCAATCCACCAGTTTGCGCTTTCAGCCCGTAACTGCCGAAGTCAACGCTGGTTTTCTGGGTGGCATTTCCCCGCTGCGTTCCGCGCTGCCATTTCCTGTGCTTTACTTTTCGTGGAGTAAGTAAACTCATGATTGCTTGGGTTCAGCATTCGCCGTAGCGGCTGCTTCTTTTTCAAAAACTTCACCTTTATAAATCCAGACTTTGACCCCTATCGTCCCATACGTTGTGCGGGCCTCACCCTGCGCGTAATCAATGTCGGCGCGAATAGTGTGCAGAGGAATCTTGCCTGAGCTCAGCTTCTCGGTTCGGGCGATTTCCGCGCCATTGAGGCGGCCAGCTACGCTGATCTTCACTCCCAGAGCCCCCGCTCGCTCCACTTGAAGTAAAGTCTGTTTCATCGCCCTGCGGAACGGCATGCGCTTTTCCAACTGCTCCCCCACCATACGGACCACCAGCTCAGCGTCAAGGTACGGTTTGGAAACTTCTTGAATATTGACGTTCAAATCCTTTACTTCGCGGAGAAAACGCTGTTTGATTTTGCTTTTAAGCTCTTCTATCCCCGCACCGCCTCTTCCGATGACAACTCCAGGGCGTGATGTATGGATAGTAATGCTGACTGAGTTGGCGGAACGTTCAATCTCAATGTTGGACAACCCAGCGTCTCTCAACTCCGCGCGCAGAAAATCGCGAATCGCCGTGTCTTGTTCAAGTTGTTTGCCGAAGTTCTTTCTCGCAAACCACTTGGATTTCCAGGTGGTTATCTGTTTGAGGCGGAAACTTCGTGGATCGACCTTGTGTCCCATAGTATTATTTCTTCGTTCCAGTCTTTGACTTCTTAGCTTGAGCGGGCTTTTTTACGTCAGTTTGTGCTACTGGCTTTTCTCCAGGCTTTGTTTCGGCTTTTTTAGGCTGTGTCGGTTTTTTCTCCGCCAAAACCACTCTGACATGCGTGGATCGTTTACGCAATACCGACGCCCGGCCGAACGCCCGGGGCTGGAATCGTTTTAGCACAGAACCATCGTTCAATACGACATTTTTGACAAATAAATTTGATTTCTGAAAATCATGGTTTTTCTCGGCATTTGCCACCGCCGAACGGAGCAATTTCAAAACTGGTTCAGCGCCGGATTTTTTTGAAAATTCCAGCTGATGCTCCGCTTGGGTGACGTCCATCCCCTTAATAAAATTCACGGCTAGACGCATTTTTCTCGGAGCAATTCTCAGATGTTTGATTTGGGCGCTAATCTCCATGGTTATTTCTTTTCAGGTTCCGGCTTTTCTTCGACGCTTTTCTTGCGTTCAACATCGGCCGCCGCTTGTTCTTGTTCACGCTGCATTCTTCCGCCATGACGGACAAACTTTCTGGTTGGGGAAAATTCTCCCAAGCGATGCCCGACCATATTTTCCACCACCGACACGGTAATATGCTCTTTTCCATTGTGGACGCCAAAGGCATAACCCACCATTTCCGGCGTAATGACGGAATCGCGAGACCAGGTCTTGATGATTTTGCCGCCCGGTTTTTCTTTGGCAATCTTCTTCAGCAGTTTCGGGTCGGTAAAGGGTCCTTTTTTTAGACTTCGTGACATACAGGTTGATAATTAACGTTTACGCTTCCGCCCACGCAATATCAGACGGTCGGAGGGTTTTCTCCGGCGAGTCTTCACGCCCAGGGCGGGTTTACCCCATGGTGTCTTTGGATGTTTCATGCCGATCGGAGAGCGGCCTTCGCCTCCGCCATGCGGATGGTCGACCGGATTCATAGCCTTTCCTCGTACCGTCGGCCTGACTCCCAGCCAGCGCATGCGTCCGGCTTTGCCCAAACGGATATTCTTGTGATCAAGGTTGCTAGCGCTGCCGACCGTCGCCTGACAATCTTTGGGGAACAGGCGTATTTCACCCGAGGGCAGCTTCAGCTGGGCGAATTTTCCTTCCACAGACTGGACGAAAACGGCGCTTCCGGCTGATCGCGCGATTCTGCCCTTTCCTCCCGGTTGCAGCTCAACATTGAACACGGGGATGCCGACCGGTATAAATTCCAAAGGCATGCGGTTTCCCGGTTTGATTTCCACTTTCTGTCGGGACGAAATTACCGTATCACCGGACTTGAGAGTGTCAGGAGCGATAATGTAGCTTTTAGCTCCGTCAGTATACTCGATCAGGGCAATCCGGGCCGTCCGGTTGGGATCGTATTCCAACGAGATTACCTTCGCCAGCTCGTCAAATCGGCTGCGGTTGAAATCAATAATTCGATAAAACTTTTTATGGCCGCCGCCGCGATGCCTGACTGTCACCCGCCCCTGCCTGTTGCGGCCGCCGGTTTTCTTTATCGTGGTACGGAGTCGCTTCGGCGGACGCGAACGCGAAAGATCATCAGTAGTGATGACGCTTGAGCCCCGTCGGCCTGGAGTAGTTGCTTTGTATCGTTTGATAGGCATAGTCTAGACTCCCTCATGGGTTTGAATACTTTCTCCCGCGCGCAGAGTGACGATCGCCCGTTTCCAATCTTTGGTTCTTCCGGCAGTGCGACCATAGGTAACGTTCTTTCCCTTTCGTACCATCATATGAACTTTGACTGGGGTGACACCGTAAAGTGCGTGGACGGATTTCGCTACTTCAATTCTGTTGGCCGATACCGGCACTTCAAAAACGTATTTGTTCAGCTGTTGTAAGCCGGTGGATTTTTCCGTCACGATAGGACGGACCACAAATCTGTCAGGCCGGACGTGTTTCGGCATCGCCTTGGCTGACGGCGACTTTTCTTTGGCTGGCGCGGACACCACTTTTTGTTCACTCGTCTTTTTTGGAGCGTGTTTTACCGGTGCCTCTTGTTTTCTGGCAGGAGCCCCGATCCTCTGATCTTTTTTAAATCGGTCAAAAATACCCATGGCTATTTGGCAATATAGTGTTTGGTCATGACGGCCAGAGCCGGCTCAAAAATGACAAGCTTTTTGTACCGCAGTACGGTGAGTGCGTTGAGACTGTCAGCCGGCAGAACCGCGGCTCGAGGCATATTGTGGATGGATCGTTGGAAATTCTCGTCTTTCTTTGACGTGATGACAAGCGCGTTTGCGCCGGCGCCGATTTTCTTCAAAAGCTCCGAGACTGTTTTCGTCTTTGGCTTCTCCAAAGGCAATGCTTTCACCACTATCACATTTTCGTTCCTGGCTCTGTCACTCAAGCTCATCAGCAAAGCCAAACGGCGTTTCTTGGCAGTCATTTTCATTGAAAAGTTTCTGGCGCTTGTCGGGCCAAAGGTCACTCCCCCGCCCTTCCAGAGAGGAGAACGGATCGAGCCGTGACGAGCCCGGCCAGTGCCTTTTTGTCGCCATGGCTTGCGGCCACCGCCTCGCACTTCCGAGCGGTCTTTGACATGAGCGATTGCTTGGCGGCGATTGGCCTGATAGGCAACAACAACTTCCTGAATCACTTCCGGTTTCAGGGCAATATCAAAAATCTTTGGTTCCAAGTCCATTGTGCCAACTTCAGCTCCCGTATGATCTTTGATTACCACCGTGCTCATTCGGATTTCTCCTGATCGTTCAATGTTTCTATCATGATTAAAGTATTGCGGGCGCCCGGGACCGAACCCTTGATCCAAAGCAGATTCTTATCGGCGTCGATACCCGCCACTTTCAAATTTCTCGTGGTTGCCCGTTTGCCGCCCATGCGACCGGCCATGCGGGTTCCTTTGAAGACGCGGGCGGGCTCTGTGGCGCCGATGGAGCCTGGTGCTCGCAGGTTGTCCTTATGGCCGTGCGAAGCGGGACCGCCGCGGAAACCGTGCCGTTTCACCACGCCCTGGAATCCTTTTCCCTT
>JAUYLJ010000012.1 GCA_030699685.1 bacterium | reverse complement strand
GAACTTTCTGACATCCGGGAAATAAGCGATCTGGACGAGCGTTTTGAAGAGCTGACGAAGAAGCGCGGCACCCTCCCGGTCAATCTGAAAAACCTGTATTGCTTGCTCCGTCTGAAGCTCGAAGCCCAAGATACAGCCATCGAGAGTATCGATACCATCCATGTCAGCGAAAACGGATCGGTCAAAGCGCGGCTGGTCATCAAGTTTCTCGCCATGTACACCCCCAGACAGATAGAAAACCTGCTGCGAACAAATCCCGGATGGGTGCTGGGTGAAAACCAGATCAAGATTGACTTCGATCGGCTTGATCCGAAGAAGTGGTTCGACGACATAGATGCCGTCGTCAAAGTTTTTCAGACGAATAAGACGTGAGGGGGTAGACGACGATTAACCTTTTGGTCAAAAGGTTATTGGGGGCGCCAGGGATTAAATATCTGTTATGCGAAATAACTCAGTTTCAGAAATAAAACGCAAATCCCCTTTTAAAATTAAAATAAAGTTAACTATTTAAAGTTATGAAATTTTCTTATGGATGAGATTGAATTAAAATTTCTAGACATTAATGTTAAAGAAATTAAACAAAAATTAGAAGAGTTAGGTGCAAAGTTGAAATATGATACTCAAACAGAATCATATCCTTTTTTGGCAGAAGGTTTTCATAGTTCAGATTCTAATATGAAATATTTAAGAATTAGAAAAGTTAATGATGATGTGAAAATTACATACAAAGATTCTGCAAAAAAATCTGACATGACAACCAGAGAAGAGATTGAAATTAAAGTAGAGAATTATGAAGAAGCAATAAAATTAATTGAAAAACTTGGTTTTGAAAAAGGTAAAGTTTTTAGAAAACATAGAATTCATTATGAATTTGGAGATATTCACTTTGAACTTGATACTTTAGAAAACATTCCTACATATTTAGAGATTGAAACACAAACTGAAATTGCCATGAAAGATATTTGTACGAAATTAGGACTAGATATTTCAAATGGGGAAAAAGGTACAATTGTAGAAATATTACCCGAAATGTTTAACAATTAATTTTAAAATAATTTCAAAAGAAAAGAACGGGATTTTTTTAATTTTAGTCTCACTTCGTTCGGAAACTTAGGTACCGCTTCGTTGCTTTGCTCCTCGACCCCGCTGTACTCTCCTCCCTTCAGTCGGACTTTATTTAATCTGTCACATAATACATAAACAGGAGCTGGAAAAATGGGCCGAGGGAAACACCGATTGATGAAACACTGTACCTATTCCTGATCCTGATCACCAATACCTCACCAAGCCCATCAACCTTGCCTAATACAGGCCAGTGCGATACTATAATACAAAAGACGCAGGGAGACGCCCCTGCGTATTATGATCCAAGATACATCTTCAGCTTTGCCGCCTTCTGACGAAGAACAGATATATTGGCTGGCGTTTTCACAGCTTTCGGGGCTGGGAGCTAATAGATTTCTGCAATTACTGCGCGTTTGTCCAGATCTGAAATCAGCCTGGAAGAATTGGCGCGATATTTGTCCACTTTTGCCTTGGCCAGCGACAATCAAACAAACAATATCTTGGTCAATGAGCAAGGTCGATCCGGGACGAATCGCGGAAACCCTGAGTCGGGCTCAGGTTCAATTCATCTGTCTGAATCAGCCCCAATACCCCCGTTTATTGAAAGAGATTAATGACCCTCCGCCGGTTCTGTATTTTACCGGCGCGCTGCCGGACACCCAGCACTCAATAATCGCGGTAGTGGGCACGCGGAAAGCATCCACGTACGGAAAACAGTGCGCGACTGACATCGTATCTCCCTTGGCTCGAAGAGGTATCGTGATCGTTTCGGGTCTGGCCTATGGCATCGATTCGCACGCTCATGACGCGGCACTGGAGGCCGACGGACTCACCTGGGCGGTACTCGGAGGCGGCGTGCACTGCCTGTCCGCCCACCAGCTGGAGAGATCCCAGTCAATTATTCACCGCGGCGGCACCTTGCTTTCCGAATTTCCTCCTGACTGGCAGCCTCGAAAAGAGTTCTTCCCCATGCGGAACAGGATTATCGCCGGCCTGGTTCAGGCGGCAGTCATCATTGAGGCTCCGGCCCGTTCGGGAGCGCTGATTACCGCCCGTTTCGCGCTTGATTACAACCGTGATGTCCTGGCCGTCCCGGCCGACATATATAGAGCGTCAAGCCAAGGGTGCAATAATCTTATCGCCCAGGGAGCTAAAGTGGTGACAAAGGCTGAAGACGTGCTTGAGGCGTTGAATCTGAGTGCTGAACAGGTATACGCCGCGCCCCAACTGCCGCTATCGGAAAATCAAAAAAAGTTGACTGATTTATTGCGCGTTGAGCCACTGACAGTTGACCAAATTGCGGAGAAGTGTACACTGGGGATTAGTGTTATTAATTCCACGCTGTCCGAATTGCTTTTGATAGAAGCTATTCGGCAGATTGATCCCCATACCTACACGTTGAATCTCTAAGCAGTCCATGGCGAAAAACCTCGTTATTGTGGAGTCCCCCACCAAGGCTAAGACCCTATCCCGCTTCCTCGGGAGTGATTTTAAAATCGTTTCATCAAACGGCCACGTTCGGGATTTGCCTAAAAGCCAAATCGGCGTGGACGTGGAAAAGGATTTCGAACCAAGCTATGTGGTCCCAACAACCAGCAAAAAGACGGTGCAAACCCTAAAAAAGGATGCCGCCAAAGCCGAAACGATCTACTTCGCCTCTGACGAAGACCGCGAAGGGGAGGCTATCTCATGGCATCTGGCCGAGCTCTTACAACCCAAACCAGAGCAGATCAAGAGGATCACGTTTCACGAAATTACCAAAAACGCCATTACCGAAGCGCTGAAGAACCCCCGTGAAATCGATCAGCGTTTGGTCGATTCCCAGCAAGCGCGGCGGATTCTTGATCGCTTAGTCGGCTACGAACTGTCTCCTCTTTTGTGGAAAAAGATCGCCTACGGCCTTTCGGCTGGCCGCGTTCAATCAGTAGCGGTGCGACTGATCGTCGAACGGGAACTTGAGCGCCGCAGATTCGTGGCCGCTTCCTACTGGGATATTATCGCCCGGCTGGCCAAAGACCAGACCAGTTTTGAATCCAAGCTCGTCAGCGTAGACGGCCAGCGGTTAGCGCAAGGAAAGGACTACGACGACCAGACCGGGAAGTTGAAAGAGGGCGCGAAAGTTCGGGAATTGACTGAAAGCGCCGCGCGCGATCTATCCAAAAGATTGGAGGGTGTCAAGTGGGTGGTGACCGGAGTGGAAGAAAAACCGCAGAGCGTGCGGCCCGCTTCTCCTTTTATCACCTCAACACTGCAGCAAGAGGCCAATCGGAAACTCTATCTTTCTTCCAGGCAAACCATGCGCATCGCCCAGGGCCTTTACGAAGAGGGCCTGATCACATATATGCGTACCGACTCGCCAGCTTTATCAAAAGAGGGTATTGCCGGCGCGCGCCATAACGTGGAAAAACTTTTCGGAAAAGAGTACCTCTCGCCCGAAGCCAGACAATACGCGTCAAAATCAAAATCAGCCCAAGAAGCTCACGAAGCGATCCGGCCGGCCGGACCAGACTTCGTCCAGCCCAATGATACGAAACTGAGCGGGAAAGAGCTGGCGCTCTATGAGCTTATCTGGAAACGAACGCTAGCCAGTCAGATGGCCGAAGCGAAAAAACTCGCCACGACAGCGCAGATCGCGGCCGACAACACTGGTTTCGTTGCCACCGGCTCCACGATTGTTTTTCCTGGTTTTCTGAAAGTATACTTTTCTGACGGGAATGTTTCGTCAACGCCTAGCGAATCCGTATTGCCTAAACTCAACAAGGGTGATGATCTGAAGCTTGATTCAATTGAGCCGACCGGCCACGAGACCAAGCCGCCGGCGCGATATAATGACGCGACACTGGTGAAAACATTGGAACAACACGGTGTGGGTCGTCCCTCCACCTACGCCTCAATTATCGGCACAATACTGGATAGAAACTACGTCCGCCGGGACGGCAATGCACTCGTTCCCACGTTTACCGGATTCGCGGTCGATCAGCTTCTTAAGAAATATTTCGCGGAATTGGTGGACACGAGATTTACCTCTAAAATGGAGCAGGCTCTTGATGACATCGCCGAAGGCAAGATGCCTTGGCAGCCATATTTGAAAGAATTTTATGCCGGACCAAAAGGCTTCCATCAGGAGATTGAGGAGCAAGAAAAGAAAATCGACCCTGAAGCTTCCCGACGAATCGAACTGCCGAATCTGCAAGGCGTAGAGATCAGGATTGGCCGCTTCGGACCTTATCTGGTGAAGCCCGGAGAGAATGGTGGCGAAGATACCCACGCCACCATCCCCGAAGACGTGGCGCCGGCTGATCTGGCTGAAAAACACATCAATGAGCTGATAGAACTTAGTGAAAACGGGCCCAAGCCGATTGGCCACCATCCGGAAACGAAAGAACCTATATTTTGTCTAACTGGGAGGTTTGGCCCCTATGTCCAGTTGGGCGAAAAGACAGACGAGAATCCAAAACCTAAACGCTCTTCTATCCCGAAAGGCGAATCACCCAGCTCAATTACGGTTGATCGCGCCCTGGTGCTGTTGAGCGTTCCACGGGTGTTAGGACAACACCCCGAAAGTAGCAAGGACGTGATCGCTGGAATCGGCCGTTTCGGGCCTTTCATCGTCCATGACGGCGATTTCCGCTCACTAAAAAAAGAGGACGACGTGTATACCGTGAAGCTCGACCGGGCGCTCGAATTGCTTTCGGAAGAGAAAAAAGGACGTCGCAAGAGTACTGTCATGAAAGAACTGGGCAATCATCCCAAGGACAAATCGCCGATCCAAATATGTTCAGGAAAATACGGCCCCTACGTGAAACATAAGAGAACGAACGTTTCTTTACCCGAAGGCACTGAGCCTGAATCAGTCACACTGGAGCAAGCGCTCGAGCTCTTAAAGGCGAAGAAATCGCGAAAAAAAGGATAATCGCGGCGTATTCAAGTCAAGCAAGCACCGTAGTGCACAGTTTCGGCGTATACGCCGTATTAGGCGATGTAAAAAAATAAAAACTAGAAGTCCTTATTCGGATTTAAACAAACACATTTTGGTTCAGAATACTTTTGTCCTGTTGCCAGACTGCTTTCTATACAAGTCGGTTGATCACCGGTTTCTTCGCATACTACTCCTTGATCGGCACAAATTGTTGAGCAGCTCTTTTCGGTTTGAGTACTGACATTGTTTACATTATCCACTTTACTTCCTTGCTTATTACCATATGAATATGCCGCATAAAGAGCTACGATTCCAACAACGGCAATAATCAAAATTATTATTGTTTTTTTCATAATTTACTCCATGTTAATATCTAAACGTTTTATTTTTATCATTAATATTTCACCAAACCTGTGAGTATCCGTATTGGATTACTCGATAGATTCTGGTTCTTCTTCGGACGGCAGCGACGCCCCTTCTCGCTCATCGACTATCTCCACTCCCAATGCTTCGAGCCGTTCCCTGACCACTTCGTTGTCAGGATTATTTTGCAACACTCGGCTGTAGAGAGCGACTGCTGATTCGGTATCACCTTGCTGCTCCGAGATCTCAGCGAGACTAAAGGCGGCATTGGCATGCTCGGGTGAAAGATTTAATACGGTGATATATTCGCTCTTGGCGGCCTCTACGTCTTCTGTAGATTGATACAGTCTCCCCAACTCATACCGAGTTTCGACACTCTCAGGATAGCTCTCAACCAATGACTGAATCTCAGTGATTGCGCCCGCGGTATCGTCTATCAGCTCGAGAACTAGCGCTTTCTTCAATAAAGCAATGACATAATCCGTTTTAAGCTCGCTCGCACTAGCATACTTTTCTCTCGCTTGATTGAAATACTCATTGGCTTGCCCGATCATCTGCGCTTTTTGATCCTCATCGTCTTCCGGTAAGGAAGCAAGCGCCAGCTGGCCCAAAGCGATGAGATTATCACCAGCTTCAATCCAATGGAGGGGATTTTTCGGATCCTGCACCGTCAGCTCATCGTAAATCGGCACAAGATCAGCTCTGACAATTGGATTAACTTGCGCCAGTATCATGTAAAGATTGATGAAGCTCTTATAATCAACGGGGTTGGACTGTGATTGGTCCAGTGCTGCCCTTGCTTCAACTACTGCTTGGGAGGCTAGCTCGGAAAAGCGGTTGACGCTGTCGCTGGCTTCCGGATCAAGCGCCAATGCTTCGTTGAGATAGGACTGAGCCAAGGCAAAGCGGAAATTAGCATCGCGGCCGTTCAGAGAAACAGCCTTCGCAAAACGTGCTTGCGCCTCCGTATAGTCTGAGGAACGGCCAGCCTGACTCCCTCGGCCAAACTCATACTCCGCGAACCAGATCTTCCCCGCGCCATAGACAAAGACAACGCCAAGCACGACAATCAGCGAAAAAGCGATAGACGTGAGAAATCCAGCAGATACTGAAGATCCCGCCTCAATAGTTTGCGGACGGCTTTCGCTTATCAAGGATATACCTAACGCCATCAGAAACCATAGAGTGAAGTGCAGGACAAAGTTAAACGGATAGAAGAAAATCAACACCACTACCATCAGCCACCCCAGCCAAATAGACAGCTGGAGAAACCATTCCGGCTGATCGTCAGATTTGGATATCAAGCTTCTCAGCAACGACCAACCGTGACGGAAAAGGAGGTAGAGTAAGACTAAAGTAGTGAGGATGCCGGTGGTTACGACCAGCTGAAGAAATTCACTTGAACCTTTGATAAAGGTAAGGTTCCACAACCCGCGGTCGTTGAAAGCCTCGGGTCTGTAGTCAACGAAGGCTTTCAGAAAATTCTCAGGCCCGGTGCCAAATAGCGTGCGATCGCTGATGGTCGATCGGGTGATCTCCCAGGTCGTCGCGTGATCCAGCACTACCTCGCCCGCCGGTACAATCCCAGTGACCGAAGGAACGTCGACAAAAATCAATAACGCG
>JAUYLJ010000008.1 GCA_030699685.1 bacterium | reverse complement strand
CGGCCTATGGCAAACCCCCGCACAGGATCGCGCGGGATTTTTAATTGAGATTGAAATGAGTCTAGAATTTCGTTTCCGTTTCTTTCCTTACCATCAACTCCGGATGCTCAACCAGCTCCCGGAAAAGCGGCTGGCTGCTTTGCAGTTCATTGAAGCCTCCTTGGGCGATCAAGCGCCCCTGGTCAAACAGCAATACGCTGTCAAAATCACGCAGGTTCTCCAGGCGGTGGGTAACATATAAGATCGTCTTGTCCTCAAGGGCGGAGAATAGATACTCCAGAATCTTTCGCTCGGTCTCCCGATCAAGATTGGACGTGATTTCATCAAGCAGATAAATATCACGGTTGAGGACGATGCCTCGGGCGATGTTGACCCGCTGCCGCTCACCCGTCGAAAGCTTCACCCCCCGCTCGCCTACCATCGTGTCCAAACCATCTTTCAGTGTCGCGATCAGTCTCTCCAGATCGCAACCGGCGACTATCTCTCGCAAAACTCCGTCTGGCACGTCTCTTCCCAAGAGAATATTGTCCCGGAGGGAAATCGAAAACAATTCCGCGTCCTGAGTAATGTATGAGAGATGCCTGGCAAAGAATTCTTCCGGCAGCTCGTGATACGGCCGGCGGTCCAACAAGATGTGTTCTCGATTGGTGATGAAATGCCTGGCTAAGAGGTCAAAAAAGGTTGACTTCCCGTGCCCGGATTTGCCGACAATTCCTATTTTTTCGCCACGCTTGATTTCCAATGAGTCAATCCGCAAGACGAAGGCATCTTCGCTCTGAGGATGGTGGAATTCAATGTTGCGTAATCGTATGGCTGACCAGGATACCGAAGCTCTAAGAGTTTGGGCTGGTGCCGTTTCTTTTTTGACAAAAGGTTCCAGTGTTTTCAGGTATGCGTTTGTTTCCACGATCCAAGTCACGCTTTCGATCGTGCTCTCGATCAAGCGCAGTATCCGGTCAAGCGCGTAAACCAGGAGCACGATTACCCCGACCGTCGCCCGGCCTTGGGCGACTTCGTTTACAAAAAAGACGATGCTGCTGATAAAGACTACGCCAAAAATAAGATGGAGCGTGATCCAACGATTGGCGTGAAGTACTTTCAGTCCGGCGTATTCCTTCCGCAGCTCGCTTTCATGCCGCCCGGTCTGGTCCAGTGCATACGGTTCAACGTGCAGTTTTTTCACTGTCCTGATGTTGGACATGAAATCTCCAAAACGGGAAATGAAGTTGGAAGTTTTTTGATTGATCTTTTCGTAAATCGGTGCGTATCGGCGAGTGAGAACCACGCCCAGTCCGACGAACACGATCAATACGCCCACCATAAAAACAGCCATCAGCCAATTCTGCAGCGCGATATAAATCAGGACTGCCGGAATAAACACAATGTCGCTGGTTGTCGACCAGATCCAGCGCATAATCAGCTGGTAGCTCATCTCAGCCACGCGGTTGATCAGCGAAAGAATATAGACGGAATGAAAACGCACGTCCCAGAGCGAACGTTTACCGAGAAGGGTTTGAAAAAATCTGTTTCGCAATTGATTGGCGAAATTCGGCGCCACCGTCTCCCCTTTGCGTCGCAAGTGATACTCAAACCCCAGCTGGATAAGATAGAGACTTACAAACATGAGAGTAAACCGCGCTAAGTCGGGCTGATCGCCGTCCATAACCTGATCAATGAAACCAGCAATGAGTAAAGGAATAAAAAACCTGATCAGCCCGTAGGCAAATCCGGAAAGCGTCGACAAAATAAATTGTAAGCGCAGATCGCCGAGGTTGCTGGCGATGAACTTCGCTACTCTCCAAACTCCCATATGCTCAGTATATCAATTCATGAGTAAAATAATAGAGCGCTTACTGTGAAGCGCTCAGAACCAATGACGCCAAGGGTAAAAGCTCCGGAACAAAAGCTATTGCCACAAGCGTCGTCCCGACGTAGTTCTGGTAGTACCCCACCCGATTGAAGTACGGGTGCATTTTCCATACGGGTTTCCAGTACCGCCAGTTCCAGGTCGGAAAGTACGGTGTTCCGGGGGTCATATTCCTCAGGGCAAACCCCCACAACACGAACCCTGCTACGGCGAGCAGGAGTTGGACAATCGGCATGAAGCCTCCTGTCACTTACCGGTGAATGAAGGATCGAACGTTAACATGTATAAAGTATCAAAACAGGCTCAGATAGGCAAATATTGCACCATCATTCAGAAATGTTTCTCATGTAACAATGAGTGTGTTCGGATTTGCAAAAAAATACTCAACACGCCTATCACATTGACTCGTGGTGGACCATACCGGATTCCCCCGCATCCCAATTGTTTCACTGTAGTTTACGGATCCCGCCTTTATGCAGGAGAACCGATAACTTCCCCATACCTGTAGCGGTACGGGGCTTCAATCAAGCGGCACTGGTGGAGATGAGGGGACTCGAACCCCTTACCTCTTCCATGCCATGGAAGCGCTCTACCAGATGAGCTACATCCCCACTAGTGCCGCTTGATTGCTCTACCAGATGGGCTAAGGGCCCAAGTCACCGTTGATTATATACAAATGACAAAAAAAATCCAGTGTCTGTTTTGACAAACAATCAACAATTGACATATCCTGTGTTCTGGTGTAGAAAGAATGGTCCACGTTCGGAAAGCACCATTCACTTTGGATGAAAAGGGGTTCAGTCATGTCTATCGATCGAGAGTACGTTCTCGCCGCTTTGACGGGTCTTATGTTCATACGCATGGAGCAAAGGCCCTTCGTGGACAAGTACGCCGTGTCGCCGCCAGAGCAGCGCCGCTGCGCCGAGGTCGCCGTCATGATGGCAATGCAGGGATGCGGCTCTAAGCCTGAGCATTCCCGGGAATTGGCTCGGGAACTCGCCTCTCGCTACGACATCAATCCAGATCAGCTTCGTGAACTGGCTTGGAAGGTTGTCCGCGGAGCGCTTGATGACGTCGAAGGTGAAGAGCACCTGCATTTCGTTTTCGACAACTTCCTTCGAGATGTGATCCCTCCAGGCGAGATGTTCGTGAACGCCGGTTCCCAGCTCGCTTTCCACCCTGCTGACACCGAGACATTGCCCGAGGGAATTATCGGTGACCTTGTTCTTCGGGACACCGACGCGCTCTCGCCCGCCCAGGAGTGCCCTCTCCCGGATGAGCTCCGCGAGATCTACCAGGATGCGGGCATCATCAAGGAGGAACCAACAGTCAAGTCTTAGCCTCCTCGCCCTTTCGCTCACCGCAAGGCGGCCTGCACTACGCAGCCGCCTCGTTTTTTTAAAACATTGCTGCGATAGAACATGAGTTTGCGCTTTCAAAATTTTATCAATGCTATGTTGGACATGAGTCAATACGTTTCATGCGAAATAAAAAAGGTTTTTCTTGAACATCCATCATGCTACAATACCCTCATGCCAAAATTGAAATTTCAACCCAGCGTTACCTGCCTCATCTCCACGCACGATCGGGTAGAAGACGCCCGTATCAATATGGAAATCATCCGCGCCTTCTGGAAAACATCCGGACTTTTTTCCGATATTCATATCGTCCATGCCTACAACGGACAAAAGCACTGGTACCCTCAAGCCCATCTTGAGAACATGTTGATCAGAAAAAAGAATCCCGGTCACTTCCAAGGAGCAGCTGAACTGATTGATGCCGGAATGGCGCGGATTATAAAACAATTTCCACGCACCGATTACGTAGTCGGGCTCGCTTCGGACACCTGGCTGACCAAACCCGCGTTTGTCTACGGATTGCTTGCGAAAATGAAACGGCGGCGGAAAACGCTGGCCGCGGCCGCCTGGGGTCTGCCTCGGCGCAATAACCCTTTCGATGTCGGCATTTCCAGCGACTTTTTTATCGCCGATTTTGATTGGGTTCGAAAGTATGCATTATTTCCATTACGCTACGCCGAGTTTGAAAAGAGGCATGGGGAACTGCTGGTGTATATAAAAGGAAGTAATGTTTCTTTGGAAAAACTATTTTTTGCCCGTTTCCAGCAAGCCTGCTTTCGTGAACTACCCGTCAACAACAAGCGGCGCCTTTTCGCGGAAGCAAGGCTGTTGCGCATAAGCGA